>PAXU01000079.1 GCA_002714565.1 Rhodopirellula sp.
GCGATCGCTTCTGCCCGCCGTTGTTCCGCTTTGGCACGAGCGACACGTGTGTCAGCTTCAGCCTGATCGGCCTGCAGTCGCGCACCGATGTTCTCACCAACGTTTACATCAGCGATATCGATGGACACGATTTCGAATGCAGTTTGTGCATCGAGTCCGCGACCAAGCACAGCTTTGGTGATCAGATCTGGATTCTCAAGTACAACGGAGTGAGTTTCTGCAGATCCGATAGAGGAGATAATACTTTCACCGACACGCGCCATGATCGTATCTTCCGTCGCACCGCCAATAAGCTGGTCCAGATTTGTGCGAACGGTGACACGCGTGCGTACTTTTAGTTCGACACCGTCCATAGCGATCGCACTGAGATATGTCTTTCCGCTCTTGGTTGGATTTGGGCAATCGATGACCTTGGGGTCCACAGATGTCTGCACGGCTTCAAGCACATCTCGCCCGGCAAGGTCAATGGCAGCAGCCTGATCAAAATTCAGCATGATTCCGGCGGACTTGGCCGCCACGAGTGCATCGACAACGCGGTGTACCTTACCGCCGGCCAAGTAAAGTGATTCAAGGCGATTTGTACTGACCAACCAAGGGTCGTCGTTGTTATCCTTGGACTTCTTCGTTTCCAATCCAGCCTGGACCGCCTGAATTTTGGATTCAATGACGACTTTTGGATTAACCTGCCGCAGGCTCATAGCAATCACTTCAAGAATGCCAATATTGGCACCACTTACGAGCCCACGGAACCAAAGCTTCCCGTAGATCATAAAGAAGATAAACGCAGACAGCAGCATTACTGCTAAAAGNCCNATCACAACCCAGAAGATNACGTCGCTNGTTTCAGNAGCGAGCAAGGTCATTGCTTGGTACACGATGATTCTCCAAATACCTCTAAATTTACNGTGTCTGAATGCAAATCATACCATATGAAGAGGGCTGAAGGTGCTTTCTTTCTCTGGCCGTATCCGACCACANGCCATCATCTTTTTNCAGAAACCGGCGCCCTGTCGCTTTGGTTATGGCANNTCNGNAAATAGGGAATCGAATAACGNATGTATCGTTTCNGTGCGGCAATTNGCTCACTTGCCAGAGCGCACCATCGTGTGAACATGATGCTCCACGGCGGTGCTTTTTCTTTGGCNTGCACAGCTTAATACTGATTCTGAGTACCGCGGTCNACAAAGCCTGCTGAGCCGCTGAAAGTCTGGCGAACCGTTCGGGCATTGATTTCACCCTGGAGCTTAGCAATGGCCTCTGCAACAGGCATGCTACCAAGATCACCCTCGATACGATCGCGTACACTGACGCTATCAGTTTCCATCTCGCGGCCGCCGACGATAAGCATATATGGAATGAGTTCCAATTGCGCATCTCGAATCTTGGCACCAATCTTCTCAGCCCGGTAATCACCAGTGACCCGCAGGCCGGCNGCCGTTAACTGAGCCTCAACCTTGCGACCGTATTCTTCGAATTTCTGACTCAGCACCATAACACGNGCCTGTTCCGGTGCTAACCACAAAGGAAATGCTCCAGCAAAGTGCTCAATCAGCATTCCGATAAATCGTTCCATCGATCCAAGCGGAGCACGATGGATCATGACCGGCTGGNGAGCCATGTTATCGGAGCCCACGTATTCCAATTCGAAGCGGTCGGCACTGGGCAGATTGTAATCCAACTGGACTGTGCCGAGTTGCCACTCTCTACCAAGGCAGTCGTTCAGGACGAAGTCAGCTTTAGGACCATAAAAGGCTGCTTCCCCTTCTTCGGCCTCGGCTTCAATCCCAAGTTCTTCACACACCTGAACGAGCGATGACTGTGCATTGTCCCATAGCTCACGATTACCGACATACTTATCACTGGCAGGGTCGCGGAAACCAAGGCGAACACGGTAGTCCGTTAATCCAAGGCTCTCTAACACGAACTGCGTCATGTTGATACAGCCTTTGAATTCATCGGCCACTTGTTCATTCAGGCAGAAGATATGAGCGTCATCCTGTGTAAAGCCGCGAACCCGGGTCATACCATTGAGTTCACCAGATTGCTCAAAACGATAGACCGTTCCAAATTCNGCAAGTCTTAATGGTAGATCTCTGTAACTACGTGGCCGCGACTTGTAGATCATCACATGATGCGGGCAGTTCATTGGCTTCAGTAAGTACTGATCGCCGTCCTCCAATTCCATTGGCGGGAACAAGCTTTCCTTGTAGTACGGATAGTGTCCTGAAGTCTCGTAAAGCTCGACTTTACCAATATTCGGAGTGTAGACAGGTTGGTATCCGCGTTTTTGCAATTCGTCGCGTACAAAGCCCTCGAGTGTTGCCCGAATCTGGGCGCCCTTGGGTTGCCATAACACGAGGCCACTTCCGACCATCGGATTGATCGTGAATAGATCCAGTTGCTTCCCGATCGTTCGATGATCACGTTTCTTGGCTTCTTCTATTCGATTTAGGTGGTCTTCCAGATCCTGCTTNTCAAAAAAGGCAGTCGCATAAATGCGTTGCAGTTGTTTGCGATCTGAATCACCTTTCCAGTAAGCTCCGGCCACAGACAAGAGCTTATATGCACCGATGGCCCCGGCATTCGGCACGTGGGGTCCTCGGCATAAGTCAACAAACTCGCCCTGTCGGTAAAAAGAGAGTTGATCGTGTTCGGTTAACCCTTCCTGGATATGTTCAACTTTGTATTCCTGCGCGAGGCCTTCACATAGTTCCAACGCCTCATTACGAGTTTGCTCGATCCTCTCAAAGGGCTCTGCTGCTTTGATGATCTTCTTCATTTCCGCTTCGATAGCGTCGAAGTCTTCTTCGGATAACGAGTGTTCCAGATCGAAGTCGTAATAGAAGCCATTATCAATCGTGGGACCGAATGCCAACTGGACTCCGTCAAACAGACGCATGATCGCGCGTGCCATCACATGAGCCGCAGAGTGTCGCATCACTCCGAGCGCTTCTTCATTCTTCTTGGTGAAGAGCTTCAGCGAGACTTCGCCGTCATCGGGAAGTTTGTGGTCAAGGCCGACAACTTGATCGTCGACGCTTGCAGCGAGAGCTGCTCTGGCCAGTCCGGGACCAATATCAGCAGCCACGTCAGCGGGGGTTACAGGACTTTTAAATTCTTTTGTTGAACCATCGGGAAGAATTACCGTCAGCATCGATCGTTGTTCCGCTCTCAAGATTTCGTGGTGAAACGTCGCCATCGATACAAAGGATCAGCAACTAACCGTTTCACCTGATGGCGCTAAGTATAGAGGTGCGCGTAGAATCGCAACAGACCATAATTGGTGACACGAAAAATCCGAATATTGATCAAGCAAAGATCTTAGATGATCTCGTTGATTGGCCGGATACCTTCTTCAACCATGTACTGTGGCGTACCGGTCTTATCGAAGAATCGAACCTTGCTGGCATCAATGCCGATGTTCTTGTAGAGCGTGGCAAAGACTTCTTGGAACTTCACCGGTCGTTCAACAGCATGTTCAGCATACTTGTTGGTGGATCCGATAACCTGACCAGTTTTCATGCCACCGCCAGCGAGCATCGCACACGATACGCGTGGCCAGTGATCACGACTATTGTTCTTATTGATCTTCGGTGTTCGGCCAAATTCACCCCAAACCACAACCGAGACATCTTTATCCAATCCACGTTCGTGCAGATCGGTAATCAATGCAGCGAGACCTTGGTCAAGCTTCGGGAATTCCTGGCGGCTGCGAGGGAAGTTCAGCCCGTCACCACCATGCCAGTCCCAGCGACTGTAGTTGAGCGATACAACTCGAGCACCCGCTTCGACGAGTCGACGAGCAATGCAGAAGTTGCGAACCATTTTCGGTGCACCATCACGTTGATACGTTGCATCGTTTTCACCGTAACGCTCAAGTACCTTTGGATCTTCTTTGCTGAGGTCCAGTGCTTCTACGAGCTTGGATGTCGTTAGAATTCCTAGTGCCTGCTGATGATAAACATCCATACCTTCCACAACACCGCTGGTGTCTACGTCACGGCGGAATTTATCAAACGAAGCACGTAGTGTTTCGCGGTCATTTAAACGATCCAACGTGATGCCCTGAAGTACCATGTTTGACGATGACTTCATCGGGTCTTTCTCGACGAGAGCGAATGGTGAGTGCTTCACGCCAAGGAAACCACCATCTTCGGTAAAGCCCCACGTGCCATTTCCGGTCGGGTACATGAGCGATACGTTCGGTGGCACAGCATTGTTTACTTTGCCCTGCAGATGCGAAGACCAACTTCCAAAGTTCGGTCGTCCTTCACGAGGTGTTCGCTGACCTTTTTTCCATCCGGTCATGCATTGATATGCATCATGGCGACCGTCGGCGTCACAAATGGATCGAATCGGGATGAACTTATCCATCATCTTTGCCATTTGCGGAAACAGCTCACAGATTTCGATTCCAGGAACGTTTGTTTTGATCGGGCGGAATTCTCCGCGAATCTCTGCCGGTGCTTCAGGCTTTAGGTCCCACAAGTCTAGATGTGAGGGACCGCCCGGCATATAGATATTGATGATGGCTCGGTGGTTTGATCCCGTTCGGGCTTTGGCATCGATTGCAAGTGTATCTGCCAGTGACAGCCCTCCCATGGCCATTCCACCAACTTTGATGAAATCACGACGTGAGTATCCGTCACATGAACCTTTGTCAGATCGGTTGCGTCCAAAAATAGTGAACATAACTATGTAGTTTCCTCTGAGCCGTTCGTTGCTGTTACTTCGTATATCGAGCAGATTAAGCTATATTCGCTTGTCTACATATACCAATATATCATATCGGCAATTCACTGCACGGACCTATTCCTGTAGTGACAGGCTTTCGTCCATTTGGAGATAAATATGCCGGAAAAACAGTCATTTTCGCGTCGTGATGTAATGAAATTCGGTGCGATTACCGCTGGCACAGCAGCAATTACAGCAGGTCAGCCGGTGAGTGCCGCTGCCGCGAGTGACAAGCGCCCATTTGGGTATTGCTTTAATACCAGCACCATTCGCGGGCAGGCGTTGCCACTGGATGAACAAATCGATGTCGTTATTGACGCCGGCTATAACGGGATTGAACCGTGGATCCGTGATATCAAGGCATTTCAAGACAATGGCGGTAGTCTGAAGGATCAGGCCAAGAAACTCGCCGATAACAATATCAAGGTCGCGAGTGCCATCGGTTTTGCAAAATGGATTGTGGACGACGCCGCCGAACGCGCTGCTGGACTGGAAACAGCCAAGCACGATATGGGATTGGTGCGAGAACTCGGCGGAGACCACATCGCTGCACCCCCGGTTGGTGCTACCGATATTGAGGACTTCAATCTGTTTAATGCCGCAGAGCGATATCATGCCTTGCTCGAAGTTGGACGCAACGAAGGCGTAACACCTCAAGTTGAGCTGTGGGGGTTTTCAAAAACATTGAGCCGTCTCGGCGAATTGGCGT
Source organism: Rhodopirellula sp. (assembly GCA_002714565.1). Lineage (GTDB taxonomy): Bacteria > Planctomycetota > Planctomycetia > Pirellulales > Pirellulaceae > UBA11883. Next base: position 5,444 of record PAXU01000079.1, read on the forward strand.
TTGTGGCTGCTGAGTGCAATCATCCTGATGCGTGTGTTCTGCCGGACGTCTATCACATCTACAAAGGTGGCAGCGGCTTCGCTGGCCTGAAAATGCTAAATGGAAAACAGATAAAGTGTTTTCATGTAAACGACTATCCGGACGATCCACCACGGGCAACGATTTCAGATGCTGATCGCGTACATGTTGGTGACGGTGTCGCACCTGTCGTCGAAATCCTGCAGATGATCTACGATGCCGGATCACGTGCCATGTTGTCTTTGGAGTTATTCAACCGGGATTACTGGAAGCAGGATCCACTCGAGGTTGCGAAGACCGGCCTGGCGAAAGTGAAAGCCGCAGTTGCACAGGTAAAACGACGGTAATTGAGTTCACTGGAAAAAAGCAATTCACACTATGTTGCCTCCCATGCAATCAAGGGTTTCCCGTCAGATTAAAGAGGTGCTCGGCGACCGGGCTACCACTGAGAGGGCGATCTTGAGTGACCATGGTCACGATGTATCCCGGCACCAATCCCAACCTCCGGATCTGGTGGCATTTCCAGTAGAGACTGATGAAGTTGCCAGCATCGTTCGTATTTGTTTTGAAAACGACACCCCGATTATCCCCTATGGCACCGGAACGGCGGTTGAAGGCGGAGTGGTGGCCACGCGCGGCGGAGTGTGTATCAACCTTAGCCGCATGAATCAGATTGTGCGGCTAAGTGTGGATGATGCAGATGTAACTGTGCAGGCAGGGGTTACACGTAAGGCACTGAATGACTACCTCGTCGAACATGAAACCGGACTGACATTTACCGTGGATCCGGGAGCAGATGCATCGCTCGGCGGAATGGCAGCGACCAATGCATCAGGTAGCACCGCAGTGCGTTATGGCACGATGCGGGAAAATGTCATGGGCCTGACAGTCGTGATGGCCGACGGGACAATTATTCATACGGGTGGACGTGCTCGGAAGTCATCATCCGGGTATGACCTCACACGCCTAATGGTGGGTAGCGAGGGTTCACTTGGAATCATCACCGAAGTGACACTTCGTCTTCAGCCCATGCCAGCTGCTGTATCTTCAGCGGTTTGCCCGTTCCCGGATATCGAACGTGCGGTCTCAACAGTAATTGCCGTACTCACTCGGGGGATTCCGATTGCACGAATTGAATTACTCGACGAAGTACAAATCGATGCCGTCAACAGATACAGTGATCTGGAAAATGAAATCAAGCCAACACTCTTCTTTGAATTCCACGGCAGCGACACGCAGGTTGCCGAGCATGCCCGGACCGTGGAAGCAATGGTGGCGGAATCAGGTGGCGGTCCGTTTGAATGGTCGATGGATGAGACTGAACGTCAGAAGTTGTGGCAGGCACGGCACGATGGTTATTACGCCTCACTTGCGTTGAGAGATGGATCCGTTGGGTATGTGACGGATGTGTGCGTCCCGATTTCTGAGCTTGCAGCGTGCATCGTTAAGTCGAAAGAGATTTTGGCAAACTCTCCTATTCCGGCACCATTATTCGGACATGTTGGTGATGGAAACTATCACGTTGTGTTCCCGCTTGATCCGGCAAGCGAGGAAGAACTGCAGATAGTCTCCACCTATCATCAGCAATTGGTGGATCTGGCCTTATCCGTTGGCGGAACTTGTACAGGCGAGCATGGTATCGGAATTGGCAAACTTGATGCAGTGGCTAAAGAACACGGGGCGGCCATTAGCGTAATGCAGTCCATAAAGCAGGCGCTCGACCCAAAGAACATATTGAACCCGGGTAAAGCAATTCCCGAATCGTAAAGTTACCGATTGCCAACGGTTACTTGATCTGATCCAGTGCCTCCTGTTGCCGCTTTTGGATTTGATCAACCGTATCGTTCGCCTTGTCGATTGCTTTGCCAAAGACCGTGTTTGGTTCCTTATCCTCGGCATTGGCTGCGGCTTCTTCGGCCGCTTTCTGTTGATCCAGTGCCGCTTGCTGGACTTCTTCTTCGCTCACGGATTGTGCGGCACCGACGCCTTGTGCAGGTTCATCGCCACATCCNCAAATCAACAGACAGAGAATAANGAGATAGTGAACGTACATTTCTTTGGCCTTACAANGATATATTGAATGAACAACTGGATCAGGAGGAATTCACCCCATGACTCACCTACAGATTCTACATGCTGCTGAAGAATAACTCGATGATGTTGCAGTGATGTTTGATCGACACCGTGTTTTTTATAGATGCGATTCGGATCTGACGGCTGCAAAGTCATTCTTGACGCAACGCATGACAGATTATGATTCAGTCATCTTCGTAGCGTCCGTTGATTCCCGGCCAACAGGATTTACTCAACTCTATCCTGGTTACTCTTTCGTTTCCCGTGCCAGAACGTGGATACTCAATGACATGTTTGTTAATGAGGATCTACGCTGAAAACGAGTGGCACGAGCGCTGCCGGATAGATCACTGCAATATGCGAAAGAAACGGAGCCTGCCTTTGTCAGCCTTATTACCTCGACTGAGCACCACCGTGCGCAAAATCTATATGAAGACACGCTATGGGCGAAGGACGAAGAATACTTCCACCAGGTCCTAATCTCCCCCATGCCCTCTAAAGCCCATGCGGTAGAGGACAACTACAATAATAGCTACGACTACAGCACCTATAGTTCCTAACAGCTCAAAATCTATTGCCCTACATGATCTGAGCAATTGGATTTGGGTCGCTTACCAGATGAACCGGGCGACCTTGCGGTGTGTACATGACTTGATTTGGATCGATGCCCAGTTTGGTGTAAACGCTGGAGACGAAATTCTCAGGACTGAGAATGTTCTCAACGGCGGTGTAACCCTTGCGATCCGTTGCTCCNACGACCTCTCCACCAGGTGTACCACCACCAGCTACCAAAACGCTCATCGCGTTTGCCCAGTGATCACGACCAGGAGTCGTCGCACTTGGCAGCGTGGAGATTTTTGGTGTTCGGCCAAANTCTCCGAGTGCCAGCACTAACGTTGTTTCGAGTAACCCACGTTGTTCTAGATCTGAGATTAGAGTCGAAACGGTTTGGTCCCATTTTGGCAGACGATCTTTACAGGCACCGAAGATGTTGCTGTGGTGATCCCAGCCACCGTCGTAGACCGTGACAAACGGAACGCCGGCTTCAACCAGACGCCTGGCCAACAAGCATCTCTGGCCAAAACCATCCCTCACATACTCTTCACGAACATCATCAGGTTCTGCACTGACATCGAAAGCCTGTTGTGCTTCTGGTGAAAGGACAAGGTCATAACCTTGTTTGTAGTATTCATCGACAGCCATCGCAGGATCACCAGTTGCCTTGTCGGTGTATCGCTTTAGACGATCCAATGATGCACGAAGGTCGCTTCGACCGAGGAATTGATTGCTGGTGATTCCAGTTGGGATCTCAACATCTCTTACCTGAAAGTTTGAACCGTTGGGATCGTCAGCGACGACAAACGGGGCATACTTAGCACCCAGGAAGTTAGGTCCACCACTTCGCGACATGCGTGGCATTGAGAAGTAGTTGGGCAATGCATTTTGCCCACCGCGTTGGTGACTGACAACNGATCCCATACTTGGGTGGAAGCTAACAAAGGCACCACATCCAACAGGAATACGTGGTGGTGCACCGGTCATCATGTAGTGGTTGCCGGCACCATGGTTACCTTGATTGTGGCGAATCGATCGGACGACTGAAAACTTGTCCAACATGCCAGCAAGTTTGGTCATGTGTTCGCTAAAGTGCACGCCGGCCACTTTGGTTTGTGTCAGACCAAAGTCACCNCGGATTTCAGCCGGTGCATCCGGCTTCGGATCAAATGTCTCAATGTGAGTCGGACCACCGTCCATCCAGATCAAAATGACGTTCTTGGCATCCGCGATGCGTGGTGATGCTTTGCCAGCAATACCCTGCAGTCGCAGTGCATCTACTAATCCACCTCCGATAATTGATCCAAGCCCCAGCTTGAGGCAATCGCGGCGTGACGTTCCTTCACAATTTCTTGAGATGGTCATTCTTTGATCCTGTGGTTGGAAATGTGCTTTGAGTTTTTTGCAAAAAGCGCAATAACGAGTCTNCTACTATTCTACATCGGCCAGTTACGGCTCGCCATATCAACTCGGTTTNCCAAGCCAGCCGCCCCAGAGTGTTCCGTTATCATCAAACTTCCAGTCAGCTGNCCATGCTACTTCCCAAGCATAGCCATCCGGGTCGGCAAAATAACGGCTAAATCCACCCCAAAATGCGTCTTGTTCGGGTTTTAGCACTGTTCCGACAAACGCAGCCGNACGGTCAAGAACTTGTTGAACACCCTCTTTCTCCAGCACATTATGAGCAAGCGTAATCCNATCAAAATCCAGACCCCTCTTTGGGGTAGTTTTCTGAAATATCCTCGGCAANCAGGTATTTTGGTTATACAGACAGCCGCGTGCCGTTGAGTTTGAAGATTACCCAATCGGCATCATCTTCCGCGATAGTGTCAAATCCGAAGCCGTCACGATAGAAACGAATAGCACGACCCATGTCGCTAGCACCGAGTGTAATGATCCTGATCAGGGGTTCTATTCCGAACTCTTGTTGGTGATGTGTCAGTGGGAGCTTGACCTGTGCGGTTAGCTACGCGAGTATCTCTGTGATCACGCGTCCGCGACTAATTGGCGTGGGCCGACCAAAGGGATCATACAGTTCCGTGTGTGGCGGATAGCCAAGCAAGTGAAATACTGTCGCAACAAAGTCAGCAGCTGTGGTCATTCCATCGGTAACGTAAGCAGCGTTTTGATCGGTCTTACCGAGAACCGCACCACCCTTAACGCCTCCACCGGCTAATGCAATTGAGAAAGCACTGCCCCAATGGTCCCGACCTTCTCTGGCATTGAATTTTGGCGTGTGACCGAATTCGGTGAACATCACGACAAGCGTTTCATCGAGCATTCCTCGGTCATCCAGGTCTTCAATCAGAGTGGAGAATGCCATGTCCATCAATGGCATCAGGTGATCCTTCAGAGACACATTGTGTTTGGCATGCGTGTCCCAACCACCTTGATTCTCTAAACCTTCTTTTTTGATTCGAGTCCAGTTGATTTGAACGAGTGAAACCCCTGACTCCACCAGTCTTCTGGCAAGCAGGCATGACTGGTTGAAGCGTTCACGACCGTAGCGATCTCTCAGTGCATCTGATTCCTGGCTCAGGTCAAATGCCTTACCGGCTGCGGTCGCCCCCAGCAGGTTATATGCCTGCTGAGTGTGTTCACCATACGAAGTGACACTTGATAGCCTGCTTAAGTCTTCCGCCTTGCCATTGATCTGATCCAGCAAGGATCGTCGTTCGTGCAAACGGACAGTTGAAATATCTTCCGGCAGCGACATGCCGGGCATGTCAAAGCGACCTTCGTTGGGATAGCACTTTACCAACCATGGGTCGTATTGTCGGCCGAGAAATCCTGCATCCTGCCCCGGCCAGTCTATGTTTCCATCATTCCAGATATGTTCTGGAATAGTGACCGCCGAGGGCATGGATTCGCCACGATATTTCAGGGCTCGCACCATCGCTCCCATACTTGGAAACAAGTTAGGTGCCTTGGCACGGGCACTCTCTCTATTTAGTGGTTGGTGCGGAACACCTGTTAGCATCTGGTAGCCACTCGTTGAATGAGCATTGTCTCCAGTGAACATTCCGCGAAGGACAGCAAGTTTCTCGGTGTGCTTAGCGGTCTTTGGCATCAATTCGCCAACGTGATAACCTGGCGTTGCTGTTGCGGTGGTACCGAAAATACCTCTGGTTTCCTGTGGACCGTTCGGTTTTGGATCCCACGTTTCGTGTTGCGGTATGCCACCGACTAACCCAAAGATGATGACATTCTTCGCTTTACCAAACCCGGCACCATGATCACCGGAGCCCTGCTTCGCTCCCGCTTCACGGTTCTTGATCAGTGACGCAAGTGATAAGCCACCGAGCCCCAAACCGCCAACGCGCATCATTTCGCGTCGCGAAAGGCCATCGCAAAGCTTGGTTGCATCATTTGTGTGAAGTTGAAACATGGAAGACAGCCTTGTTAGGTAAATCGGATACTCTCCATTATTAATCATCGACACACAATACGAAACTAGATAATACAATTCTATTTCATCTCACGTCCGACACACTCCAAATGTGGGTGATGCATATGACCCTGCAGCGTGGACGGGTAAAAGTTGCTACAGGCCCGATAAACGCCTAACATCTATTTGCATGGATCTATTCTTAACGTTCTCTTTTCCGCTGAGGAATTAGATGACACATCGTTTATCAGGATTTGCTGTATTGCTGGCTTTGGCTGCAGCCAATGTCGTTTTCGGTCAGTCCGTGCAGCAAACACGGGAAATGGCCGTCAGAAATGACATCAAGAAGTTCCAGGATGATGACTCTTGGGTTTATGACAACTTTGACAAAGCGATCGCTGTTGCGAAGGAGACTGACCGTCCACTCATGGTCGTCTTCAGGTGACTTCCCTGACACGCTTGCGAAAGCTTTGATGGGCAGGTTGTCCGTCGTGACGGTGAGTTGAGCGAACTCATTGATAAATTCGTCTTTGTCAGGTTAATCAAGGTAAATCGACTGGATTTGTCCCTGTTCCAGTTTGATTACGATCTGACATTTGCAGTCTTCTTTATGAATGCAGACAAAACGATATATGGTCGGTATGGTACGCGCAGCAGCGTCGAGGATGCCGAAAAACACATGACCACCGAGGGATTGGCCAAGTCGATGCAGGCCGCATTAATCCTCCATGAAAACTATCCGGACAATAAGGTCTTTCTTGCCGGCAAGCAGCCGATTGAAACTCGCTTTCAAACTCCTAATGACATTCCATCTTTACGTGGAAAGTACAAAGCAGATCTGGATGTCGACGGAAAAATCGTACAGAGCTGTTTGCACTGTCATCAAATTATGGATGCGAAACGGGAGATTTACCGTAGCGCCGGTAAAGCCATGCCAGACAAGTTGGTTTTCCCTCTCCCGTTGCCACGTGTTATCGGCCTTACGCTGGATCCAAAAACCCGTGCGACCGTTTCCAGAGTTGCCGCCGGATCTGCAGCCTATGCAGCAGGCATCAGGACCGGAGATGAGCTGATCACACTCGACTCGCAAGCAATCGTCTCCATTGCTGATGTTCAATGGGTACTCGATAACGCGCCGAGTGAAGGTGAATTGAGAGCCATGGTCAAAAGAGATGATGCGTTCGTACCAATGTCCATCGCACTTGAGCAGGACTGGCGACGCCAAACGGATATTTCATGGCGTGTAACGACATGGCCGCTTCGTCGCATGGGTACTGGAGGGCTTGTCTTCGAACCAGTTTCAGATGGTCAGCGGAATGCGGCCGGTCTCAGTGATGAGTTACTGGCATTGCGCGTGAAGTACGTCGGGCAATATGGNCTGCACGCTGCTGCCAAGCGAGCTGGATTCCGAAAGGGAGACATCGTCACATCGTTTGACGGNCAAAANGATNATTGGACAACCAGTCANCTACTGGCATATATCGCCCAGCGCACTAAACCCGGAATGACCNTACCNGTNACCATTGTNAGAAATGGCCAANAGATCCAGCTCAAATTACCAATGCAAAAATGACAATGCTCACTGGNGAATGGAAACCCTAAGNGGCTGTTGCATGGCCTGAGGNCCCGTAGCTGCTGAGATCTGCGGTGGATAAAAGACAAANTGATACCAGGNNCNAAGCACTTTGGNTTTGGTCTCACCGGTGAACATGCGTGATGCAATTACACGACCGCCGCNGTCAAATCTGATTGTGTCGGTGGATGCTTTCCCAAAGTCGGTTACCGCCATCGCAAGACATCGTTCACGATCCATNATGTGAGCCCAACCTTCAGCGGCAGACTCTTTGGATGCAAAGATTGCAACATCATCGGAGCGATTGCCACGCGAGATGGACCACTCTTTTTCGGTAGCGGATAACTGTGCATGTTGGTCGGCACTTAGTGTGACGTAGCCAGTTGTACCACCGCCAAAATCCGCAATGGTGGGTGCTTTGTTGTCGGGTGGATCCAGATTCAGAAGCAGCTCATTTGCGATGGACTTGTATTTGTTTAGCGGATCCACCAATCGAACCTGAACTTCCACCCAGCTTCTTGAAACGGGAAAATGCAAGTCGACGACAGCTTGGGCAGACTCACTCAGCGTCTTCTTGAATCGCAAGTGTACTGCGAGTGGNCCGCGCCGGATGATCTCAGACGTNATTCCATCACCACGAATGTGGATGTTCTTATTCTCTGTGTTGGTCACATAGATGCCCCGCCCGCCGGNTCGAATGTGCTCAGATGGAGGGAAGTTCATCGAGGCAATTAGCCCGTCGAGGTNCTTGGGGATTTGCCATGTTAGGTAGGGTTTGTTTGTGATGATGTAGGTTTCATCTGTCTCGGTAAGGACATGACCACGAATGGGCTGCAGGTCTCTGGAGATTCCGTTGCCATAGCGGATCTCATAACGACGCGTTTCATTTGGCTTGAAAGTATCAGCAAATTCAACGGTGTACATTGAATCGCCAAAATCACTCGGAGCCTTGTCGACCTGGATATTTGTCGGTGAGCTGTCTCCGGAAACTNCCACGTTTTCAGCTGACAACGGAGTANTACTGTGGATTAACACGGTGATGGGATAGTTCCCACGGCGGATGCCGGCAGGTTCCGTGACACTTACAACAGCCGACCCGCCCGCACTTAAAGTAGCGGTCTGAATCAGGAAGGCTAGTAGTACCAGTCCGTTGCTTTTTAACCAGTTCATAGGTCTTACGGATTAACTAGTTCATCAATGGTGAACTTCATGAACATGATGTGTGAGCGGCTACCCTCAAAGACAATTCCAACNTGCTTGTCGTCGATTTGCACCAGACTTGGATAACCGAATCCAAGACCTTGATCGATCATGCGTCGATGAGATTCAGGCCAGGTTTTACCTTCGTCAAAACTAACCTGAATCGTGTGATTCTCTCGCCGTTTTTCAGATTGCGGGTTGGCAAACAGCAGAACACTTTTCGACTTACCGTCTTCCATGTAATCAACGCGTAACGTGCTTCCATTACAGTGCGGTTCAACCAGATCTTTCTGGTTTGTCTGATGTGGTGCCCACGTTTTNCCAAGATCTTTTGTAACGTAGACGCTGCGACGACTTGAAACACCNCTGCGTTCACTTCTCATGTTTAACATGATGGAACCGTCGCTTAGTTCTACCGCCTGGTTCTCACTGGATCCGATAAACGCGGGATTGCCGACCGTCCAGGTTCGGCCATGNTTCTTGCTGTACATGATTGTTGAAAACGGATCGCCGTTTGGATCACGCCCCTGCGACGGCTGGACAAGTGTGCCATCTCTGAGAGTAATGCCCCCCTGAGGAGAGGGAGCNAAGAGAACCCACTCCTCGCGTTTAAGCGATCTNGTCAGGTTCTTCAGTTTCGACCACGACTCGCCNTCGTCTCTGGATGTTGCCATGACAAATTGTGCTGCCTTGCCAATTTCAAAGCCCGGTTCGCTACCGTCTTCATTCCATTGATGCTTTCCAGGTTTTCCNTACATCCAAACAGCGAAACAGAATATCTTGCCTGTCTTATAGTCAACGATGATNCCGGGATCGCTAACACCGTTTTGTTCTTGNGGNAGACCTCCCCATACGCCACGATCCATAATTGGCCGCGGCTGACTCCATGTTTGACCGCCGTCGGTACTCTTGCTGAGGCCGATATCGATATCTTCCTGAAGGTCTCGAGATTTGTTGTGTCGCATATCATAGACGGCNAACAGGCTGCCATCCTTTGTGCGTGCGATTGCAGGAATGCGATACGTATGTGTCCCGTAGTCCATATGNTGGCAGAGTGCATANCCAATTCTGATACGCATNCCCGGGGTCATATCNTGTGGGTTCACAATNCCTGAGCTTGTTTCAATCTCTGTGCACGCGACGTCNACGTAGTTAAGCAGACTCGCCTCGGGCGAGATCTTGCCCGAGAGCCAGAACCAGTTATTACCTTTCTTTAAAGGATGGTCTCGGACAAAGTGCATTTTGTTAGCGGGCTCGTTAGCCGAAGCAACAGAGGACTCTGTAGTGAATTGACCATCAGTGCCACCTGCGAAAAGCGTCACCCCCGTCAGATCCTTGATGTTGTCCGTGCCTCGGAGTTCGAAGGTCATGCGCTGCATCATGACACCGTCAGCACTGGCAACAACATTGATTGCACATAATACGTTTGTTTCGCGGCGGATGAGCGCTGGATATACAGGCTGATGTTGTGAGGCAGTTACTTCCGCAGGATCAGCCAACGCGCATTGAGGATGTGGATTCGCTGAAACGAGGATCGTAAGGATACAGAGCAAACGCTTAGAAATTCTCATCGGCCGACTTTTGGTTAGGTGTTTAAGAGGCAGTTATTTACCAAGAGTGCATTTTATAACGTGCAATGTCTACAGTGTTGTACGTTTTCACTTCGTGGGGCTGAAAGATGGAGCCTCTTGTCAGGCTACAAGGTGAGATTTATTATTGGACTATTGCTCGGGCGGTTAGCTCAGCTGGCTAGAGCGCCACGTTGACATCGTGGAGGTCGTTGGTTCAAGTCCAATACCGCCCACTNAATAACCCTCTGTAGTCGCATTACCTGNTTGACTACNGAGGGTTTTTTTGTGGCACAATAGCGNTCAACTACTTAGCAACTTAGGAAATCGCCATATGCATCTGTGTGCACGTTTAGGAGTCGTTCTGTCTTTGGTGCTTAGTAGCATCGCTAGTGATGCACATGCNGAACAAGATGAACCATGGAAACTGATTTATGCCAATCTTGAGCCAGATCGGTTGGAGCAATCTTCAGACGCCAACATTCAACCGCTTTTAAATGGCCCCGGAGCGCATCTGCGGGTAATAGTATCGCATGTCGGCTCGGATGCCGATCATGTGAGTGATGTTTTAATCAATGGTGTATCGCTAAATGAAACCTTATTAAAAGGTCGTTCGCACCCACAAGTGCAACAGTTCCCTTTCTACAAACAACACAGTATCGAGTTTGTGGACGGGGGTGCTCCCAAACCACTTGTAGATGCCGGACGACCACTTTGGTGTCGCATTCTGCCATCCGGCACCCGGGAATCCAGGTGGACAGAAGTAGTTGTTCGAATGCGTACCTGGGCCGACCAGAGAATTAATGTTCAATTGGTCATGAGCAGCGGTTTCAAAATGAGCGTTCCAGTGCGAACCGATGACAGCCAGTCGCCTAAGCTGCTAACTCAATTCACACATATCGGATTAGCCACTTTCAACCGGCAACTAAACCAGCTATATGTTTATGTCCTGACACCACAGGCATCCGTTTCCAATCCTGTTTCGATTAAGACCGTTCGTCTCGACGAACAAGATGTAACAGCGAGTTGCCAGTCGCTGAAGGGCTACAGCACCACAGGCGTCGTACCCTTTACGGTCAATTTGAAAGCCGGATGGAAAAAAGGCAGCTTTCATCTACTCGATTGCACACTGAGTACGGGAGAACGGCGGGTGTGCAGTGTGCGTGCATTCAACGGATTCTCAACGGCAATGTTCGGCGCTAATTTTGGCGGNCCACGCCCATTTATTGAAAAGGGTTTTGAAGAGTTTTATCAACACTATATNGATTCATGGATCGCACCCGGCGGGACGGATGCCTGGCGACAGATCTGCGAAGATTGGTGGCAACAGATGGCTGGTGAGCTTGGTATCCGACTTCAGCCAAACCATCACCATGCAGGGCAGACCAGCGACGAAGTCCGTGAATTAGCAACNTCCGATAAGCAGACGTTTGCNTATTGGCTGTTTGATGAGCCGGATATCAATGACTATGGTGACGGCGCAGCCCATGGTATTCCATTAACGCTGCGTCTCGGCATCCATGCCCAGCGATTAGTCAAGTTGTCAGAGACGCTTCGATCAGCAGATCCCGAACATCCGACTACTTTCGTAGTCGACAGCACCTTTCGGCCTCAAAACTATCCAACCTATGGCCAGGTTGGGGATTTGATGCAAGCAGATATNTACTATGCTCTGGCAGCCACCGCGAAATTTACTCCCTGGGATCCTTTGCCGTTTATGTATGGCAGTTCCCGAAGTGCACGAGATGCCTTTATGCCCAAACCAATGCATATCGTCGTTAGTGCCAGCCCTGANGGAGGAGCACGACCGCCAACGCCTGAAGAAGAACGCATATCGGTCTATGCGTCTATTGCNGCCGGTGCTAATGGCATTTGTTACTACTGGTATAACGCCAATAAGGAAGCNGGTTGTCAGTGGGTCGTTGATACTTGGGCGGAAATTGCAGTGCTTAATCGCCAAATGCAGCTGCTCGCACCATGGATTGGCGTAGGATTTCCAGTGCATCTTCCAACNAAGTCGGATGAGCAACTATGGGTAAAAACGATTGCTGCNGGTACAGACTCTATTCTCGTCATTGTGGTGAACCAACAGTACATNGCGTCGCCAGAAGGNTTTTCNGGAACACCCATAGATGACGCATCAGTTCATCTTGAGATACCGGAGGGATTCAAGGTGACATCCGCGGTTNCGATTGAAGATGCCGGCCCTACATCAATAAAAGCAGCGCAAGACACCACAGGTGTCACACTTAGGCTCGGAAGTATCGATGTTGGAAAGCTGATCTTGCTCAGCCGCAAGGCAGGAAATCTAAAGCAGTTGAAGATGCGTTGGCAAGACCTCGAGCGATAATCNGTCGCGGGTAGTGCNATAGAGTAAGAACCGACCGGTTATTCAACTTTGGTAAACATCAGCAAACGCATTTCCATGGCCTGACCACCAGGGATTTCTGGTGCATCAAGTGTGAGTACACCGCTGCCCTTTTTAAGATCCATCGTTCCCAACGTCATCGACTTAAAGTAGCGAATATCACCCTCTACTCTTTTGACACGATCCTGTGCAGTTCCAATGAATGGCGGATCGTGTGATTTNTTTACGCGAGTACTCAGCGATTCGTCGTTCAGGGTAAGCCGAATNGTTGCTCCGACATCAGGCTTAGGGCACGCGTAATAAACTTCCACTACGTATTTTCCGGAATGAGCTACTTTGACATCCCAGGTAATCTTCTCGTCCGTCGATGTCCAGTTAAAGAAGTAGCTGCAATTTGGAAAGCGATTGGAACGTTTAATCTCGCCGTGTGGGATGGCATCTCGAGCAGGCATTTGAGTATACGTGTAATCTTCATGGCCAATAAGAAACGGGCGGTCGAACTGGTCATACCCATCAANGACGTCACTGCGAAAAGCTTCCACGCGTCTCTTGAGATCAGCTGTAACATCTGGCAAGTCCTTTGACACNTCCACCCGTTGTCCCGGATCTTTCGTCATGTCGTAGAGCCGTCCCTGATGGTCCAGNCGATGGGTTGGAGTGCGTGCACTTATCCTNCCTCGCCAATGCGATAGGATTACTCGATTAATAGGCACATCNACCCTGCCAAGCAGCCATTGAGCAAGACTCGAGCCGTCGAGCTTTTCCTCATTGGTCAAAGGAACACGACACATCTCTGCCAAAGTTGGNAGCAGATCCATTACGCTGCTTANTTGTTTGACTTCCAAACCGGNTTNGATCTTGCCCGGCCACTTCACAAAAAGAGGTGATCGNACACCACCCTCATCGGTAGAGCCCTTTCGGCCACGCATGTCGTCATTCCATCGTGTGCCGTTGGGGCCATTATCGCAAAAGTAGACAACGATGGTGTTATCCGCCACGCCGAGGTCATCAAGTTTCTTAAGCAGGCGGCCAACGTTCCAGTCGATGTTTTCGCACATCGCCAAGGCTGCACGTATGTGAGGGAGNTTTTCTTTTTCAGGCTCCCTGTGATGCATCTCCAGTTCTTTGTCTTTGAATTTGTCCCACCAACGATCTGGTACCTGCATCGGAGAATGCGGGGTGTTATATGGCAGATAAGCAAAAAATGGCTCGCCACTCTTGTTGGTGACCGATTCTTCGATGAATTCCATGGCCTTGTTTGTGAAGTCATCAATCACAAATCCCTCACCACGCACGATTTTTCCGTTGTGCTCTAACATGGGACTGTAGTAATTTGCCCAGTGCCCGCTACAGAACCCGTAGTACTCATCAAATCCCCGACCGTTGGGATGGTAGGGGTACTGCATACCGTTGTGCCACTTACCGAATGCTGCGGTTCGATATCCGGCACTCTTGAACATGTCACCGATTGTGACCTCGCCAAGATTCATGCGTTCACCACCCGCAGAAGTACTGAACACACCGCTGCGAGCATGATGTCTACCAGTTAGGAATTCAGCACGCGTCGGGGAACATACTGGGCAGACATAAAAACGATCAAATCGTGCTCCATCTCTTGCCAATTGATCGATGTTCGGCGTTTGGAGATTGGTATTCCCATTAATGCTCAAATCGCCCCAACCTTGATCATCCGTGAGGATGACGACGACGTTAGGTCTCTCTGCTGCCTGNGAAACAGACGACGCAATGATCAGCATGCAGAGTGCCTGGATAACCCTCTTCATTTGTGAATTCTCTCAATACGTCGACTTATGGTTTTAGCTGCCAATTCTCATCAAAGAAATTTGCATCTTTTGGAATCCCTGGAAATCGATAGATAGAATCATTCGGTTCGGGCTTCGTAGCAAAGTCGACTATGGCGTAGTCCGGAATCATGGATACCTGACGAGCGTTATTTAGATAAGCGTATTCCCGATAAGTAAACCCGCTATTGATAACGATGTATCGTTTGGGATTTAGTGGATTGGGATAGATCATGATTGGAGCATGCGTCTTGGAATCGAATGTCTTGCCGGCAAATCCAACGGACTCGGCAGTCCAGGTCAGTGGCAGATCCTTAAGCAACTTGCGAATAAATCCATTTGATCCCGGGTCGCCCCACAAAATCAAATTGTGATCCAACATGTCCTGGCCGGTCACTTCAATGTCTTTTTTGACTCTCGCATGACCACGGAAGTGCTGTCTCCAGTGGGCAATTGCATGCTCTTGTTCTCGTGTAGCCCACTCACTAACAGCATCATTTAATGGCACACCCGTGGGTAATACCATCATGAAACTATCCATAAATGCATCGTCAACCGGACCTTGTAGATTATGAGTTTTTGCAAATCCCGTAACGGGTTTTGCACCCATCGCCCATTTGCTATTCTCGGATCGGTGGATGGTCACCTTAAAGGATCGATCACTCTCCGGTGCATCACATTGAATGACTTGTGGTTCACCACCAATTTCGGCGATTGCAATGGTGACTTCATATTGAGGGTGCAGCATTGAAGTGCCCGATGGCATATTCACTGTCAACTGATCGACGTTCTTGCATTCGATTAAGATGCGATTTGAGTCGCGAACTCTGGCAGAAACGCGAGCACGCTCCCAGTGCTGCTGCATGCGATCAATCGTCATCCAGAGCATCCGGTTGTACTTAAGCGTGTAGGTCACCAGATTTACTTCGGTTGCACTGCGTGGATCTTCCCGTCCGGTCTTTGCCAGTCCGTCCATACGAAAGGCAATTTCCTTTTTTGCATCGGGGTGAATGCTGTGTCCCGTCTTGGGCCCGATCAAATGCAGGAGATTTAAGTTGATCTTTGCCATAGCGGCTTCCATGACATCGGCGGCTTGTTTTTGAATGTCATTCTCACCGCTGTAAGCAACCGTTGGGCAGTGAATCAGATTGATTGCCCAATCATCGCAGTCGTACATGTGCCATAACTTTTCCTCCCACCAATAAGGTTTGAGAGTCTCTTTTTGGAAGAAGTCTAAGAACTCGGGTGTTTCCGAGAATCCCGCTCCGGGATTCGCAGCAAACCACTGATCAGAATAGTGCACGGCGAACTGCCAGCAGGCTGCACCACCCATCGAAAACCCGCGGACGCTAATTCGGTCGTCATCAATGGAATATTGCTGCTGCACATGCTGCATCGCTTCAATAACATCAACTTCGCCAGCAAACTTAAAGGCGTTGCTGTAACGACCATATGGATGCAGAACAATACCGTCTCTTAGCTGATACTGCCCGGCATTTTTTGCTCGCTGATCAATGAAATTAGTCTCACTTAATGTCTCTCCACGACCATGAAACCAGATATCCAGGCGGGTCGGTGTTCCGTTGTATCCAACTGGTATGACCAAGCCATAAGGTTGGGCGGAACCATCCAGTTTTGATCGGTACCCACGAACAATCAGTCCGGTGGCCTGTGTCCACGGAGCTTCACCCTTGAGAAGAGATTCAGCACGTGACTTGCCTTTCTCTAATAACGCCAACGCTTTCTTGATGTCATTCGGGTTGAAGAATTCATTGTGTTCCAGATTATCCTTCACACCACGATGATATATCTCGACATCCGGTATCAACGACTTCGCGTGATCTGTTCCGTTGGCTTGGATTTGATCGAGCATCTGACCAAGTTTTTCGATCCCATCTCGCAGTTGAGCAGCCTGCTCTTCCGGAACTTCAACTCCGGGCCTCGGTATCTGCCGCACTTCCTCCGGGTTATTGTCGCCTTCTCCATCGGCAAAGAGGAAAGGTGTAGATAGAAGAAGAAAAAGCAGTGCAATACAGGTTGGAATTCTATTTGGTGTCACACAAAGCTCCTCAAGGTAAATCGCGACTTGATCGCTGTAACAACGATACGGCCTGGAAATCATTGCCGCTTGAATTCGGACGCTATCCTACCAAAGAATAGAACTACTGAGGGGCAGATAGAAGGATGTGGTTAGTAGGTTTTGATTGGATCAAGTAAGTCCTGGGGATTAAACGCCGTGTCGCTAGACTCCAACCACTTTTGATAGTCGTCCTTGAGTTCTGAATCAGCGTCTTCCGTTGGCGCATATTCTATCATCATGTCCGTGATCAACTCGGGGCTAATCCCCTTAGCACGCCACCAATTGCAATTTGTAAAATCAGCATCAAACAGGAATGCTCCGTCAAAGTTCGCACCGAGCAAATTGGTGTTTGTGAAAATAGCGGCTTCAGCATTACAGAACGACAGATCAGCATTCTCGAGATTGGCACCGCTGAAATCAGCCATCAATAAATGTGTTTCTGCCAGATTGGCTCCGCTGAAATTCGCATCGACTGCAACCACTTGTTCCAGCGATGCACTGGTCATTACAGCATCCGTAAACATGGCATTGGTGAGAACGGACCGCAGTAGTTTTGCATTGGAAAGGTCCGCATTGGAAAAGTCAGCATTCTGAAACTGTACGGTGACCAGTGAAGATCTTGTCAGCACGGCATTGGAGAAATCGGCGCCGGCAACATTGGCTTCATCCAGCTTAATCCAATGCAGGTATTTACTGCTGAAATCCAAGCCGTGCAAATCGAGGCCATCGAGCTTTGGCCCAAGCCATTCTCGATGGTCATTATCCAATAGCAATAAAAATGCTTTCTTACGATCATCGTCATTGGCATCGTCATGGCAGACCAACCAAAATGCATCCAGCATGGGGCTGCCTTGCCGGCTGATTGTCATGCGTGTGCAGTATCCAATCACAAAGATCAGCAGAACTATCGCGATTAACTTCTGCCCGGATGCACCGCTTTTAGGTGATGTTTCATTTGTTGGATTGGACTGCACGTGTCGAGCGGCCTTCTTGTAGACTCTAGTAGTAGGTNAGCACGTTTACTCTCGTGCTTTCACAGCAATGTTTTAACGTTCACAAAAGNCTGATACCACACCAAGTTGCATGACCAAAGAGCATAAATCCCNCTCCCGCTGGTGGTTTCCACTGGCTGCTGTGATTCTGAGCACGCTGCCGTTTGTGNTTTTGGAAGGTGTATTTGCATTATTTGGTGTTGGTGATCAGGGTACGACGATTGATCCACTGGCAGGTTTCGACGGTGCGAGACCCCTCTTTGAAGAAAGTGCAGGCGGCAAATATGTGACGGCACTAAACCATGCCTTGTACTTTGGAGAGCAGCAATTTGAATCAGAAAAGGATCCCAACGACGTTCGTATCTTTTGTCTTGGTGGGTCAACCGTGCGAGGCCGTCCGTATGCCGTTGACACTTCGTTTTGCAAGTGGACAGAGCTGGAGCTCAATTCCCGTGATCCAAAACACTCCTATCAAATTNTCAATTGTGGCGGACTATCCTATGCGAGCTATCGGCTGACTTACATTGCGAGGGAAGTACTGCAGTACAAACCCGATGTACTAGTGGTAGCAACCGGACATAACGAGTTTCTTGAAGATAGATCGTTCGTCGNTGTGAAGGAACGGGCAGACTCTGCGTTAACCTCGTGGTTTTTGTCCTTACGTACGGTGTCACTTGTACGCAGCTTGTTTGGAAAAGGCGATGTCGAACAACAGCGACAACTACATGCAAACAAGATTCCATCTGAGATAGATGTAAGGCTGGATGAAAACAGTGGATACGCGTCATATCACTGGGATGAACAATGGAGAGAGCAAGTACAAAACCAATACATCGAATCGCTGCAGACAATTGCGGACATATGTAAAGAATCGGGTGTACCACTTGTGCTGGTTCGCCTCGGTAGCAACGTCCGAGACTGTCCACCCTTTAAGTCGGAACTGCGCGCGGATGTTAGCGATAAAGATGCGGCGACGTTTGACAGGTTGATGCATGAAGCTCAAGGCCAGATAGATAATCCGGAGGCGGCGCTTGTGATTTACCGTCAGCTGATGGAAATCGATAGTAATCATGCACTACTGAATTATCGAATCGCACGATGTTATGACCGTCTTGGTGATCTTGAATCAGCCGGCATGTATTACCTGGAGGCCAAGGAACTGGATGTTTGCCCATTAAGAATCCTCCGTTCAATGGATGAGCAGCTTCAGGTNTTCGCCGCGGAACAGGATATCCCATTAGTTGAGGCAGGTGAAGCAATTCGGGAATTGACGTCCGAAGGAATGCCCGGAGATGATTTCTACAGTGACCATGTACACCCGACGATTCGGGGGCATCAGGTGATCGGACAAGAGTTGGCAGCCTCAATCGCAGATTTAAAGGACATTGATTTGAACGGTACCTGGTCGTCGATCGACCGCGTGCACCACTATCAATCCTATCTGGACTCTTTACCAAAGGCATATCTCTCCAACGGTCGACGCAGGGTGCAATGGCTGGAGAATTGGGCCCGCCGTGACCGCATGATCCTGGACGTAACACCATACGACATACGTACACGAGTAAATGTTGGCTGGAAGGAGTTGGGGTTTGGTGACTTAGAAACTGCTCAAAAACAGTTTCGCGACGCACTTAATCAAGGAGAGGGCGCTGCTCTTGAGATCTTAAACTTTGCGCACCATCTGGCCGCCTCGGGACGGTTAGCGACGGCTAAACAGATGCTCGAATGGCTGCATCAGGAAATTGAGCATCCTGATATGGAACCGCCGATCCAATTGGCAAAGATGATTAATTCCAAGCTAATGGGTGAGGAGGCAATGGCGATTCTGATATACGACGATTACTTTGGTCGTTCAGAATACTCCGATGAATACACGAGCCAGTGGTTGAAATTGTATCCCGCNTGTTGGACGGAGTTAGCGGCAATTTTNAGTGAGTGAGANTAAAACCTCGATCACTTTGTCCAGTCGGTAATGACGTCAGCGCNGACTTTGCCCCAGTAAACGCGGACGTCACGCAGTCGGCCTTTAAAGAAATTAGGGTTTTGGTAGTTACCAACAAATGACCCGCTATCTGCACCGACGCTAAGGCCATCTGCAGGTCGTGCACCTACGAATTGAACTTTCTTGGGGGCATCTGTTGCTTCACCATTCACAAGCAATTCACCGTTACCCTCTGCATCAACGCGCACGGCGACATGAGTCCACTTNTCGATGGGAATTTGCGGCCCACGCAGTTGCCTGATCTGGCCTTCCTGACGAACAACATAAAGCAGCTGTCCGTTGGCAAGTAACAAAGCATATCCCTGAGATACACCACCTTGCGCGATGATCACACCTCGCTTAGTGGTGGGTTTGATCCAACCACCCACCAACATTGGCTTGTACGATGGGTCATTCTGTTCACTGGAAGGAGCTGAGAACGCAGGCTGGCTACCGTCTAACTCAATCGCCTTACCTTCATCATCCAGGATGGTGCCGTTGTAATTCCCTTTACCAAAGTCGAATTGCTGAACCAGTTGCGTCTTAACTTTCTTGGTGCGCATTAAGTCAAAGTTAATGACAGTCCCGTCGTCACCGTATTGCTCCTGTAACTTTGCTAATTCCGCTTCCATGTCCTTCTTGATCTCTTGATACGCTGGATCGTCATAGACGCTGTTGAGCTCATTAGGATCTTTCTGCAGATCGAATAATTCCCACTCTTCGTTTTCATAAAAATGGATTAGCTTGTAACGGTCAGTTCTGACACCGTAATGCTTTGCGACCGAGTGAGCACCGGGGAACTCGTAGTAGTGGTAGTAGACGCTCTTACGCCAGTTTGATGGCCGTTTGCCTTGAAGTACCTCCACTAGGCTAAGTCCCTGCATGTCGTCGGGAATGTCTGCACCAGCGATATCNAGAAATGTCTCAGCGAAATCCAGATTCATGGACATGTCCATACTTACGCTGCCCGGCTTTACAACGCCTGGCCATTTAACCATCAGGGGCGTACGGAAGGATTCTTCATACATCCAGCGTTTGTCGTACCACCCATGGTCGCCGAGATACCAGCCTTGATCGGAGGTATAGATGACGATGGTGTTTTCATCGAGACCGGATTCCTCCAGATAATCAAGCACACGGCCAACGTTCTCATCAACTGAGTCGATGCAGCGTATGTAATCCTTCACGTACCGCTGGTACTTCCATCGAATCAGGTCATCACCTTCCAGATTCAGGTTTTTGAATTCTTCATTCTTTTTGGCGTATGCTTCGTTCCAAACTTTAGTTTGTTCTTCGGTCAGCCCACGTGGTGGTGCAATCTTCAGATCATATTCGGTCAGATGTTCCTTGACGGTCATCGCCTGGTTTCGTGCGGCACTTGTCCGACCTTTATAGTCGTCGAACAAAGTTGCGGGCTCTGAAATAGTCACATCGTCGTACTTGTTCAGATGCTTGGGGCCGGGCTGCCAGTTTCGATGTGGTGCCTTGTGCTGATACATCAAGAAGAAGGGCTTCTCCGAATCTCGTTCCTCTTTGAGCCACTTCAATGTTTCATCAGTGATGATGTCCGTTGTGTAGCCAACGTGATTGACGATTCCTCTTGGTGTTTTCATGGCAGGGTTGTAGTACGGCCCCTGTCCCTGGAGAACGTGATAGTAGTCGAATCCAACGGGCGTGGAGCGGAGATGCCACTTCCCAATTACAGCTGTCTGATAGCCCGCCGCCTGCAGGAGCTTTGAAGCGGTTTGTTGATTGCCGTTAAACGTATTGCCATTTCGTACGAATCCGTTCAGGTGGCTGTACTTTCCGGTTAGCACAACGGCACGCGATGGACCGCAGATTGAATTGGTTACAAAGCACCGATCAAAACGCATGCCCTCATTGGCGATGCGATCCAAGTTTGGTGTCTTGTTGACCTGGCTGCCATAGGCGCTGATCGCCTGGTACGCGTGATCATCGGAAAAGATGAAGAGGATATTTGGCCGGTTGTCTTTGGCCAGTAATCCGCTAGCGATGGTCAATGTGAATAAGAGACTAAATGAAAAGAGTTTCGATCTGTTACTCATTTTTTTCTTCTGCTTTTTCGCCAGCGACGACGTTGATTGTGACATTGGTAATGTTGCTTGAGATTTTCACTTCCGGTTTTAGATCTGAATCGGATTGAGCAACGAGTTGAATATTTTCCAATTTCTTGGGAGGGGCGTTTTCCGGGAATCGTACTTCGAGTTTGAATTCCGTTTGATCGGCCGGAACCTCAACAACAGGTGCCGGATATTCGCCCGGAAGACCACGCAGGGTTACTTGTACAGGCTTGGTAAACCCTTCCGATCGCGTGATGGTGCCACTGAGCATACCAGTTTCTCCAACGCCGGCTTTCGCCTCGAGGGTTGCCTCACTAGTAAGTTTCATTGAGAGAGCGTCTGCGGGGTTTAATGTAAATGCCATTGTGGACGCTGTCGCCACGACCGATTTTTCATCAGCACTAAGTAGCTCTGCGACGACCACAAACGACCAGTTGCGCACCCCTAAATCAGCAGGCACCCACACGTTGACAGTGTGCTCGTTGACGTTTGCTTCGATGACGCTATTCTCGGCCAAACGCAANGCCCGGTCCGGATCGTCGACCTGTACATCCTTGTTGTTTTGCTTGACNGTTTTTTTCGGCATCGCTTGAGATGTGCGTGAGGTGAACCGGATTTTCCCCGCGGTGCCTTCCGTACGACTGACCTTTACGGCTACTGGGATAAACGTGCCTTTGAACCCGTTTAATTGGTCCGTTGCCTGTGCCAACTGTGCTTGAATTGGAATGTGTGTCGTTGCTGAGATACCAATCCTTTGACGCACCCATGGTTGTGCACGAAATTGCGGGTTGTCTCCAATGACTGCCACTGCCCTGACATTCGTGTTTTCCGCTGCACTTGTTCCGATAATTTGAAATGTTGAATTCACATCGCAGTCGGCAGGTGCGGTTAGAGTCAGTACACCATTTGAGTCTCCGGCAGGAATCTGCGATCCGCTTAACGAAACCGCTTCCGGCAATCCAGTGACCGAAAGATCGATGGGGCCGTTGTACCCCTGACGAGCGACGCCAATTTCAATGGTCTGCGATCCACCTGCTGGAATCTGGAGTCGATCAGCCTTTGCGGTAAGTGCGAAACTCCCGGCCGAGATATCTTCAATGTTGATGCGATAGACATTGATCGGACCACCATTCTTTGTGCGATCTTCCATGCGAACAGTGATGAATGTAGCATCCCCGGGTACCGTTACATCTAGTCCGGGATCAGGCAATGCGCCTCGGTCGTCATTTGTACCCAGATTTTGACCTTTTTCTGCGATGACAGTTATGATTCCGTCGACGGGTGCTCCGGCACGTTGTGAATATGTATCCAGTCGGAGTTTCGATCCCGGCTTTACCGCAACCTTGAATTCATCCACTTCGCCTCGTGCTGAGAGTATGCCGTTGATTGCCAGAGGTGCTGTGCCAGCATCCTGAATCCCGTCGGCATCCGTTTCTACGTATTCCGGATTAGCAGATGTATGAATAAGCGGTCGCGAACCTGATAAAGAACTCTCACTTGGTAGATTTAGACCGTNCTGTCCGACGAGTGTGCCGTTTGCGTCCGCGTTTCCATCGTTACTGCTCGACAGAAAACGCAAAGATGTTGTTTGTCCCTGTTGGACGCCCATTGGATAGACCAGGTCGACAAATTGAAAGCTACCAATTTTCAGGCGATACGTTCCCGGGTTAGGCCCCTTATAGAGAACATCATGCATTTCAACTTTGTATTCGCCATCCTCGGGTAGTACGGCTGTGATTCGAGCATCGCCGCGTAGTGCCGGAGTCGCTGCACTAAATGCGATCTGGCGTCCGGTAGGATCCAGCAATCGAAGTACCGGCCGGATGCTGGAACCAAGTCGCTGTCCTTCAACTTCGACGACGACTGACTGATCTTTGCTGCCAGTGAATGATGTACGCAAGATGGCACCACCAGCAAGATTTCCCTGAAGTGCAACCGGGGTCGACTCAACTCGTTCAGCAAAGGGGATGGTTGGCAGGGTGTCGACGCTAACCGCCAGCGCGTTTGAAATACCACGCTCATTTTTCACTCTCAGTGAATGGATTCCTGGCGAAGCATTTGCAGCTAGAACGACTTCGAATTGTACCGAGTTATCTGCAGCACCATCGAGGGTCTTCTGTGTCAGGATCGGCGTCGACGAAACCAGGACGGGTGATGGTAATAATTCCGATCCTGAAACGGTAATAGTCACTTTGCCACCAACCTGCAGTGCCGGCANGCTGAGGCTACTGATTGTGGGTGCCGCGAANGTAACNGTTGCAGTTGCAAGAAATGCGATGATGAGATTCGAGCATTTAAATGCTGTACGGATCATAAAGATTACCTGTCAGATTGAAATGGTATATCAAAAGCCGGGTACTGGGCGTTAACTGTTTAATTTAACGCAAATCCTCACCGGTTGTAGTGGTCGAGAACACAGTCGAATCGCATAGTGACATGCCGGTTGCCATCTGCGGAGACAGCGACTGTTAGATGAAAACTAGAGTAATTCAGAGATCGGGTCGCCGTGAGGCAAAATTGGTATTGGCCGTCCACGTTGGTCATGCAGGTTTTCAGCGGGATCGATACCAAGAAACTTGTATACCGTTGCCAGGAAGTCGTTAGGATCCAACGGTCTATCAGCTGGATGCTCGCCGCGAGAGTTTGTTGCACCGATGACTTGCCCCATGGGCATTCCGCCACCGGAAACGAGGATCGACATTGCGTCAGCCCAGTGGTCGCGACCTGGCGCAATTGGCTGAGCCGCACGTCCCATATTTACCTTAGGTGTTCTACCAAACTCGCCCGTTGCAATGACCAGGACACGTTTATCGAGTCCCCGGTCGAAGATGTCCGTGATCAATGCGGATATTGCCTGATCATACATCGGGAGTCTTGCTGTCATGGATTTGAAAATGTGTTGTGCATCGCCATGGTCATCCCATGTCGGCACAGCTTTTGTCGCTCGTCCGAAATCCAACGAGACCATTGAACATCCGGCCTCCACCAATCGTCGAGCCAGCAGGGCACTTTGGCCCATGCGATGGTCTCCATAGCGATCTCGCGTCGCTTGACTCTCTTGTGACAAATCAAAGGCGTTAGCTGTGGATGATGAGCTAAGTAAGTCGACCGCTCTTGTCTGGAATTCATCCATTGCATGCAGGCTGCCGTTTGCATCGATGTCGCGACGAATGCGATCAAATTGTGACAGGAGGTATCGTCGATCTGTGATCCTCGGGCGAATATCGTCTGATACCCGGACATCGCGCACGTTGTAGTCAGGTAAATGTGGTGCGGAGTCAAATACGAATGGTTGTGCAGTTGGGCCCAGGTAGGCGGGCCCGCCACCTTTTAGAGCCGTCTTATTAGAGATGAATCGAGGAACGGACGAGCCAGCAGTATCTCCGCGAAGTTTTCCTACGATGGTGTCAAACGTGGGATAATCGCTCGTCAGCTTACTGATGTTCTTTGGAACATAACCAGATAAAAAGCGAGCGGCCCCACCGGGGTGATCCGTGATCTTATGACTTACGGAACGAATCAGTGTGAATTTGTCGGCCAGCTTACTCTGCAGGGGTAGGTGTTCACAGATGTCCATTCCTGTGACCGTTGTTGAAATGCTGGTGAAATCNCCTCGATATTCGACCGGAGCGTCCGGTTTCATATCGTATGTCTCCATATGGCTAGGTCCACCCTCAAGCCACAGCAGGATTACAGCAGTGTCATTTTCGGGCTTGGATGCAGCGGCACGAAGCCTGTAGAGATCGGCTAACCCGATTCCGCCCAAAAACAATGAGCCGGCTTTCAATAATGTCCGTCGACCGAGTTGTGTTCCCGAATGAGTCATCTTTTTGGTGATGTGGTTCGATGAAAAATCGCTGGATTCCAAGTCCTCGTGCAATCAATTATGCCAGAACATGAATCATTGTTTGAGTGCAAAGTGGTTTGTAACTACTAATAAATACCTGTTAGCCGGCGGGAACGCTGCTCCAAGTTATTCAAAACTGGTTCTAAAGCGGAACAATCGGAACAACCCAACCAGATTGAATTAAGACAGGTAGAAAGGTAAAAGAATTCGGCTCTGTTAATACGTAACGGTTAATAGTGACTGGATAAAACACGATAAGTAGACAAGAAAGATAATTTGCGTAAAGTAGATAATCTTTGTGCGGCTGGATTCTGAGTAGATGTCGTGGGGACGTTTGTTCGAAACAGGCCACACTCGTTCATTAAGGGACACCGTTACTTCGGTTGTTTCTGGTGATTGTAGAACAGCGACGAGTGCTTCCGTCGCGATTACGCTGAGGTATCAGTTCTACGTTTACCGGGACAAACGAGTATTTAGGTGTCCCTTTTTTATGCGCTGGCGAGATCGCGGGAATTGCGCGCCAGTAAGAGGCCCTGCGGGTTCGGCTACGCCGAGCCCCGCGGTTGCCATAGCATCAGGTGGTTAGTTCTTTGGAGCGAATGGATTTGCCGGTGCGGCTGGCTTATTTCCGCCTGCAGCCGGTGCTCCAAAGGGATTTGCTGGAGCGGCCGGTTTATTTGCACCACCGTTATTACCGCCGGCAGCCGGTGCTCCAAAAGGATTCGCTGGTGCAGCTGGCTTATTTCCACCCGCTGCTGGTGCACCAAAGGGATTCGCGTTTGTAGCCGGAGGCGTATCTGCTGGCGGTGTAGCACCGGTGGCCGCAGCCGGTGCACTTCCCTGACGCTCCAGTTCCAGTACTTGTTCCTTGCCCATTGCGACCAATGTCACCGTGCAAGTATCATTGCCTTTTAGCTGCACACCAAAGTGTGTGCGGGTTCCGTCGGCTTCGGAAGTGTATCCCACGTAATCGTACGTTCCAGTTAGTTCATCGAAGTCGTTTTCAGCACCTGGCTTAATGGTGTAATCTGCAGCTTGGGATTGTTCTTGTCCCATTATTGTTACAGCAATAGTTGCCTTTGTGTCGGTAAACGTAAGGGTCATACTCAGCTGAGCCGATGGCAGAGGCTGTAGCTGACCCATTGGGTCACGTAGAGAAATCTGAGTTGTTTTCCAGCTGCCAAGCCATGGCTTAGTGGATCCTGTTGAGCCACCGGTGTTGGCTGGTGCATTTCCAAATGGATTGGAGGGTGTGCTTCCGGTTGCATTTCCACTTCCACCTGCAGGATTATTCGCAGCAACCGTGTTGGCATCACCTGCTGTCGGCGGAGCAAGCGTCTCACCTTTGATGGGTTTTGCCTGGAATTGAATAATTGCGAGGTTCGTAGCAGTTGAATCCTCCGGCTTAGCACTACCGAAAATACCTTCAGCGTTTTCACCTTTNAAAGGATTGCTGGCGGAGATGTTATTGAGTTGTTCCTGGGTTAACATTGGCCTGGCGACAACTAGCGGCATTGGTGTCGTGTCTCGGATTACATCNGCTTCACTCGACTCGAATGCTTCATAACGTTGACGCAATCGAGCCTTTTCCACAGCTTCTCGGTCAACCACAGCTTGTTTACGAGCCTTCTCTATTTGAAGGCGAGCCGCGCCCTGAATACGCTGTAGCGACTTTGATACAGGATAAAAACCAGCAATGTCATCCGCTTCAGCATTTGCCCCTGCTGCAAAATCTGCTGCTGCCTCATCNGTCTTGCCTTGTTTCAGATTGATAACGCCTCTGTAGTAAAAAACGCGAGGGTCGTCTGATTCGTTGTCGATCGCCTGAGTAAAAAGCGCAGCGGCTTCATCGAGGTTTCCAGTGAAATAAGCATGTACACCGTTTCCGTATAACTCAGTCAGTGCGTCTTGCGCATGCACTCCAGATGTGCCAACAAGCGTAAGAGCGATGATTACCATGAGAATTCGCTGAATTCGACCTGTCATAACTTCTTCTTCCCTAACAAAAAACTGACGAGGATCCTCAATACACGGTGCGTCGGCAGTGGTAAATGCGATAAACTCGGAATGCGCACCGGTAGCGTAACTGGAATCATCCTATTTTTAATATCGGCGTGAGGCAAGCAATTATGTGGTCACTCAAGTGATATCGATGCCGCCAAATTTCGCCTAAACATCCTGTTTTAACACCACCCGTTAAAATGGTGGGGTCAATGCCCATGGATCCGCTTCCCACATACGATCGAACCAAAACGTACCAGTGGAATTACGACCACGCGCCAGCGATTCAATCCGTTGAAATTGCAGACGTACCGGGCGACTTCAAGTTTTGCGGCTTGCCGGTGGATTCGCCNCTGGGCGTGCCGTCCGGACCACTGCTAAATGGGAAATGGTGCCTCTACTACGCAAGCCTCGGATTTGATGTCGTCACATACAAAACCGTTCGTAGCGGTACCCGCCTTTGCTATGACTTGCCAAATC
Organism: Rhodopirellula sp.; assembly: GCA_002714565.1. Classification (GTDB taxonomy): domain Bacteria; phylum Planctomycetota; class Planctomycetia; order Pirellulales; family Pirellulaceae; genus UBA11883. The sequence continues at coordinate 33,451 of PAXU01000079.1, forward strand.
TCCAGCCAGTACTGTGCGATGATCTGCACGGCGGGGAAGGTCCACTTCCTGCAACGTCTGAAATGCACGGCAGCTGGGCGGTCTCTTTTGGAATGCCATCTACCAATCCTGCTGTTTGGAAAGCGGATGTACGCGAGACTCGTGATCAATTNCCACTCGGGAAATTACTCAACGTGTCGGTGGTTGGAACCGTACAACCAGATTGGGAATTTCAACAGCTTGCTGACGACTATGCCCTTTGTGCTCAACAAGCGACAGAAAGTGGTGCGGATACTGTCGAAACTAATTTCTCATGCCCGAATGTGTCGACTTGTGACGGCCAGATCTACCAGGATCCAATTCAGGCTGAAATAGTAGCGCGAACGGTGAGAAGTGCAATAGGTGATACACCATACATTGCCAAAGTTGGCCGCATTACAAGCAACTCCGCATGCAAGGAACTTGTGCATGCACTCGCACCGTTTGTTGATGCGATNGCCATGACAAACAGCATTGCCACGCAAGTCCGAGAGNCCGACGGGAATTTACTATTCGGGGAANCGCAGCGCGGAATCTGTGGNNAGGCAACACTGGAAGCATCGATTTCGCAGGTGCAGGAATTTCACACCATCATCGAAGAAGAATCCCTCGAGCTTGCATTGATTGGAGTCGGTGGTGCTTCCTGCTATGACGATGCGCAACGATATCTAAATGCCGGAGCACACGCCGTGCATATAGCCACGGCTGCAATGATCAATCCACTCACCGCCAAACTCATTCGCGATCAGTGGTCGGCACGGTAGCGATCATGGAAGTCTCATAACAAGCAATCTTCATCGCGATTTCCAGCGAGGTAATCAAATCTAATGCGTTGTGGTGCAGCACGCTGCGCATTTGCCAGGCATCACCAGTGCGTACATAATCATGGTAGGCCGATGGAATATCACGACCGGGTATATCCCCTGCNCGATGTCGATCGCAGACATACGTTTCGATCGTTTGAAGCTTGCAGTTTGGCAGCATCTTTTTCCAGTGCCGCCGCGAATGATGAAGTAAGTCGCAGTGGACAGTTGGCCTGTGATTTACCAAGTCCGGATGAGATTGGTCAAGTCGATGCATGATGCAGCGGTCCTGAATAACAGGCCAATCAAAGCTCTTTCCATTAAATGTGACGAGCACATCAATTGACCGGAGCAGTTTTCGAAGTTGGTACAGTAGTGACGGCTCCTGAGAGTAATCTGTCGCCAGCAGCTGGACCAGTTGTAGTTGCCTGTCTTGCATTAACATGATGCCCGCCTGAAAGACGACGGAGCCCGCAAAGCCGCAGGTCTCAAGATCCAGCAATGCAATGCGGTCAGGGAAGTATTCAATGAAGGACTGGAAGACGTTATTGATATTTGAGCGATTGTCCGGTTCAGCTCTCGCTATAAACTCTTTGCATCTGGCCATTTTCTCCAACCACTTTGGCAGCTGATCCCATTGTTCAATAACCGGTTCAGTGGATTGCCAGTGCTTCCCAAAAGGNGTTTTNATGAACTGTCCCTCAGGCAGTGAACTGGTCGAGGTCCGGTGTCCTTCTGGTGCAGGAGGATTTTTGTCAACGCGCCGATTTCTGGAAAAGGCTCTCAGTTGTGAAAGTGTCTCACCGCTTAACATTTTGAGAGTTCCATGTTGTTGAATTGCATACGAGGTTTTGTGCAGAGATATCGGCGTCTTGCATCAGTGGCTGGCTGCNAGTACTTCTGTCGCACTNCCAGTGNTGGCTTCCGGATGGAGTACAAGCTGGAGTAATTTTGATGTGGCGTGCTTNTCGGGGATGGGATAGCCGCGCGTTAAATCCGGATCACTATGAATTGCCGGTCGTAGATTAGGCAGTCCAACACAACTAGGGCAACCATCATCGCATTCGCAATTGCTTACCAGTTCTTCACAGAGTTCGAATAAGTCCGTGAGTCGGGAGTACCCCTGCTCGCTATACCCAAGCCCACCGGGGAATCGGTCGTAAATGATCATGGTTGGTGTGCCGAGGTTTTTGCTGTCAACGACGCCACTAATATCGCGGTTGTCACACATTGCAAGCATGGGTAGTGCAACAACCACTAGGTTTCGTAATCCACACAATCCTTCGCTGACCTTAAACGATGCTTGCTGCATGGCATCAGAGATCGCTTGTCCCGGCGTGAACCAGAAGGCAGTTGTTGGAAGGTTCTGAGCAGGAATATCCACACTGCCGTAACCCACATTTTCACGTGTCGAAAACTTGATCTTCTTAAATGAGACTGTCTTCCAGCTCACATCTACTTCGCCAAAGGCCAGTGATGTATCCGGGAGTGCTGGCCGGGATTCCAGTTCATGCTGGATCTTTACATTGCTATCGAGCACAGCCTGAGTGTAGTAATCCATTTCCTGGCGCTCTGCATAGGCGACTCGTCCTTCCAAATCTAATTCACGAATGAAAAACGTCTCGCCGTGATGCAAGTAAACCGCCTCTGGATACACCAATTCCGGCGCACTGATAGCATCAACATTAGCAATTACCTTATTTGGCGAATCTGGGTCTTTAGAGATTTCAACGATGCTGAATGTGTTATCAGACATGTGCCGCAGGCTAATCTTATGAGCTGGATTCTGACCACCACTGAAGTAATACTTGTCTGCTACATGATTTAGTTCGTGATTGTTGTGGAGGATGTCCGTTATTGGTGTTGCACATTCACCAAATTCAGCCAGCCCATCTTCATCCAGCGGTAATTCAAAGGCAGCGGCCTTTAAGTGGTTGGCCAATACGTATGGATTTTCAGGATCAACAACTGCCTGCTCCGGCGACTGACTAAAGAAGTACTCAGGATTACGAATCATGTACTGGTCAACCGGTTCATTACCAGCGAGTAACACCGACAGACTCTCGTCATTTCTGCGCCCGCTGCGCCCTGCCTGCTGCCATGTGCTGGCGATGGTTCCGGGGTAGTGTACGAGCAGTGTTACATCGAGCGACCCAACATCGACTCCAAGTTCCAGAGCATTCGTGGATGCCACACCACGAATTCGCCCCTGAAACAGGTCTTGTTCCATAGCCCGTCTCTCTATCGGCAGGTAACCGCCGCGGTAAGCACAGATGCGATTGTGATGAGGCGACTGGTTGTCGAACAGCCGTTGTTGTGCGTACCGACTGATGAGCTCAGCTGCCTGACGAGTACGTGTAAAAGCAAGCGTCTGACCACCTTGCTCAATAGCTTCACACATCCACCATACGGCATCATCGTTGGCGCTGGCTCTTGCCAGATTATCACAGCCCAGCTCGCTCGGATTCCAGAGGATGAAGTGTTTGCGACCGCGCGGTGATCCGTCGTTATCAACGACGACTGGTGCTCGACCGATTAATTTATTGACGAGCTCGCCGGGGTTCTCAATGGTTGCGCTTGTGGATAAAAACTGTGGGTTGCTGCCGTAATGCTGACAGACTCGTTTGAGCCGCCGTAGTACGCAAGCGACATTTGCACCGAGGATCCCGCGATACATGTGCACTTCGTCCAGCACAACGTATTGCAGATTAGCAAAGAATCTCGCCCACTTGGGATGATACGGCAAGATCGCTGCATGAAGCATGTCTGGGTTTGACAGCACCAAGTTTGACTCAGCCTTGATTCGCCGCCGCTGAGAAGTAGGGGTATCGCCGTCATATACACCAGGCTTGAATGGCAGTTGTTCCGGGATCTGTCCCCAGTTGTCCTGTGGCCGATTCAGCAATGGATCATCCACACCGGTTAGCAGTTGCAAGAGGCCTTTGAGTTGATCCTGAGCCAGTGCCTTAGTTGGATAAAGATACAATGCTCGCGATTGTGGGTCGGACAGACACGTTTCAAGAATGGGGATGTTGTAGCACAGTGTTTTACCGCTGGCAGTTCCCGTTACCACGACGAGATCACTTCCATTACGAACGGCCTCGATCGAATCTACCTGATGAGAAAACAGATTATCGATTCCACGTTGCTCAAGCAGTTGGCTCAATGCGACTGGCAACGGTGACTCAAGTGATTTGAATTGGCCATCACGAGCATCGAGTAATTCATGATGCATAATCTGTTGCTGGTATTCCGGATGCTGTTTTATCGATTCGATCAGAGCAGATATTTCCATCGGATATTTCCTTGTTAGCGCGGAATTAACAGCAAAACTGTATAAATGTACACATCTATACAAAAGTATAGTAGTTAGATCGATTGGCCAAGGCAATTGAAATAAGCAGGAATTAGGCCGGTTTCGACAAAAACAGTAATCGCAGAATTCTGGTGATGCCGATATCAGTAACTCCCGGTCGTTTCCGGCAGAGGGACCAACATTTATCGTTGATCTGGATCACCATGGAGCTAGTGCACAGCACGCCCGATCCACATCAGTCTCGAAGCGACTCCACTCGTCGCAGTCGACCGGGTTGAACTTATAGTTCATTATTCATTGAAAAGGGCGGCATCCCTTCAAAGGATGTCGCCCTTTATTTTTATCTAGTTGGGTTCAGTACCGAAATCTAGTCGAGCCGCTTTACTCGAATGTTTCGGTAGTAAACGACGCTTTGAGGGTCGTGTGCCTGAAGAGCAAACGTGCCATTTCCCAGTCGGCGCTCGAAGTCCTTGCTGAATGCCTCTTTGCCGGCAGGTTCCTTGTAATCGACTACCGTCTTGCCGTTAATCTTAATCGTGATGTGATTGTCCTTAACAATGATGTGCTGTTCCCAGAACTCACCATCTTTTGCCGGTGGATTGCCAACGTTTACCACACCATAAAGACTCCCTGTCTTCTTGGGATCCTTATGAGTGATATTTACTTGAGCTTCGTAGCCGTACTTCGGCCAGCCTGATTCCTGGTAACGAGTGTGGAAATAAATTCCGGAGTTACTGCCAGGTGTCGTTTTTACTTCTGCCTTGAATTCGAAGTTCTTGAACGGCTTGTCAGCACCCACATAGAACAGGTGGCTGCGGGGTCCGTCACAGACAAGTAAGCCATCTTTGAATTTCCATGAATCTTTATTTTCGCTGGCCTTCCAACCCTTCATTGACTTGCCATCAAAAATAGTTTGGAACCCCTTTTCTTTAGCATGTGATGAAGTCGATACGACGAGTGCAAATACGAGTGACAGGAGTACAGCAAACTTTTTCATAGTTGTCTTTCCAGATATTGAATGAAGTCGAATTGGCTGCCAGACCAAGTAGCATTCTGATTGTACATCGATCTTTATGATGAGCTCGTTACACAAATACATCAAGTGGTTTGAATTGTCCACCAAGCACGTCAGCGGAAGGCCATTTCATCCAATTCTCAAGTACCGATGCATATAACTCTCGGAAATCAAATTGGTGCTTCAGATCACCTTGTTGCAGGTCAGTTAACGACGGGTGACTCCCATGAATTCCAGCCTTCACACGGGAGCCAGCAAAGAACATTGGAGCCGCGGCACCATGATCGGTACCATCACTGGCATTTTCTTTGACGCGTCGACCGAATTCACTGAAGCACATGACCATTACCCTATCACCGTGGCCGCGTTGCGTGATGTCATCGACAAACGTTTTGACGGAACTGCTCACCTGCCTAAGCAGACTTGTATGAGCATCGGCCTGCTGCGCATGCGTATCAAATCCATCGATGGATACATAGTAAACTCGAGTAGCAAGCGGGCTATCGATTAACTGAGCTGCCGTCTCGAGTTTTCGCGCCAGTGCAGAGTTGGGGTAGGAGACAGCGGAAGTATTTTTGGATCGAATTTCTTCTAATTGCTCACTTGTTCGGATCGCTGCCTGAGTACTCGATTGCACAAAACCAAGCAGCCCGCCGCTTCCTTGATCGTCACCCTTTGCCACTACGTTGGAGAGCGTCTTGGAATCTGCAGGCAACTTGAACTGTTCCAGAGATTTTACCGATGCGATTCGTAATGAACGGCTTGAAAGAGCCAGAGGTTGTTTTTCAGGACCAAGGTGCAATCCTGGAATATCGGTTGAGTCGTCCGCTGTTTGAGTGGCCAATATGCTGCCGAGCCAGCCTTCTTCACGTATATCGTTCTTTCGGCGACACGTGTGCCATATGTCCATCGATTCAAAGTGAGATCGGTTTGGATTTGGATAACCAACACCTTGCACAACAGCCAACTTGTCATCTTCGAGCAACTCGGCAAACCCCTGCATGACAGGATGAAATCCCAACGACTTATCAATCGACAGCACATTCGCCTTTGGGATTGCAAGTTTGGGTCGCTGGTTGTAGTAAACCGGATCGGTAAAGGGTACGACCGTATTTAATCCGTCGTTGCCGCCGCTTAACTGTACAACGACCAGAACAGACTTATCGCTTTTTGCGCTGCTGTCCGCAGCCTGTAGTAGGAATCCAGGAAGGGACGTACTACTGCTTCCGATGGTAATCATGGATGCAGAAGCAAGTGAACTGGAGATTAATTGTCTTCGTGTTAGGTTCATTTAAATGACCTCGTTGTTTCGTCCAGATCGTCTAGGAGAGTTGGAATTGTGGAAGTGAAGTAAATGTGTGTATGAGTGATCGCAACTGTTCTTCACGTTGTGAGAACTGTTCCGTACTACTGCTTACAATCTCATCCCGGATGTCATTACTTATCGGTACGGCAAACAACTGCTGTATTAGCCGATCAGCAACATCTGTCAGCGATGACAATTCCTGTTTGCTGGCATACTCGGTAAGCGTTCCGCCCCCAAACTGTGTCTTCTCATTTCGTAACACGCGATAGACCAGATTTGCTCTGCCCAGAAGCGTTGATGAGTTGATCCAAGTGCGACCACCATCCCATCCTTTTACGCTTGGCGGGAAGAAGATGCTATGCCCCAAATCATGCAATCCCGCTGTAAGCAAATCCATACTGGACGTGCCATTCAGTGATCGCAGGAGTGTGGTGACCAATTCGACCGGTGATCGAACCTTCATGCCAATCGCTAAATCTGAGAAGAACAGATTACTTCCAAGGATGACTTTGAGGGTCTTGGCCACATTGAAATTATCCTCGCGAAGTTGCTGTGCGAGTGGGGCGACCAACTCCGCTGATGGTTGTGGTTCGTCCATGACGAAAAACCGCACCAGTTTCTGAGCAATGAAAATTGGGGCAGTCGGCTGACTCAAAACATGACTTACCGCTTGCTCACCAGTCAATTCACCCGTCGTGCCTAAAAAGGACTTGGCGCCGGTGTCGAACTGATACTTGTTAAATCTGAATCGTCGGCTACGAACTTCCCAGCCTGTAAAACACTTTGCCAACTCGCGGATATCCTGTTCTGTGTAATTGCCTTCACCCAGGCAGAACAGTTCCATCAATTCACGTGCATAGTTTTCATTCGGATGTGTTTTGCGATTGGTAGCCGAATCCAGATACAGAAGCATGGCGGGGTCTTTAGAAATACCCTGGACCATTTCATTGAAGTCACCGAGTGCATGTTTGCGCAACAGTTCATTTTGCTGTTGCATCATGAACGCGTCCTGAACCTTTTGAGCTCCCGTGGCAAAGTGGCCATGCCAGAATAACGTCGTCTTTTCCTGAAGTTGATTCGTCGTATTGATCATGCGATACAACCAGGCCGATGCTAGTCCATGTGGATTGCCAGTAGCTACCATGGCGCGGCTCATCGCTTTCATTTCGATTTGAAAGCTCTCCGACTCTGGTGATGCGAAGACTAAATCGTTGACCAACTGATCCGGTGTGATGCTTAAACCAGCATTTAAAGTCTCCCAATCGGTACCAAATCCAAGTCGGCGGTATAAATGGGTTACACGTTGCAAGTTCCAAGGCTGGTCGGTCGATGGCGCATACGGCCTCCAAGCCCAATTGGGATCAATTTGTTTTTGACTCATGACTAATACTTTGCGATGTCGGTGATCGTGGTGCTTATTGATCTTTAAACCGAAGTTCAAACGTGAGCTTGAGATTGTCTTCCGATTGATCCAATCGCACAAAGAATTGTTTGGCGAGCCCAATTCCTTCGAGTAATAAATCAACCTGAGCTTCTGCTTGCTCACGGGAGGAACCGTCATTTAACACGGTTTGCACAATAAACTGTTCTTTGTTTGCTTCAATCGCGTCGCGGATTGGCTCAGCATTCAAAATGGCTTCGAAGTTGGTTTTTCGGTTTGCGTTTGCAGCAGAAGGCGACGCAGGTTTGGACTTTGCAACAGCAAGTGCCAGATCCCGAGTGCTGGAGAATACGACGTTATTCCCAAAGAACGCAATTGTTGGTGAAAAGTTGTACTGAATGGCAACGGGCTCGCCGTCGAGAGGTTTTAGGTATTTGGTTGAGACAAGACTGGCACCGTCCACTTCTTCGAGGGCGATATCAAACTGAGGCTGACCTTCCATAGCGCCGATGATGTTGATGAATCCGATCCCACTGATAAATGTGCGATTCAACTCCGCCTTCATCGTCTCAGGATCCTTCATTGCTGCGACCAACGCAAACGAAGGGACTTTGATTTCAGGCTCAGGCTTTCCATCGAATGACTGAGTGGTAGAAATGATTTGTATTTCGGGTTCAAGTGATGCCAGAATGTCCTGCCCAAAGTCCTTGCCACCAAAGAATGTCGACAGTGTGGAATCTACCTGGGCAATGCCTTCATTGACCTGGTCACTAAATAAATCCGGTGCTAATAACCACCACTGTCCGAGATCCCTGTAAGTGTTGATAGCCAGCACTTGATTGGGAACATCCAGCGATAACGGGGCCCCTTTTGAATCATGTTGGCCAAAATAGTATCGGCGGATATCGGGGATGTGACTGTCGTCAAAAGCGGAGTCAACTTCAAAGCGTATATGCGAATCTTCCAGGTCGATGGAACCAAGCAGATAGGGTGTGTGCTTTAGCTGGCTGAGGATACCGCCAAAGAGCAACTCGACGAGCATATTTTCTTGCATGCCCAATTCGGCTTGCTCAAGTTGACCGTCATCTTGCAGCATGGCAGTATTTGCAAATATCCAGCCGTCGCCCATATCGTTTTTTCTCGCCGCAGAAGCTTTTTTGTATGCATCTGTTTGGGCAAGTGACGAAGTTGACGTGCCGTCCAGTCGATTGAGGATTTGGCGACCGTACTCAGCATTATTAGTGACTACGGTCCAGCCGTTATGAGTGGCAAAACGAGTTTCACCAATCTGGTAGGCCTGGATTCCCATGTACTCACCATGTTTCACAGGATTTTGTCCTGCCAACGCTCCAACGGATCGAACAAATCCGACGATAGTATCCTGAACCTGAGTAAGCGCATCGTCATCACCATGAAGCAACATCGCGCCCGCCTGGTATTCGGCGTCGAACATTCCGTAGACCCCACCGTGTGTGCTCTTTGATAAGGCTTCTTCCCACTCCATTTGAAGTTGTGTTTCGACGAAGTTTTCGAGCTGCAGCAACTGCGGATTGCTGAGTGCTTGCTGATAATTCGGCAACTGTTTTACGTATTGAAACAGCGGATGGTTATCAATCGATTCCATCAATTCGGCTGGATTGTTCAACCCGACTACTACGATCGTGGATTCCGGCAGTACTTGTGCAACATCGGTAACCTCTCCTTGCTGTTGTGCACTGATGATGGAACTTCCAATGAAATGGTTCGTTGTTCCAACCAGTGAGAGAATCGCGATACTGTAGATGATCTTTTTCATCGGTGACCTTTCAGGCGAGATAAATTGAGAGCGACATTAAGTCAGGGAAACTAGATGTCAATCAAACATATCGCCGGTGCATTACTTTTCANTGCTTATTATACANCACCCAAAAACNCATCAAAGTTGCGTGATATAACGTAATTCGTTTAATGAAAATCATGTTACTGCCGGTGACCGGTGGGCGAATAGAGTTACAATATGGGTGAGTCACAGCAGATAGCGCAAGTTTTGATGCCATGTATATGCCTGCTGAAGCGATGAGTTTTAAGATAGGAATCGACGCGAATGTCAGAAAATAAGAATTCAAAGTGGTCGTTTACGACTGGGCTTGGACTAGGACTTCTTATCGGTGCGGGTATGTTGGTTGGCGGCTTGGTCACGATGCGTCATCTGCAGGAACCAACGGTTCAAATCAACGGTGTTCAGGCGACGGCATCAAATAGTTCAGAGACTTTTGCCGTCGCAACCGGACCACTTGCAGATGGAACAGAAGGTGCCTTTTTTCTCGACTTTTTGACGGGTGAATTGCAGGTAATTGGATACAACCCGCGAGGCGGAGCTTTTGCATCACACTTCAAGCGCAATGTGTTTGCCGACCTCGCAGTTCAGCCGAGTAAGAAACCGAGACTACTGATGGTTACCGGCCGGATCAGTTTTCTCGGCAGTGCTAACACGAAGCCAGCAGACAGCGTTGTCTATGTTGTCGATTCCGCCACGGGAAATTTCGCTGTGTATGGAATTCCTTTTAATCGACAAGCTCAGGCAACAGGTGCAGCACAAGCCGGTCAGCTGGCAATCATCCACCGTGGCTCAGCCCGCAATCTCAACCTTAACGAGTAATGGATTACGCCAGTGCATGTAAGCGTTAATGGCGAAATGGTTCCGGTCGATCCTCCGCAGACTGTTTTGCAGTTGTTAGATACTCTGGGATTCTCCGGCAAGCCGGTAGCTGTTGAGGTGAATCTTCAAATTGTGCCGTTTGATCGCCACTCGGAATATGAACTCTCAGACGGCGATGAACTGGAAGTCGTTACACTTGTAGGTGGCGGCTAGGGAGATCCGCATGGCAACAGAAACGAACATTACAACCGCACAGAACACCTTTCAAGATTCGTCGCTGACGATTGGCCCGTTTACGCTCAATAGCCGCCTCATCGTCGGCAGCGGACGATATGAGAATGCCACAAAGATGCGGCAATCACTCGAACTGTCCGGCGCTGATTGCATTACAGTTGCCGTAAGACGAGAACGGCTCCACGATCCAAATGGTGAAAACCTGCTGGACTACATAGATTCGGATCGATACACGCTGCTACCCAACACCGCTGGTTGTTACAGTGCTGAAGATGCTGTCCGGGTTGCACGAATGGGACGAGAGATTCTCAGAGCGCTAGGCAACCGCGGAGCCGACTGGGTAAAGCTCGAAGTTCTTGGGGATGCCAAGACGCTGCTGCCAGATCCTGTTGCCACGATTAAAGCGACCGAGATGCTCGTCGACGACGGATTTCATGTGCTTTGTTACACAAGCGATGATCCTGTCAGTGCTCGTCGATTGAAAGAAGCCGGTGCTGCCAGTGTTATGCCCGCGGGAAGCCCAATCGGATCCGGACAAGGCATTCTAAATCCCAACAACATCAAGATTATCCTTGAGTACCTCAAGGGTGATGACCCGGACTACCCCGTCATTGTTGATGCCGGTGTTGGTAGCGCCAGTGATGTGGCCAGAGCAATGGAATTGGGTGTTGACGGTGTGTTGCTAAACACGGCGATTGCACATGCACGCGATCCGCTGCTCATGGCACAAGCGATGAAGGACGCTATTCAGGCAGGCCGCAAGTCGTTTCTGGCAGGTCGAATCCCGAAACGTCTTTATGCGTCAGCCAGTAGCCCGGAAGAAGGGCTTGTGACTACGCATCCGTATAAGCGTGAGTCGTAGCGTCTGTTATTCCCGCAGTCCCGGATTCTGAATCCAAGCTGTCCGATTGTGCGCGCAGTCGAGTATGGTAAAAACAAGGTTGGCTAATCCAAGTTACACAACCGCTCGCCACTTAACTCCATAAACCGGTGGCTAAGTTTGTGAACGCCTTTGACACTTTCTGTATATCGATGGAGACAAGAGATGGAAACAACCAATGGAAGCCTTAACCGAAAACTGCGAATGGCACTGGTAGGTGGTGGTCAGGGATCTTTTATTGGACGCGTGCATGCAACAGCAGCCGTACTGGACAACCGTGCTGCGTTGGTTGCTGGTGCTTTGTCATCGAATCCGGAGCGGGCAAAAGCATCCGCACCGGCATACGATATCGCGGAATCCCGAGCATATACAAGTTATCAGGAGATGCTTGATACGGAGTCATCTCTTCCAGAAGATCAACGCATCGACTTCGTGTCAGTCGCCACACCTAACTTCACACACTTTGAAATTGCCGTGGCGGCCGTGCGAGCCGGATTTAACGTCATCTGCGATAAGCCACTTACATTTGATTTAGCACAGGCAGAAGAACTTGCTGCTGCTGTCGACGAATCAGATGTAGTTTTTGCTGTTAGCCACAACTACACCGGCTATCCGCTCGTTCGACAAGCCCGCGAGATGATTCTCAATGGCGAGCTTGGTGAAATTCAGGCAATCCGGTCCAACTATATTCAGGGGTGGTTACGAACTCGTTTGGAATCGGAAGATCAAAAACAGGCTGCATGGCGAACAGACCCATCTCGAAGTGGTGCTGCTGGCTGCTTCGGTGATATCGCAACACACGCCTACAATCTGGGTCGATATATGACAGGCTTGTTGCCGTCAGAAGTGAGTTGTCATCTCAAGACGTTTGAAGAAGGGCGTCAGCTCGATGACTATGGCACTGCAATTATCCGTTATGAGAATGGCGGTCTCGGTTCGGTGACGGCATCGCAAATCAGCCACGGTCGGGAAAACGATCTGTTTATTGAAATAGATGGAACCAAAGGCGCCTTGAGCTGGCGGCAGGAAGAGCCGAATCAGATGATTGTTCGCTGCAATGGCGAGCCACACAAAATCTATACTCGTGACCCGAATGCTCCATTTATGAATGCATCAGGTGCCGGAGCATGTCGCTTGCCAAGTGGCCACCCGGAAGCCTTCTTTGAAGCGTTTGCCAATGTATATCGATCAGCATATGACGACATGATCAAGCGTGCGGCCGGGGAAGAGTTTGATCGTGTAAATAGTGTCTACCCAAATGTTAACGACGGCGTTGAAGGCATGTACTTTATAGAGCAGTGCGTAGCTAGCAGTGCTGAGAATGGCGCATGGGTGCCACTTCGCCATAGTAGAGCACGGGTTTAGAACAAGCCGTTGCGATAGGAATTCTATTTTAGAATTAGCGGCGGATCTTCGTCTTCCGCAGCAGGCTTTGGTACAGGCTGTTTAGGTACGACTGGTGGTCGTTTTGGTTCCTCCACTTTGGCAGCCTCGATAGCAGCTTGCCGCCGGATAAGTGAGTTCGTCTGAGGTTGTGCTACTTTGTAGACTTCCGCTTCGGAGCTTGCCTGCCTGACGTACTGCTGTACCGGCGACATCATTGGTACTTGCGGAGCCCCNCCGACCACAGGTGACCAACCAGTCACAAATGGGCGCCAGCTGAGATTCTGTATGACCCCNTACCCACCATTGGGAATGGTAATCATCGGTGCTGTCATTACCATGCTCCGCGATGAAGCCTGANTGCACCACATGTTGAACCTGAACTTGGTATTTCCTAACCGTCCGCCGAATCCAAATCGAGCACCGCCAAATCCGTGATAACCGCCAAACGGTGGAAATCCTGCACCCGGACCGTTAAAGAACCAGCCACCACGACGACCCCAGTTGGAAAGGCTCCATGTTGAGCCCATGTGCTCATAAAAGCTGCCGTTATATACANCGTACGGTGCCTGGATAACCACTTGTGCCTGCGCATCCTGACTCGTGCCGAGAACGGTTAACGCTATGGCAAGCAATACAACAAGTTGTCTTAAAGNTGCTGTCATTCTCAATGATGAGATGGTTGTGCTACGCAGTAGTCGACNCAGAGATCCAGATCTCTGTCGTAAGTGTATTCTACGCAGTTAAATCNTGGTGCGTGAAGCGGAATATATGAGAGTTAGCTGAACATCACCAAATAGAAGCCGCCAATGATCAAGATAGGAAGTATGATAGCGGCGATTACAGCGAGAAATGCTTGTGGCGGTGGAGTTTTATGTACTGCAACAGCACCGTGATAAGCCAATGCCGGTATCCAAATGATGCTGCTGATCATGGCTATGGGTAGCGATAACACGGTGGTCAGTCCCATGACGCCGGAGATATAGGCGGTGATGCGAAATGTCACATCGATTTCCCTTGGTGAACTGCCGGTGATAAGTAGCCCGCCATGAAATGTGGTCGTAAAGATAAACACAAAAGCCAGGCTCAATAACTGGGAGCCAACAATCCAGGCTCCGGCGCCGATGCCGATCCAAGTATAAATCTTTGGATAATCAAACTGCTCATCCGAGGCTTGCTCCGCCGCCATTAATAGAAATGCGATCCAGGGTATCGCGGTCAGGACAGTTAGTAACCAGCCGATCAAATGGCCTTTTGTTGAATAGCCAATTGCCTTGGTGGTGGACTCGTCAAACTTCATGCTGCCGAAAGCCCGGGATGGCGAAAACAGCAAGACTTTACTCGAATCCCAGAATCGCTTGCCGTCGTACTCTTCCTGTTCCCAGGGTAGCACCATGGACTCATCAAATTGTTTTGGAGTCGAACGATGAGAGTGAGAGGAACCGCCCGCAGTTGTTGGAATTGTGTTGGATGTAGGTAAGCCCAGTGGATCATAACTGCCCGGGCCGGCAGCGTTTGGCATCGTGCCCGCTGCAAGAGAGGACAGCGGGTCATCGCGGAATCGACGAACTGATGAGTACTCCGGAATGACCATGACTTGGTCACAATACGGGCACTTGCCCTGCTTGCCAGCGAATTCCTGCGGCACTGCAACAATAGAGTTACAGTTATCGCACTGAAACTCAATTTTTTCGGGTATCAAATCATCCGCTGGCAACGGATTGTCCCCTGCGTTTGATATCGGCTCGGAGTTGATACAGTCGACAGACAACCGCATCACTGCGCGACATTCTGAGCAAACAACTTTCTTGTGAGACTGAGCTGCGGGAACCTGCAAACGCTTACTGCACAACCCACATTGAAACCGTAATGTTGCGTCGCTCTCAGCAGAGTCGCGGACCGCGGTACTTATCAGGAATTGCAATTCGCCGGTTCTGATTTGATCCTCATTGCCTTGAAAATCTCGTACAGGGATTCCCATAACGGTATCACAGTGGCTACACTTCCCTTGTTTCCCTGCTGCGGAATCAGGAGCCTGAATCGGCTCGCGACAGGTTTTACACAGAAACTCAATAGCCATTTATTGATTAGTCCGCCGAGCGATGTGCTCATATGTGCTGTAAAGTAGCTGGAAGAGAAATTGGGNCACCGTCCAAGACGATGTCCTTATCTATAAGTATATCCAACACACATGACTGACCTGCTCACAATCAANGACATTCTCGGCCCTGATGGNTTGATTGCGGCCCGACTGAAGTCATATGAACAGCGACCTCAACAGATTGAGATGGCGGAGGCGGTNGGCCAAGCTATTCAAAAACGCCAGCATCTCATCATCGAAGCAGGNACAGGCGTCGGCAAGAGCTTTGCATACCTAGTCCCCGCTGTATTAGCTGCAACCGAGCCGGAGAGCGAAGGACTNTCATCCGAGCCCACCCGGCCTAAACGTATTGTGATTTCAACACACACCATCAGTTTGCAGGAGCAGCTGATGCAAAAGGACATCCCGCTGCTAAATAGCGTTGTTCCGCGTGAATTCACAGCCGTGCTGGCAAAGGGGCGGAGCAACTATCTAAGCCTCCGCCGATTGGCTTCTACTGGTGAGCGGGCCGCGAGCCTGTTTACTGATGACAATGAAATCGATCAGCTTCGCGATCTGCGATCATGGGTGCGAGAAACGGGTGATGGCAGCAAGAGCGACTTGATGTTCGACGTATTGCCGGTTGTGTGGGACGAAGTGTCGAGCGATAGCAGCAATTGCATGGGACGTAATTGTCCAACCTACAAGGACTGCTTCTATTACCGGGCNAGATCGAGAGTGGAGCACGCCCAAATCATAGTNGTNAATCANGCACTGTTTTTCAGTGACCTTGCGTTACGAAGGGCCAATGTCAGTATTTTGCCGGACTACGATGCCGTAATCCTTGACGAAGCCCACACTCTCGAATCGGTGGCCGCTGATCATCTTGGTATCTCGGTGACTTCCGGCCAGGTGCGGTACATTCTCAATCGCCTATTTAATGACCGCACGAACAAAGGTCTATTTGTCAGCGGTGGTCACAAACAAGCTCAGAAAGAAACCATTGAATGCCATATCGCNGCTGACGATTTTTTTGATGAGGCGTATCAGTGGTATTTGGCTCAGACCAGTAAGTCGGGCAAGGGAAACAATGGGAGAATCCGGCAGGCAGAGGTTCTAAGGAANCATCTAACCGCGGTACTCGGCAAGCTNGCCGTAACCACTCGTCGCATCGCTTCGACGATAGAAGATCCAACGAAGCGGCAGGATTTCACAGCTGCTCACAATCGACTTGAGGTGTTGGCGGATTCNGTGAATGCATGGAATAAGCAAGCACTCAGCGAAATGGTGTATTGGNTCGAAGGTTATCAACGTGGTCGCTCACAACCACGTGTGTCACTGCGTGCGGCACCTGTGGACGTTGGTCCGACGCTTCGCGAAGAGCTATTTCAGCAAGTGCCCAGCGTCATCATGACAAGCGCGACTCTGGCCGTNGGGAATAACCAGTCGTTTGATTTCTTTCGTTCGAGAATCGGTCTTACGCAATCCACGGCTCAGCAACTTGGAAGTCCATTTGACTATGAAAAGCAGGCGAGATTGGTGCTCGTTAAGGGCATGCCCGATCCTCAGAAACAAGCCGAGGAATTTCGAAGGCANATGGTTGAGCAGATAAAGCGATACGTAGATCAAACCGACGGCCATGCATTCGTTCTATTTACAAGCTATAGCATGCTGCGGTTTGCTCAGCAGGCATTAACGCCGTGGCTCGCAGATCGGCANTTGGCGTTATACAGCCAGGGTGATGGAATCCCACGCAGTGAGATGATCCGCCGCTTCAAGGAAAATCCATTTGCTGTATTGCTCGGTACCGAGAGCTTTTGGCATGGAGTCGATGTGCCGGGCGATGCGTTGCAAAACGTAATAATCCCCAAGTTGCCTTTCAGTGTGCCAGACCAACCACTGCTTGAGGCACGCCTCGAACGCATAGAGGAGTCAGGCGGAAATCCATTTGCTGATTACTCTCTACCTTCTGCTGTTATTCGATTCCGCCAGGGATTCGGTCGGCTTATACGTACCCAGCAGGATTATGGTATGGTCGTTGTGTTGGATCCACGAGTGTATACACGCCGTTACGGCAGGGTGTTCATCGATTCTTTGCCCACGTGTCAGATTATTGAAGAGAGTGTGCAACAGAGCTTCGAGTAGATGTNTTGNATTTGTGGNCNGTTAAGCCANGCCANGTGAATTGANACNACACACTCATTGTNCAGCATAAATCNGTGAGACATAATNAGGGCTCNCNAGNCCTCCNCGCTNAAAGTTCAGGAATAGAAANATGAAACTTAGCCGTCGACAGATGCTACTTTCCACTGCCGCAGCANCTGGAGCTACTTTTTTTGACGCACCGGCAATCTTAGGTGCAGATGCCTACGGTGGATTCCCNGTCGGTGTACAAAGCTANTCATTGCGTGGATTTAACATGCTTGAGGCCGTTCGTCATATCCAGGGAATGGGGCTTCACTTCGTCGAGTTTTATCCAGGACACGTGCCCGTTACAGACGATGCCGCCAAGATCAAAGAAGTGAACGAATTGCTGCAAAAAGCAAAAATCAGCATGAGTGCTCATGGTGTGCACGGTTTTGGTGCCGACCACGCTGCGAATGAGAAGATCTTTGCCTATGCCAAAGCTCAAGGAATTAAATGCCTCACGGCTAATCCACAAAAGGCGTCCTACGAGAGCCTCGATAAACTCTGCGAGAAATACAAGATTCGAATTGCCATTCACAATCACGGTCCGGACGCCTTATACGACAAGATTGAGTCCGTAGTAGATGCGTGCAAAGGTCGACATCCGCTGTTTGGTGCATGTATTGATACCGGTCACTTCATCCGCAGCAAAGAAAATCCGGTTGAAGCAGTCCATCGCCTTAAAGGTCGTGTATTTGCGCTGCACGTAAAGGATGAGGCTAAACAGGAGAAGCAATCTCACAATGTCGTGATTGGTGCCGGCCATCTTGATGTGACTGGTTTGTTCCAGGCACTTAAAGATACGAAGTTCCCAGCCGATGGTAGCGTCTCGCTGGAATACGAAGCCAATCCTCAGAATCCTATCGACGACATGAAAGAATGTCTTGAAGTCGCCAAGGAATGTATTGCCAAGGTCAAGTGACCGAGCGGTAATGAAACAGGTATCAAACGGGAAAGATCCGGTAATGGGTGTTTCCCGTTTGTTGTTTAACAGGCGTGGATGGAGCCTCCGACCTCATCCATCCGATTTAGGAAAACATCATGCTGGCAAAACGCGTCATCCCTTGTCTCGACGTTGATCAGGGAAGGGTGGTTAAAGGAACCAACTTTCTGAATTTGCGAGACGCTGGAGATCCTGTCGAGGTTGCCTCGCGATATGAGCGCGAAGGCGCCGATGAACTTGTGTTCCTTGATATCACAGCAAGTCATGAACAACGCGACATCATGATCGACGTTGTACAGCGTACAGCTGAACAAGTCTTTATGCCGCTTACAGTCGGAGGTGGCATTCGTACGATCGAAGATATCCGTACTCTGCTAAATGCCGGTACCGACAAAGTGTCCATAAACTCAGCGGCCTGCAAGGATCCGGAATTTGTAAGGGAAGCTGCGAGAAGATTTGGAAGTCAGTGTATCGTGGTGAATATCGACCCCAAGCGAATCGACAAAGACGGTGAGGAAGTCTGGGAGGTACACATCAATGGCGGCCGCACACCAACAGGTTTGGAAGCGGTATCCTGGGCAATGGAAGTCGAGGAACTTGGTGCAGGCGAAATTGTACTTACCAGCATGGATTGTGACGGAACTAAGGATGGCTATGATCTGGAGGTGACTGCTGCTGTTAGTGAAGCTGTTTCCATACCGGTAGTAGCGAGCGGAGGAGCCGGACATCCGCAACATTTGGCGGATGCGATAACCATAGGAAAAGCGGACGCAGCCCTTGCAGCTAGCATTTTCCACTTCGGTGAATTCACGATCCAGGAAACCAAAGCAGTCATGGCGGCTAATAATGTGCCCGTAAGGCTTGCCTAATCAGACCTTCGGCCCGAAAACTTGTCTGGATATGGGTACATATAACGACCGGTTTATCTGTTGAGGATCGTTTTTTCTGAAGTCATTCTGAAGGTGCTGAACAGAGACCAAGTTGTGTACTATACTTTCTTAGGTGGTACTGCTGGCGGCAGAAGCATGCAGAACTACTTAGCTTCTCTAAATAACTGATCTCGCATTCGCAAAAGGAGCCTTGGTTATGGCATCCACGGAACAAGTAGCACCGCATATTGATCCAGGTGCTGAACGGTTTCTGGAAAAGCGCAAGGAACTGGAAGTCGATAAGATTTTCCGCGCGCTTGTGAAGCTTGAAGGTTCAGATCTCCATTTGAAAGTTGGACGGCCGCCGATCGTGCGCGTGGATGGCACGCTTAAGCCGCTTAGTCGCCCACCGATCGAGAAAGAGGAAATGGTACGCCTCTTGTTCCCAATGATGGACAAGCGGAACCGTAAGATCTTTGAAGATGAAGGCGGAGCAGACTTTGCATACACGGTTGACGTGGACGGCGTGACCTGGCGATTCCGTGTCAANATGCTTCAACAACTTGGCAACATCGGCTTGGTGGCTCGTCGAGTNAGCAATTGGATACCAAANTTNGAAGGTCTAAACCTTCCACCGGTAATGGAGTCTCTGTGTAAGTTTGATCAGGGCATGGTGCTGCTTGCTGGCGTGACNGGCTCCGGTAAATCAACAACGATCGCATCAATGCTGAACTGGATTAACCGAAACTACACGAAGCATATCCTGACGCTTGAAGATCCGATTGAGTTTGTTTATACCGAAGAACAGTGNCTGATAAACCAACGCGAAATCGGTATGGATGTTGTCGACTTTAGTGTCGCCATGAAGCATGCCGTACGTGAAGACCCAGATATCATTCTCGTCGGTGAAATGCGTGATGAAGAAACATTTATGACGGCAATCCACGCCGCCGAAACCGGCCACCTGGTGTTTGGAACGATTCACGCTTCGAGTGCTCCGACAACAATCGGTCGTATTCTCGACTTGTTCCCGGAGGAAATGCATAATGCGATTCGAAGTGCCATCGCGTTTAACATGAAGGGAATCATTGCACAGAAACTTCTACCGTCCATTGCAGAAGGTGTTGGTCGTGTGCCAACCGTTGAAGTCATGACGTTCTCACCGATGATCACTAAATTGGTGCTTGAAGGGCATGATGAAAAACTCCCAGATGCTATTCGGATCGGTGCGGAAGACGGTATGCAAGACTTCACAATGAGCTTGAAAAGCCTGATTGATGAAGAACTGATCGATCGCGAAACCGCTTTCCGTGTTGCTCCAAATCGTGATGCTCTGAAGATGGCACTTAAAGGTATCAACGTGTCGCAACCCGGTATTATCTAAATCACATCGAAAGAGCGGATCGGTTCAGTTCCCCTTTTGCTTTTCACAGAATAACTACATCGAGACGAGGCACAATTTCTATCCATGGCGAAGTCGAAGCAAGATCCGGATCTGCACCCAACTGAAATGGGACCGCCAGTTGAATTTAAGGCGACAACTGGCGGAAATGAAGAAAACCAAACAGCGACAATCCGTTGTCGCCAGTCACCGGGTAGTGTGCCAGCCAAACACATTATGGCGCAGGCCCTTTCCGGGGATGCCTCGAGAATCCTGTTTGACTATTCCGCTCAGGCAGTAGCCATGCAACTCGAAGTAGACGGCATGTGGGAAAACATGCCCATCATGGATCGTCAAAACGGCGATATGATGCTCGCTGTCTTTAAGACACTTGCTCACCTCGATCCTGTTGAGCGTCAAATTAGACAGACAGGTGAGTTTACTGCAAAACTCGAGCAGATTGAAAAAGTCTGTAGNATGGAGTCGCAGGGTACTCCCACNGGTGAACGCGTGCTGATTAAGTTCCGAGCGAAGAAGGATCCNCTTAANTCACTTTCGGATTTGGGTTGCCGGGATATTACCTTAAATAGCTTTAAGAAGTGGATTGGTNTCTATCAGGAAGAAGGCCCGACGATTACCAAGGGTCTGATAATCGTGTCAGCACCTGAAAACGGTGGTGGGCTGTCAACGGTTTGGCGATGTGCACTTAGTGCTGCGGATCGCTTCATGCTCGACTTTGTCGCATTTGAACCGGACGGTAGTAATGAAACCTCGGTGGAAAACATCTCCATCAAACATTACGGTGCTGAGTCGGGTCTTGAGGCGATTCCGACAATTGAAAAAGCGGTCTTAAGAGAACCAGATGGGTTTGTAGTTCCGGAAATATNGGATCCGGCTATCCTCNAGGCGTTGTGCGATCAGATTCTGACTATGGATCGGATGGCGGTTGTTAGTGTCAATGCAAATAGTGCCTCTGAAGCACTAGCGAAAGTTTGCGCTCTTGGAGTCTCCGCTGAAAAGATTGCCGAAGTATTCTCCTGTAGCTTAAATATGCGGCTCTCAAGGCGACTTTGTTCCACCTGTAAGCAGCCGTTTTTGCCACATCCTCAGTTATTGCAACAACTTGGATTGCCACAAACACATGTGCAGGAACTCTATCAGCAATACCAGCCAAATCCCGCTGAAATGGGTGAAATTCCACCCTGTCCACAGTGTGATGGTCGTGGATTCAAAGGACGCATCGGCTTATTTGAGTTGCTTGAAGTAAATGACCAGATCAAACAAGCAATTATTTCTCAGCCAAATCCAGCAACTTTCCATCAAATCGCCGAACAAAGTGGTATGGTTTCGATGAGGCAGGACGGTATTGTTCAGCTTGCACAAGGAACCACTTCCATGCAGGAGCTGCAGCGCGCTCTGGCATAAGCTGAACACTTTTGCCTTTCTGACGTAACAAGATGGGTGTGGATCACCTTGGTCAATATAGATCAAGGTGATCAATGTGAATGCATAAATCGTCTATGCATGCCTAATGAACCTGCACGGTGATTCGCCCACAGCGTACAGATATTTTGCCTATAGAATGCTCAAGACCCGAGACTGCAACAGATGGCGAGTAGCGAAGTAGACATTCAATCAACAAAAGATGATTGGGGTGAATCGACTGGCTCCAAGGCGATCTCACCGTGGGCTGTCGTTGCAATTGGCTGCGCCATTCCGTCGCCACTCGCACTGTTATTCTCGGTCTTCTGGTTGTTTCCGGTTGTGTCAATCATTGCCGGAGCCATGGCACTAAAGGGATGCCGCGGTGATGAGGCGCAATTCACCGGAGCAAAAATAGCCATGATCGGCATAATTGTATCGGCAGTGCTGATCAGCTGGGCCTTCTCCAAACGCCAGGCTTACGAACATCACATGTACAGTATTAGCGAAGCGAATTTTCGAAACTGGATGCAGTTGATCAAGGACAATAACTTACGTAAGGCTCACCAGCTATCACAGACGATTTTTACGCGAGGAAAAGAGCCTGTTACGCTTCATGAGTATTATGAAAACGATCGGGCTCACCGTCTCGAGTTAACGTCCTTNTTTGAAGAAGAGCCACTAAATGNCCTTGTTGCTACCACGGATCATTGGGATCTTGATGGGTTAAAGCTTCTCNCCAACGAGATTATTTATCAGGAAGANCGTGGAACGACTCGTGTATTCCAGGTGTACGAACTGGATATCGAAGATGGAAGCACAGCAAAATCTCTCATACTGCGAGTGCAAAGCCATCGAATGAATGACCCTCAAGGGTTTTCTGGGCATTGGACTGTCTATTCAGTGAAGCTCTAGAACGCGTTTTCGCAACCGGACGTATAAATCATCCCGGATGAGAAACCCGAACATACGGGTTGTAACGACTANGGTATGCAACGNCGTATATGCANANCCATTTTGGCCGGTTTTCCACTCNATNGTNTTTACGAGTAACGAGTTCAAATACCGATGCANCAATTAAACNGCACGACATTNGGCATNTATATATNGTTAGATNNCCAGAAATTCGTATAGAAAAGGGTGGCCGAGATTATGCANGCCTTCTCNCGTACAGTCAGTTCGTATTCCCTGATTTTGCTNCTTGTCCTTAGTACATCTGCACAAGGAGACGACCTTCTCGGTTCACTACCATCATTCAAAGAGATGTTGCAGGCTGACAGCGGNGAATCTGAACCGATCTCGTATGACCGTCCAGATACTCATGCACCGGGGCACCTGATGGGTGATCATCTTCATTCGCCCGGAAGCCAGATGTTCGAATACAAGTACATGAATATGTCCATGTCCGGTCTTTTGGCTGGTGATGACAACATTTCCAATTCAACCGCCCAGTCATTCGGTGGAGCGGATTATATGGCAGTGCCGACTAAAATGACGATGGAAATGCACATGATGCACTACATGGTTGGCTGGCGTGAAAACATCACTCTCTACATCATGCCGATGTGGGTTGTTAACACAATGGAATCAACGACATATATGGACAGTGGNATGGGCTCAATGCCAATGGGAACGATGCGACGCTCCAACGGNGGCTTTGCGGATCTTCCATTTGGNGGACTATGGCGGCTGAAAAAGGATTCATTTGGAGAGCTTATTGCCAATATAGGAGTATCTGCACCGACCGGGGACATTGATAACCAAACTACCAATCCGATGAACGGTATGCCGATGGACTTTCCATATGCNATGCGCACAGGCGCNGGTCATTGGCGAGCGTTGCCTGGGTTAACCTATAAACGCATTGAAGATTACGGCTCCATCGGNGTGCAGTTCCAATCCGCAATTGCATTGGACAAAAACAGCGAAGGGTACTCGGTCGGAGACGAATACAGACTCAGCGCCTGGAAAACGAAGCTTGTCGATGATGAAAAGAGGTTGGCCTTCAGTGCCCGCATTGAATCGCTTTGGCGTGGCAGTATCCAGGGTGTGGATTCAGATCTCATGATGGGAATGAGTCCTGTAGCGAATGCCAGTTTTAGTGGCGGTAACTGGATCAATCTGGGGCTCGGAGGCATTTATACACTCGACAGTGGTGCTCGCTTAAACCTCGAATTCGGCATTCCGCTGTACCANCACGTCGATGGAATTCAAATGGAGCTGGACTGGACGCTTGCGGCCAGTTGGTCCAAGAGTTTCTAAGCGTCAGAGGCTCAGTTTGATATGACTTGGTTGCGGCCGGCACGCTTAGCTTCATATAACGCCTGATCGCAGCGCCGAAATGTGCCTTGCTGGTCCTCATCTTGCATCCAACTAGTGATCCCGGCGCTGCAGGTTACGGATATCGAGACAGCGTCGGCGGTGAATGATTGCGAAGCGATTCTTTGTATCCACGCATTTAGNATATCTGTAGATTCGCCTCTGGANTTAGTGAAGATAACGGCAAACTCNTCACCTCCCCANCGAAATGCACTGCTTCCGGATTCCAATTGCGTCTCTAAATCTAAACCGACCTCGCGTAGGACCATATCACCGGCGAGATGTCCGTGTTCGTCATTCACTCCCTTGAAATGATCCACATCAATCAGCGCAATGGAAAAATCGCTCGATGATTTTATCAGGCTGTCCAACGTCTGTTCGAAAACATCACGCAGTGGTAGTCCAGTGATGCTGTCCAGGTTTTCATGAAAACCNGCCTGAATATTTGCACTCCGGCGACCAAGGCAAAAGCAGATTACAGCNGCGATGACTGAANTCAGGAGCCAAAAAATTAAAGTGGAATTGGGCATGTGTGTATCGCTCGACTATGACCCTTGAATGATACAGCAGGACATTCGTTGGAAAACCACGTTGCGCATAAAAGTTGCGCATAAAAAAAGCTCCCGAGCGAGTGAGTCTTGTCCCAGGGGGGCAGAGGACGCTGACAAATCCGCATCGGGAGCGATTGGACGGTGAGATAACACTTCGCATCCGTGCTGATGTTATCTACAAAGGTCACTTTTTATCACCATTGCCTTAGCATCCGTGCCAGACTTTATGGCGATGAGTGGTCAGAAGCAATAAACAAGTTAATGACTCCCAACGGGGCGGNAAAATATTGGAATATTGNAAACGCGTCAAGGCCGGTTTTTCAACAATTATAAAATTTCGATTATCATGAATACTGTGGCACCTCTGTTCAGGACGACGTCACTTCTAAATGCCGCAAAAGAGATGGCACCGAACAAATCCTTATTCCAGTGTTTTACAACGCGCAGTCACAGTTAGTCGTTTGCAAATGCCAGAGGAATCCAGCCGCCAATCCATCTTTCAGTGGAAAGATGTGTACAAGGAATTCCCGGGCGTAATCGCGCTCAATGGCGTTTCAATCGCACTCAATGCTGGACAAGTACATGCGATCGTTGGTGAAAATGGTGCCGGAAAAAGTACCCTGATCAAGCTGGCAGCCGGCGTTTATCAACCCGATGGCGGCAGTGTTGTTCTCGATGGTCAACAGTCGATCCACAATCCCGTCGAAGCCTATCGCAATGGAATCGTGACAGTCTTCCAGGAATCAGAGCTTTTTGACCAGTTATCGGTAGCGGAGAACATGGCTTTGCTCAAAGGCCTTCCATGTAAGCGAATCGGANTGGTTGATTGGCAACAAATAAAACAATCTTCTCGACACCAATTACGTAATCTTCCGGAGAAACTCGATCCGACAGTCAATGCTGTTCAGCTGAGTGTTGCACAACGACAAATGTTNCAGGTTGCCGCTGCGGTTTCTGAAAATGCCAAAGTACTGATCCTCGATGAACCGACCAGCGCGCTTTCGGCAAAGGAGTCACAGTGGCTGTTTGAGCAGATCAAGACGTTACGTGCCCAAGGATGTGCCATCGTATACATCTCTCACAGGCAAAATGAGATTTTTGAACTCGCTGATGTCATCTCCGTATTACGTGATGGCGAATTGATTTGGACAAAGGACCGCTCTGAAGTTACTTCTGAATCACTGGTGACGGCCATGGTAGGCAGGCCCGTTGATATTGAATCACACCGGGATCTGCACAAGCCAAGNAANACGTTGATGTTTCGGGCCCATCAAGTATCCGATGGCAACGTGCTTAATGGAATTGATCTGGATATAAACGCCGGTGAAATCGTCGGTCTCTACGGACTNATCGGTTCGGGTCGTACGGAATTTGCTGAAACGGTATTCGGAATTCGCAAACAATTCTCCGGAGCCATTTACATTGACGGTGACGCAGTGGAAATTCGCAAACCGCGAGGCGCGGTCCGGCATGGCCTCGCATATCTATCCGAAGACCGTCTGAACAAAGGTGTGTTTCGCTGGCTGGATATCCGTGAAAACACTGTNGTGGCCAGTCTGCGTCAGATCTCAAAGGTTCTGACAAGTCGTCGTGATGAGTTAACAGCTACGACCGAAATGGGGAACAAATTAAACACTCGTTATGCTTCACATCGCCAGCCAATTGAAACACTGTCAGGTGGGAATCAACAAAAGGTCGTCGCTGGCCGTTGGCTANTAACAAAACCTAAGGTGCTAATTCTCGATGAACCAACGCGTGGGGTGGATGTTGGNGCCAAAGAAGAAATCCATGACATCATCCAGTCNCTTGCTGAATCCGGNTGCGCAATCTTACTAATCTCAAGCGAATTAAATGAGGTAATGCGTTATTGCCATCGCATCATCGTGTTTAGAGATGGTGACGTTGCTGGTGAAGTCGATGCGAACGATGCCAAATCTTCTGATGTGGCAGAACTGGCTTTTCCAAAAGACTCAACTGTTGAATTGACAGACGATCCAGATGCGAATCGCCCGAGCAGGCGCAGAAGCGGATGGAGAGCTTTNCTCAGAACAGAGTCGGCGCTTGCCGCAATGATTGTGATTCTGTTGATTCTGCTGAAAGTACAGCAACCGGACTATCAGATTTCGGTGCTATTGGATGCCTCCGCAACCTGGATGATCCTCGGATTAGCAGCAGCAATCGTAATCATCGTGGGTGGTATTGATATTTCAATTGGGTCTCTAGCCGCACTATCAGCAGCATGCGGCGGCTTGGTGCTGCAAACGGATTTACCACCATCGGTCTCAATTCCTTTGGCGATGATCGTTGCTATGTCCGTTGGAGCTGCGGGTGGNCTAGTTAATTCCGCCTTATCGCTATGGGGCAANGTTCATCCAATCGTTGTGACGCTGGGGATGCTGTACGCGTATCGAGGTTTGGTGAGCACGATTATGGACGGCAAGAACATTTCGAACTTGCCGGATGGNTTTGGAAATCTTGCAATCGTAGATGGCTTCTATACGTCNGTAATATACGGATTGGTTATCTCGGCTTTTGGATTCCTGCTACTTCATCATTGTCGTTGTGGCAGGCATTTTTATGCTGTTGGAAATTCTCCGACCGCCGCTAATCTTCTCGGAATCAGAAAGAGCAAAAACTGGTTTTACGCATTTGCCATTGGCGGTGCTCTGGTAGGTTTGGCCGGAATGCTGCAATTGGCTCAGAAAGAGCAAATGCAGGCCACCCTCGGCCGTAACTGGGAATTAGAAGCCATTGCCGTGGCTGTTATTGGNGGTGTGTCAATTAATGGTGGCAAAGGTAGTGCAATTGGCGTCATTCTAGCCGCAATTCTGGTGCAGACCTTNAGTGCTGTGCTCATCAAGTTTGGTGTGCCCGGTGATCGTATGAAGTTGGTTATCGGACTGATGATTTTGGTTGCGGTATTTATGGATCATCTTTGGAATCGACAGCGATCTGTGCGGTCGACCGGCGGTGGTGCGTGATGAGTAGTAAAGCAATTCAGGAACGTACCAACTCGTTTGATGACAAGAGAATCGGGCAAACTCTGTTGAGCTACGCCGTTCCCTGCGTACTACTTCTAATTTTCGCGACGGTCATGTTTGTGAAAACGGAGAATCCACGTGGATTGATTCGTGCAGGCGTGCAGTGGATGGAAGTCGGATCTGTAGCAGTGGTGATGACAGCGATTATTATTACGGGTGGCATCGACCTGTCTGTAGGATCAATGGTGGCACTGTGCAGTGTGTGTATAGGTGTGTTATGGGAAGATGGACTATCAATCCAAATAGCAAGCGTATGTGCTGTCGCAGTCGGCTTGGCGGCCGGATTACTCAACGGACTCTTAGTGGTCGTCGGTCTTTCACCACTTATTGTGACTTTGGCAACAATGGCCTTCTACTCCGGACTCGCACTGGCACTCTCCAATGCTGAACCAATAGGATTCACCAATGAGTTGGTGATGGCGATGGAAGATGCAAACCTGTTGTTCGGTTACCCCCTGCAGTATTACTTCTTCTTAATCGTGTTGGTTCTTGGATATCTGTTGCTTCACCGTTGTCGCATTGGTAGAGCATGTTTCTATATCGGCGAAAACATGGAAGCAGCTAGATACAGCGCGATTTCGATTGAAAAGGCACAGTTTGTGTTGTACGGACTGAGCGGTTTGGTCGCTGGCATCGTTGCCGTGCTCAATACCATGTATAAGCTAAATGCCAATCCTGTAGCTCACGAAGGCATGGAATTACACGTCATCGCCTGCGTGGTTGTGGGAGGCACATTGATTACCGGCGGTCACGGTTCCATCGGCCGCACATTGCTTGGATTACTGGTTGTGGCCAGCCTCGATATTGGCCTGAACTTCCTAAGCAGTGACTTCAGTTGGCTGAACCCACAAGTAAGACTGATCCTTACCGGCTGTCTCGTAGTTGCAGTGGCAATTTGGAATCAGAAAGTGCGTAATTAACACGACACAAGTTCGCCAGTTTCAGCGCTTGTTAGTACAGCGTCGGTGAATTCCATGTATTTCACACCGGCTTCGAATGTCGTGAATTCAATTGGCTCGATGCCACGGATGGCGTTAATGAACTCCTCTTCCACACGCCAACCACCTTCATCATCTTCTGGCACAACGACTTCTGTTATCTCGGAAGCACTTGAAGATCCAAAATAAAGAGTGTCTGTGTCAAAACGGTATTTAAGTGTGCCTTCGCTGCCATAAAGATGTACTTGATTAGCGGGACCGTGATGAATTACACCGCTTAAGTGATAAATCCCGCGGGCACCGCCAGGAATCTCGGTTACCGCGTGTACGGTATCAGGTGTACCAACCACACCAGTGGTATTTTCATATGGTGTTGATCGAGTTTCCGTAAAAGTCTGGATCGTAGCCATGACACTTGTCGGATGATCTATCCAGCGAACAAGTGGCTCGTGCAGAATTCCCAATGCCAGCATGTTGATACCGCTGAATTCTGCCGCCTGACGCCAATGTAGTGGTGATTGAGGGTCAGCGTATGCAGTGTTAGTTCCAAGCACTGCCACTTCTCGCAATGTCCCCAGCCTTCCGTCAGCGATGAACTCTTTCACCGTTTTATGAGCTCGTAGGCCGAGTGGACTTGGCACAATCTGTGTGATCAGATCGGGCTTGGTGCGGCTGGCTTCATGCATTTGACGGGCCTCTTCGGCATTCATCGCCATACGGGCTTCGGTCATGACATGCTTGTCAGCAGCCAGTGCAGCTAATGTGATTGGACAGTGTAAATAAGGCCATGTTCCAATTACCACAGCATCGATGTCCGGATCCGCTACGAGCTGTTCCCACGACTCGAACTTGTTAGGAATCGAGTACTCGTCGGCGACACGTGCGGTCGATTCGGCATTGCTGTTACATACGCCAGTAATTTCAACATCTTCACATTCCAATAAACCAGGAACATGACGTAGTTTGGAATTGGCTCCCAGGCCAACAATTCCAACTCGGATCGTACTCATTGTGGATTCTCTTATGAACTAAAATCTGTATTGAGTGACAGGGTGGACTAGAAGTCGTATTGATCGATGTTGTCTTTGGTAAAGACGA
Source organism: Rhodopirellula sp. (assembly GCA_002714565.1). GTDB lineage: Bacteria > Planctomycetota > Planctomycetia > Pirellulales > Pirellulaceae > UBA11883. The sequence goes on from PAXU01000079.1 coordinate 63,254, forward strand.
TGTGCGGGCCCAGTATGGCTTGTCCATCTACGACAACTACCTGCTTGAGTCGGCCGAAATCATATGTTCCGTCAGCAATCGATTCATTCTCTTTCAAGTATGCAGCCATATGCACCGTTAAATATCCCAAGTCTACGGGATTACAAAGTGCAAAGCGGGCAACCGTTCCGTCGTCAACGTATTCACGCATGATGGATGGGAGAGAGACTCCCGTGACAACAACTGAGTCAACCAGCCCCGCATCTTTTACGGCTTTTGCAGCACCCGGAACGGCAACAGATGTCATGCCCCAGATCCCTTTAATATCAGGCTGTGCATTGATTGCCGCGGCAGACATTTCCTGGGCTTTACTCTGGTCTTCGCCCGGCATGAGTGGCTCGAGTAGTTCCATTTCAGGATGCTTCTCCGCGATGATCTCCCGCATGAGAGCCATCCAGGTATTCTGGTTGGATGCTGTAGGTGTCCCACTCACGAGTAAGTACTTTCCTGCCAATTCCGCCCCACGGTCTTTTACGCCGTCGACCATCATGTTCACCAGGTTCTCCGCAATCTGCTGATTTGTCGCCTGATTAACAAAGATGAGGCGGCGTGACGTTTCCGGATTAGCATCTGTGTCCCAGGTTAGAACGGTGATGCCATCTTTTTCAGCCGCACGCAGCGTGGATGCCACGGCATCCGGATCATTGGGTGCCACGGCGATGCAATCATACCCTTGAGCAATCCATGTATCGAGCATACGAACTTGTTCTTCGTGACTTGCTGCGGTCGGGCCATCAAAGTGCACATTTAGCCCGAGTTCTTCACCTGCTTCAATCGCGCCTTTTTCCGTTGCCTCAAAGTATGAAATGCCAACCAGTTTTGGCATAACGCCGATCCGAATTGAATCGTCTGATGTAGCATCGTCAGTCACACTAGTGGTTTCGCTGGAGCATCCGCATGTAAGCGATGTCAGGATTAGCAACATGAATAGTCGTCGCATGGTGTAAGTCTTTCTAAGGAGTGTCGATGTATATGAGTTCCCAATCTGGCATAAAGCTGGATGAGTCTTGCCTAACAATTTTGGGCTCGGGAAATAACTCCATGTATGTATCCAGCTTTCCGTCGTGCATCAAATCGGATGGCGCTGCTATTAGTATGCCATTTTCCGGGAGGTGATTGTATGACTGCTTCGCCGCTAACTGCTCATTGGTACGCAAATGCAGATGTTCCATAAATATACGACTGTTGGGTAAGTCGAGTTGCATAGCAGGATCGATGATGAGTATTAGCCGTTTGTCAGCTGTCAGGCGTTCCAATTCGGCGAAGAACTCGGTGGCATTTCCGTCCGTGTCCAAAACATCATGACGAATTCCGCTCGTTCCAGTTTGATTTGTGGCATAAGCTGATCGTATTAACGACTTGTCTACGAGTGTTGCGGCACCGTACAGAGCGGGGCCAACGATAAACAGCATGAGTGACACCCAGCCAAGTGATTTAACTCGAATTCGCTGTTGCCGTATCAAGTTGAGCGAAATCGATAGAATCCATGGGAGAGTCGCAATGGAAGCACATCGAATCAATCGTGCATCCATATGAATTGCACTCCCCCTTATGAGTAATAAGGTTAATGCAATGACGTTTACGCAGCAGCAGACGATGATGACGTCTCTCAACAGNACACGTTGGCCTTCATTCTTGTCCCCCGGCTTATCCGCCGATTTATAGGAAACCAACATCACAACAAAGAAAAGGGCCAGTGGAATAGAGAGCCAGCCGGCAGCACCATCCCCAAATGGCCCAAGTGGGCTCAGGATAGCGTTTTCGCCGGCTACAAAGACACGATTAATCAGGGATTCCAGATCGGAGCATGCCAAAAGCCAACTACCAGGTGCCCACAGGAGAGGTGTGAGTTGTGCACCAGCTGTTTGAGCGGTCGGGTTTCCGCTCGGCATCAGTCCAAATGCAAAAATCAACACACTGCTGATGGCTGCTCCGGAAAAAAAGAACAACAAGCGACGGCGACTGACGCCATGTCGCCAGCAAGCAAAGCACCATCCACTGGCGATTCCAAGACATGTCAATCCAGCACTGTATTTCAAGAGAACAAGTAGTGCTGTGCATATACCAGCTGCCGTCGCCACGGCATTGTTGCTTCCTTTACAACACAAGTCAGATGTAATTGCTCGTAGATTGAGTAGCAGAATCCATGGGAATACTCCCCAAAATTGATATTCTCCACCGTCGTACAGGTAGCCATTAGCATGGCTAAACCTAAATAAGATAAATGCACACCCTAACCAGGGTAGCCAGTCTGCGGTAACACACTTTCGAAACAGCAGGAGCCATCCGGAAATACCGATGACCATAAAAATAAAGACGGTGACTTGTATGGTCGTGCCCCAGTTTGCGTTGCCGCCAAATGACTGCAACATCTGACGAACGAACATTGGGATTGCACCATAACTTCGCGGCCACCAGCTTAATGGTTGTGCCAGAGTTTCTCTCAGATCATTCGGATCAGCATGAAAACTAGTGAATGCATCCGGGGAATTCCCGATTTGCGATTGATCCACGGCAGAGATGCACGTGCCGACATCGGTCAGTAGTCCGGGTGCCTGACTAAACGGGCTGGCTAAAACTGCCACCACGAGAAGTGCGAACAGTAACCATCCCAACAATTGTGACTTGTTCCCCGAAATCGTCTTCTGATGAGTGATTTCTGGGAGCTCGGTCATGCTAATAAGTCATTTAATGGTGGCAGCCAGACTGGAAGACGTTTGAATAATCCAGTAGCTAATTCACTTGCGAGCTTTGTGGAAACCTGAATGTGATCCTGACAGATCGCATCTTCTGCATCAATGCACCCAAGCAGTAATTGCGTAAATGCTTCCGGTGAACACGTGATATAACTTCGACCAAGCTTACCAGTAGATATTTTTACACTACGCTGGTTGATCGAAATCAGTACCTTCTTATCTCCGACTTGAATTCCTAATTCATCACCGGCATTCAGATTGGAGTTTCTCGCCTGCTGTGATAGCACTGGTCGGACTCTTTCCAACAAATCGACTGGATCAAAGGCTTTCGTGATGAAGACTTGGTCATTTGCCGCCGGTGCGTCGGTAAACTGTCCTCCGGATAGGCGGAAAACTTCATGAACAGGACTTGTAGCTGCGCCATCTAATCGTACAGGTTGATCGTTTTGCTCGATGACATCACCGCAAATCCTCTCTAAAAGATTTAGGATTATGTCCTGGCGATTATCTTGGGCAATCATTTCAATAATTCGCGCACCCTTTACGACGGCATAACCTTTAATGGCATCAAATCCGGTTTCCAGATTGAGCTTATCCAGACCTTCGACTGCTACATAGATTTGGTCAAAGCTCTGGCGGTTAAGCAGCCAACGCCAGTACGCATCCGTACGTTCATACGCTCCATAGGCGCCTTCGCTGTCGTTGTTGTAGAGTCGGACTAACGCATCTTGTTCTACATGACGCCAAATTCGGACTTTGATGGGTAACCCTTTTTCAATAAGAGGGTTATTTCCGTTCTTGCTCTCTTCGGTTCGCTTGTATTCCCGAATATAGGAGAGAATATTTCGTGGCAATGCTGTACTAAATGAATGTCTGATTCCAACCGTCCAACCACACTGCTTGAAAAAATCAGCTTTAGATGTGCTGAGTACTCCGACGCATGCTCCCTGCTGTCGCATTAAGTGCTCGCACTTTTCAAAAATCGTGGAGCCGATGTTCTGACCGCGAAACTCAGGTGCTATGGCCATTTCAGTAAGCCATGCGACGGGTAAGGTAACTGGCCCAAATCGTATGTCGCGAAACTGCACACGTGCGTGACCAACAATCCTTGACCCATGACGGGCTACAACCCGATCCGTTGGCTCATAGTACGGATCTTCCAGTTGTGCTGCATAATCCGTGCCGCTTGGGCATTGGAAGACATTCATCAGAAATCGATGAATTGCCGGGTGATCACCTGCACGTGCAGGGGCAATCTGAGTTAGTGAACTTGGTTGAGTTGCCGAAGCTGTTCGGAGTCCTTGTTCGAGCAAATTCCTACGCTCTAGTGGACTCCTGTTCGATAGTGTCGAACTCATGGAGAAGAATCCCTTCTTGGTGCGATCGATCCATCCGCAAATCCATTTGCACCCACAATCTAAGGCGTTATCGATGTGATTTCTAGTAACTCACTTAGATTTTTTTTGGGAAAAAGGCAGTATGACAATTCTCTCGAATGCAGTAACTCCTGCTGTTTTGCTGCTTTTTCAACCAGCTTTCGACGTTCCGATAACTGTTCATGGGCTTCTGAAAGCAATACCTGAAGCTTGCCATGAATACGCTCCAACTCCAGATGCCACTCACGTCGGCCGGCGGGATCTACATCTCGGCGAATCCATGCTTCCTTTTCAGCAATTAAGCCCTCTACACCTTCACCTAAGTGTAGGTGAGGTAACAACTTACGCACTTTGAAAGCGAATCGATCTGGTGCGTGTTTATAGTCTCTCAGTGTTGACTCTATCTCACCTAAATCTTCTATCTGTTCTTCGGGTAAATCCAGAGGTAAAAATGCCGTCATCGTTGCTATTGCAAAATGTGGAGCAGGTATTTGAAAGACATGTTCAATAATGTAGTCGGTCAGCTGATCATATTTTCCACCCCCAATACCATGGACGAAAAAATCCCCTAAAAAAAGCCGCAAAAACATGGTTGTTGCGAGTGCTCTGGGGCGAATATAGACGCCCATCTTCCGTAATTCAGCAATGAAAAGAGTATCTTCATCGTCTTTCAAAGAGATGGTTTTCTTCCATTCGGCATTGTCTGAAAGTATGACTGTCTTAGATTCCAAGCCAGATTCAGCCGACGAATCGCTTACAAATAAGCGTCTGCGGGTGGGGTTTTCGTCCGTCCAAATCCAAAATGGCAATTCATGCCGTTCTAACGAGTGCTCAAGATCCGGTACAGGATGTGATTTACTACGAATTTTGTTGGTCTGTCGATACTCAGATAGACCAGTGTTGTAATGCACTAATAACTCATAGGCATGCTTGATGAGATGTCGCGCAAATCGACCAAAAACAGCAGTGTCACATATGTCACTAAGTGGCACTTCCCAGGTCTTTAGACCAAGCGATCCTTCGAAAACGTGCCGCGCCTGAGCAATGGCTAAATAGGGGTTACCATGTTGTTCAGCTTGCTTGCATGCAAATGGCCAAAGTTCGTGTATCAACGGATCATCGATTAATGTGCCCATTGATTGACCGACTTTAGCCGCAAAACTTTGAAAGTGAGAGGCACTTTGTACGTGTGCCGCTTCAAAAGGAATGGCGGCGTCATCTGTGTCGAATACGATCGCGTTTAAATGGTGTTGAGCATCGACATATTCTGGTACCTGGATTGATCTTGCCGGGGCAACGTCATTGTCGATGACGATGTTTACTACATTCGCGTCGAGGTACTTCCCCAGATGTGAGAGATAGAAGTTCTTAAACCATACCCCAGGGTGAAACAACGTTGGCTGGTGACCAGAGAGCACGGTCGGCTTATCGGGATCCAGGCATGCGAGTTGATCTGTATCACGATAGGTAGCCGTATATTGCGTGGCCTTAGCAAAGAACTCAAGGCGAGCCTGGCTTACGAGTTCTGAATAGGCACTGCCACCAATCTCCAGACCATTGTTTCTGATGGTAGAGATGTTGGAGTCGATTTGTTCGCAGGCAACGGCAATTTCCGGTGAAATAAACTGCTCGCCATGTTTCGCCGGTGCGCGAAGCTTCTTATACGTAAGCGGGCGTGGCTGAAACATAGATATCGCCGGTTAGGGCTTAGG
>PAXU01000080.1 GCA_002714565.1 Rhodopirellula sp.
GCCAATACCGACTACGCATTGACCTTGTTACTGGATGAGAATAATCTGGCGACACTCAAGATTGGTGGTGAGCAGATGGCTACTTATCAATTTGGTGACGATATCACCGAAGGTAAGCTAGGTCTCGGTACGTTTAATGCCAAAGCACGATATGACGACGTGTATTTGAAAGAAATTGACGATGCAATGGGAGAACTATAAGTTAACTTCTCTGAAATGTTAACTTATTGCTAGTCTTCAATCTCGTGAACGAACACCATGTCATGGCCAAGTGGTCCGAATGTGCTACTTGTTACAAAGACGATGCTGTCACCACGTATAAGTAGCCCTTGTTGCTTGCCCCATTGTTCAACGGCATTACGCAATTCCTGTCCATCTCCGATTGGCATTCCGCCCAGAGGGATAATCCCCCAATAGAGACAGAGCTGTCGCAACGTCTTCTCATCACGGCTGACGCCAACGGTGGGTATAAAGTCTTTTTGATTTGCCTTTATACGCGCTGTGTTTCCGGTCCGTGTGGCCACAACTACCAACTTTGCTCCAAGCTGTTCAGCGACACGGGCTGCACCGTACACGATGGCGGATGTGACTGGTTGGACACCTTCTTCCAGTAATGCTTTGGTAATGGGCTTGCGATCGTGCAATGTCGCCTCTGTATTTAGCATGATCCGATTCATCATGCGCACGGTCTCGACCGGGTATGTCCCGATTGCTGTCTCACCGGAAAGCATACATGCATCGGCTCCATCGAGAATGGCGTTTGCAACATCGGTTACTTCCGCTCGAGTTGGCCGAGTGGAGTGTTGCATGCTGTCGAGCATTTGTGTCGCGACGATGACTGGTCGCGAGTAATCGTGGCACTTCTGGATGATTCGCTTTTGTGCGATGGGGGTTTCTGCAACATCGATCTCGACGCCCAGATCGCCTCTAGCAACCATGACGGCATCGGATGCAAGCACGATTTCGTCAAGACGCTGCATTGCCTCACGTTTTTCAACTTTTGCAATGACCATTGCTTGACTGCCTTGCTCTTCGAGCAACGCTTTTAACTCAAGAAGCTCCAGCGGGGCACGTACAAAACTCAGGCTAATAAAATCGGCGTCTACACTCGTCGCCCAGACAGCGTTATCTCTGTCCTGAACTGTCAGTGCAGGGACGCTTAGGTTCACGCCGGGAAGGTTTACTCCCTGTCTACTACGGAGGATCCCACCTTCCACAACACGACAGGTCACCGTTGTTTCCGACTCTTCAATGACTTTCATTTCTACGGTGCCATCTGCGAGCATTACCGAATCATCGATGCTGAGCTCTTCAATTAAGGGAGCGTAATTCGTTGTCAATTCCGTGGCGCAAGTAGCTTCGTCAGCCGTCGTAAATGTGTAATGAGTCCCCACGACACAATCAATTGGATCGGTGAATAATTCTCCAAGCCTGATTTTTGGACCCGCCAGATCGATTAATATGCCAACTGGGATATCAAGTGATTTGCTTAAACTGCGAATCGAATCGACGATTGTCTGGTGCTGTTCCCGAGTACCATGTGCCATGTTGACACGGAATACGTCCACTCCAGCGAGCAACAGCTCCTGAAGTTTGTCCACGGAAGCAGGACCAACGGTTGCCACGATTTTTGTTCGTGCACGCTTACTCGGTACGGGGTTCGACGTTTTCGCTAAGTTCACGTACGATTAACTCCAGTAGATTATTCAGACGGAAAGCCCTATATATACATCCAAGTACGACTGATGGAACCCCAAAGCACGCCAAATCAAGGAACCTCAAAACGGCGCGGGCTGTATATTCTCGGGATCATCACTATTCTAGCGAGTTGGGCCATTTACTTCATTCGTAGTGGAGTCTCTGATGTTGACCTAACATTGCTAAACGATGCCAGAACAGAGTGGATGAAATGTGGGATCGACAGTTATGAGATCGAAGTACTCGTTACGACATTCCAAAAGGATCGCTACGTCGTCTCGGTACAGAATAGTGAGGTAGTGGCTGTGGAACTCAACGGTACTTCGCTGAAACGACTTCATGCCTTCGAGACTTGGTCGGTCAATGGTATGTTCGAGACAATTGCACGTGATCTGGAACACATCGAAAATCTGAAAGCCGGGAACACCGGCCCGGAAACTTGTGAGATCCTGATCAAAGGTGCCTTTGATCCGCGATACCACTTTCCACAGAAGTACTTGCGTTTCGAAATTGGTGGTATGAATCAAACTCCCGATGTTAGCTGGGAAGTCAGTCGCTTTGAACCGTTGTAAGCCGCTCTTAGCGAATTTACGTGAATCCGCCGGTGGGTGAGCATAGAGCCAACGCACTTGCCAAACTACACTAGAAACTATTAACCAAAGAACATTGTTGTTGGACTGTGGAAGCAGTCCACTTCCCTCAGTTGACTTCCACTTTTGGCGTCCGATCACCCTATACGAGCTACATGTCAGAATTCTCATGACGTACTGGAACAATAAAGTAGTGGTGATCACTGGCAGCTCTTCGGGAGTTGGGAAAGAAATCGCAAAAGGATTTCTTAGGGCCGGTGCCACGGTCGTGATCTCCGGTCGGGATGAAGGTCGATTAGACGCAGCAAAGGAAGATCTAGAGAGTGACTCGCTGTTTACTGTTCGTTGCGATGTGACCGACGATGCATCGGTAGAACAACTTGTCCAGACAGTGATTTCTGAGCACGGACAAATCAACGTTTGGATTAACAATGCTGGTAAGAGTGACCGCGGTACAGCTAAGGAGTTGACAGTAGAGCAGTGTCAGGATGCGATCGATATGAACTTCCTGTCAACAGTCCGTTGCACCAATCAAGTTATGCCTTACTTGATAGAGTCCCAAGGTCACCTGGTTAACATGGGATCTCTCGCTGCAAAATCCGCAGGTCCATTCATCGGTGCCTATGCAATTGGCAAGCATCCACTCACCGCATACACCCAACAACTTCGTCCAGAGCTGAAAACCGATGGCGTCCATGTTATGTTCGTTTGTCCCGGACCGATTGCCCGCGATGACCCCTCGCCTCGATATCAAGTGAACAACGATATGCCAGAGTCTGCTGCCAAGCCAGGTGCGGGAATCCGGCTTAACCTGATTGATCCGGCCAAGCTGACAAAGAAGATCATCAAGGGTTGCGAAACGAGAAAACCGGAGATCATTATTCCGCGCAAAGCGAGATTGTATTTTGCTCTCTTTCAATTGTTCCCAAGATTTGCAGACTGGTACATCGCCAAAAAAATGAAATCCAAATCCAAAACAAACTAACTCTTAGATAGGTATATCCAGATATATGAATAGCATCCGAAAACTCCTCGTTGTGATTCTGGCATCCATTAGCATGACGAGCTTTGCCGTAGCAAAGCAGCAACCTAACATTGTTGTGATTTTTGCAGATGATCTTGGGTATGGAGATTTGGGGTGTTTTGGACACCCGACCATCGCAACTCCGGAGCTTGATCGTATGGCTCAGGAAGGCATGAAACTAACGCAGTTTTATTCTGCTGCACCAGTATGTACGCCTAGCCGTGCAGCTCTCATGACGGGTCGACTGCCAATGAGAAACGGGATGTGTAGTAACAAGCGGCGGGTACTATTCCCGGATTCGGCCTTGGGTATTCCAGAAGCGGAGCTCACGATTGCAGAGCAACTCAAATCAGCTGGGTATGCAACTGCGTGTATTGGTAAATGGCATCTAGGACACTTGCCCCCCTATCTTCCGACGAGCAATGGTTTTGATTCGTACTTTGGGATTCCTTATTCCAATGACATGGATCGANTTGCAGGTACTCCGAAAGGCCGGGAAGCATTCTGGAATCCAAAAGTNGAGTACTGGAATGTCCCGCTTATGCGAAATGAAGAAATTGTCGAGCGACCCGCTGATCAAACGACGATTACCCGACGTTATACGGAAGAAGCAGTAAGTTTCATTCGCGAAAACAAAGNTCAACCGTTTTTCTTGTACATGCCGCACAGCCTTCCTCACGTACCCTTGTTTCGAGGAAAGAAGTTCGCGGGAAAAAGTCGCCGCGGGTTGTATGGTGACGTGATTGAGGAAATTGACTGGAGTGTTGGGCAGGTCTTAGAGACACTGCGTAAACACAATCTTGATGATAATACTCTGGTAATCTTCACCTCTGACAACGGACCGTGGTTGATATTTAACGATCACGGCGGGTCAGCNGGNTTGTTGCGGGATGGTAAAGGGAGTACGTGGGAAGGTGGNATGCGTGAGCCAACTGTTGCATGGTGGCCTGGTACGATTCCAGCNGGNTCTGTTTCGGCTGAAATNAGCAGCACNATGGATATNTNNGCAACAGCACACGACATAGCGGGNATCGATTTACCCAATGACCGTGAATTGGATTCAATCAACCTGATGCCGATTCTCACTGGAGGTAAAGGCGACCGTGAGACGTATTTCTATTACCGCGGTTACCGGTTAATGGCCATTNGGCACGGTAGCTGGAAAATGCACTTCATGACGCAAAATGCCTACGGGCAACCGCAGCCGGTCACTCACGAAGTACCACTGCTTTTTAATCTGGATGTCGATCCGTCTGAATCTCAAAACCTNGCTGAAAAGCATCCAGAAATTATCGAGAAGTTGACAGCGATCGCAAAAGAACATNCGGATTCAGCTGAGCCGGCACCNTCACAGCTTGAAACTCGNATTATGGCGAATTGAATCGCCGNCGCGTCTACAAACAATGCAAAGTGTTACCGGTGGTTGCGACTGCTGATAATTTGTGACACATTGACAAAGTGATGCCAGATAGTGATTTGGCGAGAACAATATTCGAGTCATATGACAGAGAAACTGAGAGTAACGCATGTCCGCATTCCCAGAAGTAAACAAGATTCAATACGAAGGTCCTGATTCAAAAAACCCTCTCGCATTTCGTTGGTACAACGAGGACGAAGTGATCGAGGGTAAGACGATGAAGGAACATCTTCGATTCAGTGTTGTGTACTGGCATACTTTTCGTGGTAACGGGCTCGACCCGTTTGGTAGCCCGACCATGGTGCGTCCCTGGGAAGACGGAACTGATTCTGTCGAGAATGCATGTAACCGAGCTAGGGTCGCCTTCGAGTTCATGGAAAAACTCGGCGCTCCGTTTTATGCATTTCANGATCGCGACGTAGCACCAGAAGGTGAATCACTCGCCCAGTCACATGCGAATCTTGATGCCGTTGTTGCAGTACTCAAAGAAGAACAGCAACGAACCGGAATTAAGCTCCTTTGGGGTACAGCAAACCTCTTCAGTAACCCACGGTTCATGCACGGTGCGAGCACCAGTTGTAATGCAGATGCATTTGCATATGCGGCAGCCCAAGTCAAAAAAGCGATGGAAGTAACACACGAACTAGGCGGCGAGAGTTACGTGTTCTGGGGTGGTCGGGAAGGCTATCAAACACTTTACAACACAGATATTAANCGTGAACTGGANCACATGGGACAGTTCATGCATATGGCNATCGATCACTCAAATAAGATTGGTTTTACCGGCCAGTTTCTGATTGAACCAAAGCCGAAAGAACCCACAAAGCACCAATACGACTCGGATGTTGCTGCGTGTATCAACTTCCTTCGTAACTATGACCTCACGGAGCGTTTCCGGTTAAACATTGAAACGAACCATGCAACGCTTGCCGGTCATACGATGATGCATGAACTGGACTACGCTGGTGCACAAGGAATGCTCGGATCAATTGATGCCAACACGGGTGACTTGATGCTTGGTTGGGATACGGATCAATTCCCAACCGATATTTACTTGACTGCCCAAGTGATGCTCATGCTGTTGAAATACGGTGGACTGAATCAGGGCGGTGTGAATTTTGACGCCAAGGTTCGCCGCGAGAGTTTTGAGCCAATCGACTTGTTCTATGCTCATGTCGGTGGTATGGACGCATTTGCTCGAGGTCTTAAAATTGCTGCTGCTATTCGCGAGGAAGGCGAATTATGTCAGTTTGTAAAAGATCGTTACAGCAGTTGGGACTCCGGAGTCGGTGCTGAAATTGAGTCGGGCAATGCCTCGTTTGAATCTCTTGAGGCATACATGCTGGAGAAGGGCGAGATCACAGAAAATGTGAGCGGTCGTCAGGAAATGCTTGAAAACCTGATCAACCGTTACATCTAACCGATGAATNGCTTTAGNTNCGTCTCGGTTTGACTTTGGGCCGTGCTANTANNAGAGCAATTCAGCTAGCTCCACCGCGCGATGTTCTTGTGAGGAAATATAGCACGCTTCAACTAGGGCCATGGTCTTTAGGTTGTCGTGCGCAGAGATTTCTGGTTCCGTGTTGGACTCCAATGCAACGAGTAGCTGAGCCATCGTTCCGACAAAGGCATCGGGAAACCACACTTCGTCCCATCGAGGCCTGATCCACACGTCACCGAGCTGAGTGTTGGTGTAATCCAGAGTACTTGGCGTTCGCTCTGGATAATTAGGCCATCCAATCGTGCCCCGCGCCATCCCGGTTGTACCTTCGATTCTCCAGTTAATACCGATATCCGCAGCAGAACCTTCATTGCTGGGGCCGGCCCATACGTCATCCCACGCAGAAGCTCGTACGCCATTTTCAAACTCAAGAATGTACAGGCAGATTCCATCCTGGTGTTCAAAGGATTCTGCCGTGCGAGGGTCTTCACGTGTACTGCAAAAGACTCGAATTGGATCCCCCAACCAGTATCGAAGTGTATCGAGATGATGGATCGACATGATGCGCAACGTGACCCAGCCTTGGCGCTGTTGCCATGGCATCCAATGTGGAATTGCACGCATATCTATCGTTGCCAGGACGGGATCCCCAATCAATTCCTGCTGTAATAGGTCTTTGCAAGCGCGAACGGAATGATCGAAGCGCATGTTCTGATTAACGCTGAGAACAATTCCTGCTGATTCACATCTGTTGACGATCTCTTTGGCCTGTTGGTAGTTCACTCCTAATGGCTTTTGAGCCAGAATTCCGCGGATCTTGTCTTTGCGCTTAATGACTTCATCGATCACACTCAGCTGAACGTCGGGTGGGACTGCAATATCCACAACTTCGATTTCAGCGGTGTCCAGCATCTCGCGATAGTTGTCAAATGCGATCAGTCCGTGTCTTTCTGCAACGGATTGTGCATTGGCCGGTGTCCGCGATGCGATGGCAACGGGATTCAACCCACCGTCAAGATAAGCGGGAATATGGCAGTCAGCCATAATGAAGCCCGAACCGATACAGCCGATAGGTGTCGATTTATTATTAGGCATTTCGCATAGATGATTGAGCGTCATATCGTTACCCACGAAGATTAATCGCCTGCATCAGCTTATCTGTTTCTACATATGCTTCTTCAACCCACTCGACAATTTTGTCAGGTTCCGGAGAGTATTCCAATTCGATGGAGATTGTGCCATCCATATCTAAATCCTTGATGCCTTGAAGATACGGGTTAAAGTCAACAACGCCGCGCCCAGGTGGTAAGTCACCGTGAACCTTGCCATCGCAATCTGAGATATGCACATGAATTGCTTTGTCTTTAAAACGTGCCATTTCATGCGGTCCTACGCCTGCCAGTAACAAGTGTGAAACGTCGATATTGGCCTTAACGGCATCGTGATCACAATCGTCGATAAAGCGGACCATTGAATCGACGTCGTTCAGCAGTGAAAGTGGAAATGGTTCCAACTCCAGTGCAATTTGAATATCAAGGTTTGCAGCATAGTCCCCGAGGATCTTGCAATTCTCAACGGCGGTTTTCCATTGTTCTTCAGGTGGAATTACCTCCTGATTCCAAATGTACTCACCGATGACCAATAATAAGTTCTCCCCTTCGAATCGGTACACCAAATCCAGGAATTGCTTGCATCTCTCCAAATGGAATTGTTGTACAGCAGGATTAAAATCGATAAGTCCTACGGCGACACAACACACGCTAACGATTGGTAAATCCAATCGATCGCACTCATCCTTAATTAGTTTCTGTTCTTTTACATCGTCGATCATCGGGTCAAGGAAGATATCGATGCAGTCAAAGCCAATTTCCTTGGTCTTTTGCAATCCAAATGTAGTGGGCTGATTTGCTTGAACCCACGCTGAGTTGATTAATCCGAGTCGCATAATGATTGCCTTTGTCGTGATGGTCGATCAGTGACGTCAGTAATTGGTTAGTTGGACAGTTGCGGTTGGAATCCAAGAGTACGAGTGAGAAACGCAAAGATATCAGCTGCAGCATCGATGCGTTTGCTCGTTGCTGTGCCCGCTCCATGACCGGCATTCGTTTCGATTCGAATTAACACAGGATTCTTACCTTTATGCGCATGCTGAAGCGCAGCTGCGAACTTGAAACTGTGCCCCGGTACGACGCGATCATCGTGGTCCGAAGTAGTGACCAGTGTACTTGGGTAACGAGTACCTCGAGTCAGGTTGTGAAGTGGGGAGTACTTGTACAGGAATTTAAAATGCTCTTGGTCATCGGAGGATCCGAATTCAGAAACCCACGCCCAGCCGATCGTAAACTTGTGATAACGCAGCATATCCATGACACCCACGGCAGGTAACGTAGCGCCAAACAACTCTGGCCGCTGACACATTACTGCACCGACTAATAGTCCGCCGTTGCTTCCGCCCTTGATTGCAAGGCGTTCTGTACAAGTGTACTTTTCGCTTATCAAGTACTCTGCCGCTGAAATGAAGTCGTCGAACGAATTCTGCCGCTGTACTAACTTACCGGCTTCATGCCAGTCTTTGCCGTATTCGCCTCCACCACGGATGTTTGCAACAGCATAAACACCTCCCATTTCCATCCAGACCATATTTGTTACGGAAAAACCGGGAGTCAATGAAATATCAAAACCACCGTATCCGTAGAGGATGGTGGGATTGCTGCCATCGAGTGTCATTCCTTTCTTGTGAGAAATGAACATGGACACTTCTGTGCCATCTTTGCTCTTGTACAGCACTTGTTTCGTTTCAAAGTTGTCGGAGTTAATGTCGACATCCGCTTTCTTGTACACACTCGATTCGTTCGACTCGATATCGTATTGGTAAATAGTGTATGGCTGCGTGTAATTGGAGAAAGAGAAGAAACAGGTTTGCTGATCGCGCCGTCCGCCGAATCCGCCCGCAGATCCGATTCCTGGAAGCTCGATCGTGCCGAGCGATTCTCCCGAGATTGAATAGCGTTCAATGCGGCTGTGAGCCTTATGCAAATAGCTAACGATAAAGGTATCGCCAAACAGACTAATGTCTTCTAGCGTGTCACTTGACTCAGGAATGATCTCCTGCCATTGGTCTTTGTTTGGATTCTCGATGTCAATCGAGATGACGCGACGCTTCTTTGCATTGTCATCCGTCATAAAGTAGAAGCTTGTCGCATCATGACCAACAAAGCTGTATTCGAAGTCGAATTTGTTTATGAGTTCGACGACGTCTGCATCCGAGTCTGTGAGAGATTTGTAAAACAACTGATTCTTGTTTCCAGAACCTTTCCAGACAGAGATGATCAGGTAATCACCGCTTTCAGTTACATAGCCACTGAATCCCCATTCCTTCTCATCCTGCCGTTCGTAAATCAGCTGGTCATCAGATTGATCGTCTCCCAGATGGTGAAAGTAGAGCTTTTGGAAGTAGTTAGAACCAGTGAATTCTTCATCCGTGCGTGGCTCATCGTAACGCGAGTAAAAGAAACCGCTGTTATCGGGGCTCCATGAAACTCCAGAGAACTTAACCCACTTGAGGTGGTCATCTGCAACTTCTCCTGATTCGATATCGCGAACATGCCACTCTCGCCAATCCGAACCATCTCGCTGTAACCCGTACGCCAGTAATTTGCCATTGGGACTGACACTCCAGGATGCAAGTGCAACCGTCCCCTCGTCTGATAGTTCATTCGGGTCGATGAGGACACGTCGTTCACCGCTGAGGCTATCAGCCCAGTACAGAACACTTTGGTTTTGAAGACCGTCGTTGTGCTTGTAGAACACTCGGTCACCGCGAATTACAGGCATTCCAAACCGTTCGTAATTCCAAACGGACTCGAGCCTCTCGCGAATCGGTTGGCGACTTTCAATACCGTCCAGAAATGCATGGGTCACTTGGTTTTGATCATTAACCCATTGCTTAGTTTCATCAGAATTGACGTTTTCCAACCAGCGATAGGGTGCTGGCACGGAAGTGCCGTGGTACTCTTCCACGAGCGTGTCGCGTCTTGACTGAGGGTACTGAAGCTTGTTCATTGTTCTTGGCTTTCTCACGCCAGTGGCGGCTCGTTTATTGAGTGATGTTTGCAATTGTGCCGAGCAAGGGGGCTCAGCCGTTGATGCTGCCAAACTGACAACTACCACTGAAAACATGATTCTGCCAATTGTGCGCGATCGAGGTCTTTGGAGTTTCATTGTCAAATTACATCGGGAATTGGTTGAAGTGATTAGACGGATGTTTGGTGCTTATCATACCGTTGATTCTGGATTTCCGCGAACATGCACAACCTCATTGGTTATCCATTCAGTTTGACTTATTTCAAGGTGATTGTGATGATTACAAGGTCACTAACTGGGATCGGTATTCAACGTGAAAGATGACGCGCAGCTGGTAAGAGATGCTCAGGCAGGGGATGCTGATGCGCTTGGTCAATTGATCGAACGATACCAGGATCGTTTGTATCGTTGCATGATTCAGGTGATCGGTTCGCCACATGAAGCACTGGATGTCTTACAAGACACCTTTATCCAAATGCTCGGCAAAATCGACACCTTAAAGGACCCGCAGCATTTTTTCACGTGGCTCTACCGCATCGCATTTAACCGTGCGATGACGAAACAACGAAACAAGCGGCCGACTGTGTCTATTGACCATGAAAACAGTAACCTTGCGCACGAGGTTGAAGACACTCAACCCGCAGCCGACGAGCAACTCCAAAGTGATGAATTGCAACGACAGGTACTTGCAGCTGTTGCGAGGTTGGACGAGCCATTTCGGCAAGTGATTATTCTTCGTGAAATGGAAGATTTGGATTACGAGACGATTGCCGAGATTCTCGAAGTCTCAGTTGGTACGGTGCGTAGCCGATTACATCGCGCCCGCAGTCAACTACGCGATGCAATTCGAATTGATATGTAATTCACGAGGCGACGAAGTTTGAAATGGTGGTAGAGGCTAGCGCCGTGATTGATCCATGCCATTGGGAAACAGTGGCATGCACTTGATGCCGTCGGGTGTGAAGTCCACCGTAATGCAGCCATGACGGTGCGTTGACAGCAGCAGACTCGGTAACCCTTGATGATTGGCAGAATAGGCTGTGATGACGCGAGTTGGAATTCTATGCCTGCCCGTGCTTGCAATGGTGAGACCTGGCCGGCACCATGCTGCGAATTTCTCTGGTGAGCTGTGTAAACTGCCGTGATGTGGTGCGAGCAGAACCGTAGTCTTGTTGATTGGTTGCCGAGTGAGTATTTCTAGACCATCTCCCTCTATATCACCTGCCAGCAACAGACTTTGATCGTAGATTGTTATTTCCAAAACGGTGCTTCGAGCGTTGTCGTTGGACTGAACAAGCTCTTTGCCCGTGAACCGCACGTGTACCTTCGTGTTGGTGGTCGGCGTGAAGATGGTTCCAGTACGGCACTGCTCGATTCGGATTCCGGCGTCTCTCAAGACTCTCTCAAACCCAGGCCATTTACGGCCTAATAGAACGGTTGCGTCGGCGATTACACAGCGTTCAATTGGCGTCTGCCGAACTAAGTGTGGAATGGCATTAAAATGATCTTTGTCCATGTGCGAAATCACAAGAGTNTCAATTTTTGAAATGCCGGCGTGCCAGAGAACGGACTGAATGGACTGAGCAGCATTTTTTCCCGTTCCTAATTCTCCGGCGTCGTACATCCACGTTGAACCGTTTGGGAAGGTAATCAAAACACAACAACCGTGACCCACCGAAACGAATCGAACTCTCATTCGGTTCTCGGTTGACGAGGAATTTGAAATATGGCCGGCTGTGATAATGCTCAGGCCGATGTATGCATAAACAACAACGAACATGGTGTGTGCAACGCGTCTTAGACTAGTGATCCACGTGGACTTGGATATCAGCAAACATGCATAGAGCAGTAGTAGCAGTGCCGAGGATGTGCCTGCGGTTGAATATCGTGACCACGTGAAATCACTACACCACGATGTTGTCGTCTGAATCAACGCGAGTGATGCTGTGCATGTGTCTACGCAAAGAGAGCTTAAATATTCAGGCATCGGTATCAAGCTCGCCAGTCCGGAGATCAGCGAGACAATCAGCGGTGGAGTTAAACCAACGCTCAGAATCACGGACCACCANGAGCTGATTTGGAAATTCGTAAGTACAAACGGNAGTGTGGCGGACCATACGATTAGTGATGTCCACAATGCTGCATAAACCCACCGCCACATCGTTGCCATAGCGGTTACAGGTAGGCTTTGATGGTCTGAAATGAGCCGTTCGATTCCGTTGTTGCTTACATTTGGACGACGATTGAAGCTGAAACGTGATACGACGAAGTAGGCAAGAAATGAAAGCTGCGTGCCTGCCTGGAACAGGGAAGAAGGGTCACAAAGAAGTACGACGATACCTGCTGCACACAGAATGTTATCTTTTTGGACGAGCTTGTGGGAATTAAACGCGAGAACAGCGGCTGTTGCTAGCACCGCCGCTCGCATGACTGGTGGGCGTAGCCCTGTGAACATCGCGTAGCACCAAATGATGACTACGACAGNAATAAGTCTCGGTCTTCCCGTTGCTATCGACAGCATCCAGTGTCCNAAAAAAGCAATCAACCCAACATGAAGGCCGGATACAGCAAACAAATGAATCGTTCCGGTTGCGATGAATTTGTCACGATGTGNAGCCAGTGCACCGGGATTACCAAGAATCAAAGCCTGGGCCATTGGCATGATTTCCGGATCGAAACTATGTTGCACACGATCAAAGAAATATTGATGAAGACGTGCTACTATCCCAGGACGTGTTTTTGCTAATCTCTGGACAGACTTTTGCGATGCGACCTTGATTTGTAGCTTCTCTCGCCGGTGTCTCATAACGATTGAGAAGTCTGTTTCTCCTGGATTGCGGTTTGGGTTAACCCGCCAGGCATGTCCCCAACATTCAATCAGATCGCCTGTTCTCAACCAGGCTGCATTACCACCGATCCATAGCGTCGCAATACCATCGGCGGTCCGCCAACCCCCCGCTTCTTTGACAGATTGTATTTGTACATGGACCTTCGTTTTTCCATTGTGTTGCCAGGACGAGTTCCGGATTTGTCGTGCATAACTTACCGGCTGAGTAACCAGGCAAGTGAAGTGACACGGTGATGGGTCGTAACTGAGCCTTAAAGCCAGATTGTTACGTGAATAGAGACTCCAATCCCAATGGTGCAGGAAACCGGCGAGTGAAGTAAGTATTAGGATTACGGCAACGTGTGAGCACGAGGTTGCGAGACGTGGGTGAGCCTTGATTGGATTCCAATACGGCCGTAACAGACGGTAACCCAATATTCCGATTAAACTCACAGTGCAGGCTTTTAGCCAATGAGATGGTCCGATACTGGCGTATCGGTCAAGGATTATGCCACATACCAAGCAACCTAGTGCTGCAGCCAGTGGCCGCTTTTTTAGCAGACTGTCCATGATCCTTCATTGCACATAACAGAGGAGCGTTACTCTCCATATTGTGCATAAAGGTATGACAACAGTTTGTCAGTGGTTAATGTCAGTTACCTTGTAATTCACCACGACATCTGTGGAGCATCACAAGTTTGTGAAACTCTTAACTGATGTTTTCGCAAAGAGAATCTAATATCCACTCGCGTCGAGAATGGCTTTTTGGACAGCCAGATCGTGCTGATAGCTAAATGGGAATTCACGTTTGCCATGAAGCACTTCGGCCAACTCCAGAAAATCTCCGTCATATCGACCGCCCAGCTTGGGCACCTCGATCAGATGGCTGCCTTTTTTGAAGTCTCCGGTGTCCTTTGCCATGGTGACTTCGACGATCGGCGCCTCGAGGGGTCGAATAGTAATCGTGCCGTTTTCACCAACAGCGACCATTTGACGTCGGCGGAATCCTTCAACTTCCATCAGCGAGCTGCGAATTGTGGCAGTTGCCCGCGGGTATTCAAACATTCCGATAATATTGTCGGCCAGATTGTCGCGATCCGGGTAAGTATGTCTGACGTACGGAGTAACTTTATCTGGGGCGCCCATGAATACAGTTAGCGAATCGATCAGGTGGCAGCCAAGCTCAAACATGGTTCCACCCTTATATTCGGCCAGTGTGTTTCTGGTTGACTGACCAACTGTCTTGCTGATTACACCATGTGCTTCGTGAATATTTCCAAGCCATCCCTCGCTTGCTGCNTTAAACAAAACGCGGAAGCCCGGGTTATACCGAAACATGTAACCCATCTGAATGATGAGCTCTTGTTTCTTGGCTTTGTTAACGATTCGCGTAAATTGCTCAAAATCCTCACCAGCTGGTTTATCCAGATGGATATGNAGACCGGCNTCGATACANCGTTCTGCTGNGTCTAACAAATCNTTAACCGCTGTTTCCACGCAGACNAGTTGTAGGCCNGNNGTNTTGAGCAGTTNNTCTTCNGTNATCCANTTCACGCCCTTGTATGCNCTGGTGTTTTCNAGTTCTTTACGGCGATNAAGATCNGNTTCTACGACCCCGACAACGTCGTACAGGTCGGTGAATTTGCGCATCGTGCCGACCTTGCCAGAGGCATGCGCATGACGTGTGCCAATCTGGCCGGCCTTGATTTTAGGTGCTTGGGCTAGCGATGCTGAAACTTGATCTGCTGCTAGCAGCCCCAATGTGCCTAGGCCAAGTTGATGTAGGAACGTTCTGCGATTGCGTTGTGTCATGTTTGTTTCGCCTTCTGTTGATTTCAATGTACCGATTCACGACCAGAGTTNATTCCAGGTGCCGCTCCTTAATAGCCAATTGCCGCACCGTCTTTTCTCGGCTCGGTTGCTCCGTGCAATACTCCAGCATCATGGTTAATTAGAATGCCCTGATAGCCCCCAAATCCGCCGACGCTTCTGACGACACGGTGCCCACGTTTTTCTAATTCCTTTGCCACGTCATCTGAAATTCCGGATTCGATATGTACATATCCACTCCCATCGGCGGGTTTGCCAGTAGGTTGTGCACTACCAAGGTGGCGAATTCGAGCGGCATCTCCTGCCTGCTGCACATTCATCCCAAAGTCGATCATGTTTACAAGGACTTGTACGTGACCTTGCGGCTGCATGTCACCACCCATTACGCCAAAACAGAACCAGGGCTTTCCGTCTTTCGTCACCATTGCTGGAATAATGGTATGGAATGGCCGCTTGTGAGGTTCAAGTCCGTTTAGGTGGTCTTTATCAAGGGCAAACAGTGCCCCTCGATTTTGCAGGGCAAACCCGACGTTTCCAGGGACAACATCTGAACCGAATCCGTAGTAATTACTTTGAATCAACGAACAGCAGTTACGATCCTTATCCACAACGGTTAGGTAGACAGTATCACCGTGCTGCAGTCGTGGATCACCTGCCGGGACATCATCAGCAGCACGANCCATATCGATTAGTGCGCCTCGTCGTTTGGCATATTCCTTGGAGATGAGCTCGGTGACAGGAACGTCTGATGCATCGATATCGGCGTAGAATTTTGCTCGGTCTGCAAAAGCCAGTTTCTTAGCTTCAGTAAAAAGGTGCAGGTAGTCGGGGCTGCCTGGTCCCATGCTTCGGACATCGTACGGTTCAAGCAGATTCAGAATCTGAAGGGCTGCAATGCCTTGTCCGTTTGGTGGTAATTCCCAAACGTCATACCCACGATAGTTTGTGGATACGGGATCGATCCAGTCAGCTGTATGGTTCTTGAAGTCTTTCATACTAAAGAGGCCACCATGTGCTTCGCTGTAACGGATGATCTCCTTGGCGATGGCACCTCGATAAAANACATCGGCGCCCTGTTCGGCGATTAACTGGTAGGAATTTGCGAGATTAGGGTTTTTGAATATTTCGCCAAATCCGGGTGCACGACTGCCATTCAGTAGAAACGTAGTTGCCGAGTCAGCGTATTGCTTGAGTGCCGGTTCAGCTCCTCTCCAGTAGCCGGCGATGACTTCGGTAACCGGGAATCCTTCACGTGCTGTACGAATTGAAGGCGACAGNACATCAGAAAGGGCAAGATTGCCAAATCGATGCTGTAATTTGTCCCAGCCACTAACGCAGCCTGGTACAGACCAGCCAAGAGGCCCGGTGATGGGGATGTAATCCAACCCAAGTTCTTGAAAATGNTCCAGCGTTGCCGCATAAGGGCTGCGCCCGCTCGCGTTAAGGCCGTACAGTTGTTGCTTTTTGGCATCCCAGTAGATGGCAAACAAGTCGCCACCAATTCCACAGCTCATTGGTTCTACGACACCGAGCATGGCATTTACGGCTATCGCAGCGTCGACGGCATTACCTCCTTGTTGCAGGATGTCGACACCAACTTGTGCTGCTAGCGGATGGCTGGTGGCGACCATTCCGTGTCGTGATAGCACGACGCTGCGACTTTGATTGGAAAACGGAGTCGGACGGTCATAACCCGCTTTGATTTGNTGAGCTTCTGTTTCTTTGATCGGTTCAGTCATGAAACCAACTAACGTCGATAGGAAAAGGAGATAAATGAACGGGCGACGCATGTAGTGTAATCCTTCGCGAAACCAGTTTACGTTGTATCGCTGATATTCAGCACAACTGCATGGTATCATGTGCANCATGGCAATTCGAATATACAGGTCGACAATATTAAGGCTGTTCCTATTAATGCTGGCCGTGTCTCAGGCCCTGTTTCTGCTGCCCTCGAATAATCTCAAAGCTGATGAATTGCTCGATCGACTCACACGGGCAACGAAAAAAATTGCCGTTAGTTCGCATACCTATACAAATGAACGTGACTGCTTCAGTTGTCACCACCAATCACTGCCGGTGTATGCCCTGNGCATGGCTTCAAGTGTTGGCATCCAAGTGGATGAATCNGTGTATCAGTTGCANGATGAACATACTGACCGGTTTTTTTGGGACAGACGTGAAGAGCTTNAAAAGGGCAAAGGCGTTCCGGGTGGTCCCTTTACGGCGGGATACGCCTTAGTTCAGTATGCTGTTTCCCCATTTGAGGATCCGAAAAGTATTGAACCGCTGCTCACCTATCTGAAGAAATCTATAACAGTCGATCACTGGACCATTCGTACAATGCGGCGCCCACCCATGGAAGGTAGCCACTTTACAGCGACAGCGTTAGCCGTTGCAGGTCTTCGGTTATATCAAGGGAAGATTNAAGAGCTTCCAGATCTAAAAGCTGTTAAAGATTGGCTTGTTAGTGCCCAACCACAAACAACTGAAGATTTGGCGTACCATCTATTTGCATTGCATTGGTTGCAGATTCAAACAGCGAATGAGTTATTTGCCACCAAAGGTCGTTTGCGGAGAAGTGAGGATGTCAGCGAAGCGGTGGAACGCACAATCCAGGTGCTTCTACAAAACCAGCGATCTGACGGAGGATGGAATCAAACACCGCTCGATAAAGATAGCACATTAAAATCAGATGCCTACTCAACCGGGCAAGTTTTAACAGCACTACGTGTTGTCGGGCGACTTACAAATAGGCATACAGCGGTGGAAGGTGCGAAGCGGTTTTTGCTTGAAAATCAGCTTGATGATGGCACCTGGCATGTCGTGTCCAGGGCCAACGCGTTTCAGGAGCATTTTGAAAGTGGTTTTCCACATGCAAAGGACCAATTTATTTCAATTTCAGCCACCTGTTGGGGCGTGATTGCACTGAGTACAACAATGAAGTCGAGGCCCTAAAACTCTGTTTTTAGGCGGTTGCGTGGCTTCAGATCAGTGGTACACTTAGTAGCTTAGTAGTGACTAGATGGTTTAAGTCGTTTAATTAGGAAATTTTGTAGGATTAGCTTGTTAGGTACCGTACAAGAAAGCGGGACTGGCAGGTAATAAGCCAAGTATTTGTAGGATTGTCCGGGACAAAAACGGGCACTCGTTTTGGCGAGGAATTCAACGGTAGCAGATGACGATCACCAAAGAGCGGAAACAAGAATTAATCAAGGAACACCAAACGGGCGACGACGATACCGGTTCGCCCGAGGTGCAGATTGCGATTCTAACCACCCGAATTAACAGTTTGACGGAACACATGCGTGAACATAAGAAAGATTACGCATGCCGTCGTGGTTTACTCGGTTTAGTTAGTCGCCGTCGACGGTTGCTGGATTATCTCCGCCGCGTCGACCCCCAGCGATATCTCGATATCATTGGCCGACTTGGTATTCGAAAGTAACACCACACGTCGGTGGGATTGATCGCAGGCGATCGCCCGCATCTTATCGTTTATTCTCATTGCGGTCGGGTAACCGCTTCGAATTGCGTGCACTCGGCACTTGTTTCAAGACGCATTGTGTAGTTTGCGTCCTACGATCTGTTTGAGCAGCGGCTTTATGCTGTTTTCGGTACTTCGATGTGTCGGATTTGAATAAAGCCGGGTTACTGACCAGCTTGCTCTCAGGGACAACACTGTCTCCACGGACAGCTCGAATCAGAGATTGGCTTGCTTTGTCATTGTGAGTTATTCGTCACGGATGAATGTCACTACAGTTGGAATCTCGCGAGTGTTGACACAGCATTTTGATAATTGAAAGAAAAGGTATTAGAAGTGACCAAAATTCGCGTAGAAAAGCAAATTGGCGACTCGGTGTTATCATTTGAGACCGGAGAGCTTGGTAAGCAGGCATCAGCAACGGTAATCGTTCAATACGGCGACACCGTTGTGCTAAATGCGGTGACCACTGGATCGCCACGTCCAGGCACTGACTTTTTTCCGCTCACATGCGACTATCGTGAGCGATACTCCGCTGCCGGTAAATTCCCCGGTGGTTTTCTAAAGCGTGAAGGCCGACCAGGCACAAACGAAACACTTACAGCACGTCTTACGGACCGACCAATTCGGCCATTGTTCCCGAAAGGGTTCTTTGACGAAGTCCAATGCCAGAGCCTCGTGCTCTCGAGTGACGAGCAAAATGATGGTGACGTATTGGCGATGAACGGTGCAGCTGTCGGTTGCCATATTTCATCTCTTCCATTTGATGGCCCCGTGGCATCCGTTCGCGTGGCTCGTATCGATGGCGAATTCAAACCATTCCCGACGGTTGATCAACTTGGTGAATCCGATCTCGATATGATCGTTTCCGGTAATCTGGATGTTGTCTTGATGATCGAAGGTTTCGCTCGCGAAATTCCGGAAGATGACATGGTCGATGCCATTTTGTATGCACACGGCGTGATCAAAGAGATCTGCGAACTGCAGAATGAACTCTACGAAAAGTGTGATGTGCAAAAGACCGAGTGGGTCGTTCCCGAAGATGACGGACTCTTTGGACGATTGCTGGAGACCTACGGCGATGACTTTAAGACTGCCAAGCAGACTGAAGGCAAGCTAGCTCGCAATGAAGCGGTTTCTGATCTGAAAGAAAAAGTGAAGGGTGAGATTATCCCGGATCCGGAAGCAGAGGATGCAATCGAAGGCTCAGCATTCAATGCAGCTTGGTACAAACTTGAAAGTGCTTGTACTCGCCAGATTATCCTCGCAGGTAGCCGCCAGGACGGTCGCGGAAAGGACGAAGTTCGCGATATCAGTTGCACGGTGGATGTGCTTCCGAGAACACACGGAAGTGCTGTTTTCCAACGCGGTGAAACACAAGCACTCGTTAGCATCACGCTTGGTACAAGTAGAGATGAGCAGCGAGTGGATGGGTTAACCCATAACTACTCTAAGAAATTCATGCTCGATTATAACTTCCCAGCATTCTCCGTAGGAGAATGCCGTCCAAACCGTGGGCCGGGTCGTCGTGAGATTGGTCATGGTATGTTAGCAGAACGGTCTATTCGTCCAATCATGCCTGATCCGGAAGACTTCCCGTACACCGTACGTGTAATCAGCGATATTCTTGAATCCAATGGTTCGTCCTCAATGGCATCCGTCTGTGGTGCAACGTTGGGTCTGATGGCAGCCGGCGTCAAAATCAAGGCACCTGTTGCTGGTATCTCCGTTGGCCTGGTTCAGGAAAGTGAAGATGATTACATCCTGCTGACCGACATCGTTGGTGATGAAGATCACTTTGGCGATATGGACTTCAAGATTGCAGGTACACAACGTGGTATCACAGGTATTCAATTGGATCTGAAAATCAAAGGTGTCAGTGAAAAGATCATCCGCGAATCGATGGAGCAGTCCAAAAAGGCAAGGTTTGATATTCTCAAAACCATGCTGAGTACCATTCAGCGACCACGTGCAGGTGTTGCAGAACATGCACCACGCCTGGAACGAACGAAGATCGATCCAGAGAAGATCGGTATGTTGATCGGTCCTGGTGGTAAAAACATCCGTCAAATCCAAGAAGACACCGGTACGGTCGTCGAAGTGGATGACGAAGGTGTTGTCACGGTAGCTGCCACCTCTGGTGAATGGGCAACCAAAGCACTCGAGATGATCGAGGCATGTACCGCAACCGTTCAGGTTGGAAAAATCTACGACGGTACAGTTTCCAGCATCAAAGATTTTGGTGTCTTTGTTGAGATTCTTCCCGGGCGTGATGGCTTGTGTCACATTAGCGAGCTATCTACCGGTTTCATTTCAAACATCAACAGCGTTGTTTCTGAAGGTGATGAAATGAAAGTGAAGTGCATCGGAGTAGACGACCATAGTCGAATCAAGCTAAGCCGCAAGGCAGCACTCGAAGAAATGGGAGTTGACGACGAATGGGATACAGGTGAAGAGCCAGAATCGCGCGGTAACGATGGCGATGATGATGGCGGTTCACGTGATGGCGGCGATCGCCGACGTTCACGCGGTGGTGACCGTCGTCGCGGTGGCGGTGGCGGTGGTGGCGGTGGACGCCGTCGACGTCGCGAGTAATCCCGCGATTGGAATATCCAAACGAGCAGAGACCCGGTGTGGAGTTTGTCCGCACCGGGTCTTTTTCATAATATGACGCCATCAGCAACTGTCATGACCCATGACATGCAGCAGTTAGCAATTAAGATGAATTGCATATGACCGACTCAAAAGTGCGACAACTNGAGAAGCGGCTTGAATCGCTCGAGGAGCAATATGGAGAGCTTGCGCAAATTGCCGGCGGGTTGGCACATGAGATCAAGAACCCGCTGTCCGTNATACGTATGAATATGGAGCTCGTGGCAGAGGACTTGGAAGAAGAACCCTCAGATGATGCACGCCGCGCGCTGACCAAGGTAAACACGATTCATGACCAATGTATTCGGCTTGAAAAACTACTTAATGACTTTCTGAAGTTTGCCAGGCTTCGGAATCTCGAATTACTCTCCGGCGATCTGAATAAGCAGTTAGAAACGGTTCTAAATCTATTTGCAACGCAAGCACAGGAATCAGGAGTCGAAATCGTTAGATTTCTCGACCCGAAATTGCCGTCGATCAAAATGGACGTCGAGACTCTTCAGGCCGCCTTGGTAAACCTGGTTAAGAATGCGATTGAAGCGATGCCTGATGGCGGTCAATTCACTGCGATTACGCGTGTGACACGAGATGGTGTGGCGCTGGATCTAATCGATACTGGCTGTGGAATGAATGAAACGACGGCCATGAATATGTTTAAGACTTTCTATACGACCAAGATCGAAGGTAGCGGACTNGGTTTGCCGATGGCGAGAAAGGCGATTCAGGCACATGGCGGTCGAATTGCAGTGCAAAGCGAAGACGGATGTGGAACCAAATTCATGATAGAGTTTCCAACTCCCGCGAGAATCGGAGAATGATCAGACCGCCGGCGGTGGGATAAATCCGGCGATTGCGATATCATCAAGTTACTCAAACGGGAAACATCCAGAAGGATCTCCGCTGCTGAAGATCGATTNCTGTCCATGAATACACAACTTCCAGACTCTGACTCNTTGCCTGACGCCCTGCGTCCAGGACTCAATCCGGGAGATATTCGCGTATTAATCGTTGATAATGACCCGGCACATGCNACAGCCATGTACGAGAGCCTGGAGAANGAAGGCTATGACCTTACGATGGCCACGACGGGACCGGATGGTCTAAAACGGATTGAGCAAGATACCTACGATATCGTTGTTACCGACCTGATGATGAATGATGTCGATGGTATGGCAATTCTGGAAAACGCAGCCAGGCTGCTCCCCGGCGCCGAGACCATCATGGTGACAGGTCATGCAACTGTGCCCAAAGCCGTCGAAGCAATGCAGTTGGGTGCATTCAATTTTCTGGAAAAACCAATCACTCCCAGAAGTCTTCGAGCAATAACACAAAAAGCTGCAGAGTCGGTNCAGCTAAAACGAGCGAATCTGGAACTGAATCAACGTCTGGATGAACGATTTGGGTTCGACGGCGTTATCTTTGCCAGTGATCGTATGAAGTCAGTGATCGAGCGATTAAAACGTATCGCACCCACGGANGCCTCTGTACTTATTACCGGCGAAAGTGGTACTGGTAAAGAATTGATTGCGCAGGCTATCCACCAAAANAGCCCNCGCAAGGCAAAGCGAATGGTGCCGTTGAATTGTGCAGCGGTGGCAGAAAACCTCGTGGAGAGCGAGTTGTTTGGACACGTCAAAGGCGCATTCACGGACGCGCATAGTGACCGCGTTGGTGCATTCGAATATGCAAATGGTGGCACGCTGTTCCTTGACGAGGTTGGTGACATGCCTCTGGCAACCCAATCCAAATTGCTGAGAGTACTTGAGGAAAGCCATATTTCCCGTGTGGGGGACAACCAGCAGATCGACGTCAATGTACGTGTCGTGTCTGCCACTAATCGGGACTTAGAATCAGCGGTTGAAGAAAACGGATTTCGTCAGGATTTGTATTACCGTCTAAAGGTGGTAACAGTACATTTACCCTCACTTCGTGAGCGTCGCGAGGATATCGTACCGCTAGTCGATCATTTTAGAAAACAGTTCAACAAGCGACATCAGAAACAGGTGACCAGTGTGTCACCGGCTGTCACACGCAGGTTGTTCTCATATGAGTGGCCTGGAAATGTGAGACAATTACGCAATGCAGTGGAAAGCATGGTAGTGCTGGATGCGGATGGCATTCTTGATGTGGATGATTTACCTCCCGATTTAGCTGATGCGCCAATCGGTGACGCTTCAGGAGCTACAGGGCCGAATGAACTTGTTGGACAACCCTTGAGTGAGATCGAGAAGTGGGCATATCGTGAAACACTTAAACTCACCAACGGTAATCGTGAAGAAGCAGCGAAGATCCTGGGGATTGGTACACGTACGGTGTATCGCAAGTTAAAGGAATACGACTTATAACCACCGGCTGTGGTTACGCTGAAAACTTGCCGCTTGTGTTTTAATTGTCGAACAACGAGGATTTGAAATTAGGTTTTCCAACGGATGGATTATAAATGCCAGAGATTCGGCAACTATCTCCAAGTGTCATAAACAAGATCGCCGCAGGTGAGGTGATTGAACGCCCGGCAAGCGTCGTCAAGGAACTGATGGAGAATTCCGTGGACGCGGGTGCTTCGCGTGTCGATGTGACCGTTGCTCAAGGCGGAACAGAGTCTATCCGAATTGTAGATAACGGTTGTGGAATTCGACCTGATCAGATGATGATGGCTATCGCCAGTCACGCGACAAGTAAGATTGAAGATGCAGAAGATCTATTTAATGTTGAGACGCTCGGTTTTCGGGGAGAAGCACTCGCATCTATTGCTGAAGTAAGCCAGATGACTGTCCGTAGTTGTGCTGATGGTGCAACAGAAGGCGCGGAATTAGAGATTAACGGCGGCAAGGCAGAACCAGTTAAGCCATGTGGCTGCCCGGTTGGGACATCGATCGAAGTCCGCAATCTGTTCTTCAACACACCGGTTCGTCGCCGCTTCATGAAGGCCAATCAAACAGAAATGGGACACATAACAGAGGCCTTTACCCGCCTGGCCCTGGTGCATCCCAATGTCCATTTCAAACTGCAACACAACGGCCGAGTGACACAGGATTTACCGTCGGCCGATAACTGGAAGGACCGCATCGCTCACTTTTATGGCAAAGATCTTGCCGACGCACTTATCTGGGTGGAAAGTGAAGAGGAAGGTATTCGATTGTCTGGATTTGTTGCTGATCCGGTTTTCAATCGTTCACACACTCGAATGCAGTACTTGTTCTTAAACGGCAGGCACATTCGAGATCGTTCCCTGCAACATGCCTTAGGGGAAGCATATCGTGGATTGCTACTTAACGGGCGTTACCCAATCGCGTTTCTGAAGCTTGATATGCCGGCGCACCTAGTGGACGTGAACGTGCATCCGACAAAATTAGAGGTGCGATTTCAGGACGCTCGAAAACTTTACAGTCAGCTCTTATCAACCATCCGCAACAAGTTCCTATCAACGGACCTCACGGCCCGTGTTCATGAACATAGTGAAAGGGCGGATGCGGCAGGAACACCCGCAGCCTCAGCGGAACGGCCACAGAATCTTGGTTTGAGCTATCCAAGATCCGATGTGAGTTCAATTGGTGCGACAAACCAATACAGTGGTAGTGGCGCAGGGCAGTTTCCCGGTGTTACTCCTGCCATACCTGCTGATAACTATCGATTGCCAGAGAGTTTTCAACGGGCATTGGATACCTCAAATCTGCCTGCCAATACTGAAAGGCTTGATGTTAATCCAGCGGCAGCAGATGTCCCCGCCCAGTTACCCATTTCGACGCTGGGGCTTCAGGTGCACAACCGGTATCTTGTTACGCAGGATGAATCGGGGATGCTGGTAATTGATCAGCATGCTTTGCACGAGCGAGTATTGTACGAGCAATTACGGGAAAAAGTCTTAGCTGGCGAACTGGAAACACAACGACTTTTAGTACCNGAACCGGTAAGCATGTCAGGTCCGGAAGCCGCAGTTGCGGTGGAACACAAAGAGTTGTTCGAGCAGATCGGTATCGAAGTNGAACCGTTTGGCGGCGACACGATTCTTGTATCCAGTTATCCTGCGATGTTACGGCGTGTGCGACCGGCCGAGCTCATTCGGCAGCTTATCGATGAGATCATGGTCGGTGAGAAACAACCGGATCGCCGTGATGTTCTAGATGAACTGATGCACATGATGTCATGCAAAGCAGCTGTAAAAGCAGGTGACCCGCTGACTCCCGAGGAAATCCACTCGCTGCTGATGCAACGTCACTTGTTCCATGATACTCACCATTGCCCGCATGGCCGGCCGACTGCCCTTGTCTTTACACGTGATGAGCTCGACCGTCGTTTCGAACGTACATAATGCATCAGCTGTCATGGATGTCAAAAAAGTGTGCATTATCAGAGTAGATGTTTAATGCTAGTATTCATAATGCGGTGGCCACAATCAGTAGAGATTGGTGGTCGTGGATCCCAGCGAGACGAGAGTANAGAAGAGTTCTAAGACGAATGACGAAGATTTGCGTTAGTATTGGTCGAGGTCGGCATCGCCATATTATTGCTGAGCATAAACACCTTGTAGAACAGGGCGCNGAATTGGTGGAGTTGCGTCTGGACTATATGCGTAGCAANATCAATCTGAACCGACTGCTTGAGAAGAGACCCTGTCCGGTCGTTGTGACTTGTAGACGTGATCGTGATGGTGGCAAGTGGAAAGGCACAGAAGAGCAACGCCTGATGATCCTCCGAGCCGCAATTGCTGCGGGAGTGGAATACGTTGATCTGGAGGAGGATATTGCCGATCAGATTCCTCGATACGGCAGCACCAAACGCATAGTGTCCCTACACGACTTTGAAGAAACTCCAGAAGATCTAGACGCAATACATGCTCGACTGGCGGCAAAAGATGCTGATATCGTGAAAATTGCCGCGTTGGCCCACTCTCCCATGGACTCGCTTCGTATCATGCGCATGATGCGCGATGCGACCGTACCAACCATCGGAATTGCGATGGGGGATGTTGGTATGACTTCCAGAATACTCGCCGGTAAATTCGGAGCACCATTTACTTTCGCAACCTTTCATCACGAGCGGTCGCTTGCTCCGGGGCAACTGAGTTTTGATGAGATGAAGAACCGATACAATTTTCAAAACATAAGCCCGGATACTCAGGTATATGGTGTGATTGCTGATCCCGTCGGTCATAGCCTCAGTCCGGTGATACACAATCGAGCATTTGATCATTGCAATATGAATCGTGTTTATGTGCCGTTCCGTGTACCGAGTGATTACCTCGACACGTTTACAGATATGTGTTCTGAAATTGGTGTGCGTGGCCTGAGCGTCACGATTCCTCACAAGGAATCCNTTATTCGTAAATTGACCAAGGTTGAGAAAGGCGCTCGTAGTATTGGTGCAGTGAATACGGTTGTTTTTGAAGGTTCTGAAATCATCGGTTACAACACAGATCTAACCGGTGCCATGGGAAGTCTGGCTGACTCTGCTGGCGAAGATGACAACACGAACTGGCTGGAAGGTAAAGACGTGTTGATTCTCGGAGCCGGTGGTGCTGCCAGAGCGATCGGTTATGGCGTGGTCGAACGTAAAGGACGCGTATACGTTGCCTCGAGAACCATGGACCGGTCTGTCGTGGTAGCTGCTGAACTTAAAGGTACCGCTGTGGAATGGGCACATCGGCACGAAGTGAAGGCGGACATAGTGATTAATGCGACACCAGTCGGCATGCATCCGAACGTGGATCACTCACCGTACGACGCAGGAGCTATGAGTCGTGACATGATTGTGTTTGATACNGTGTATAACCCGGAGCAAACGCTGTTGATTAAAACGGCAAGAGATAGAGGATGCCGCACGTGTAGCGGTGTTGAAATGTTCGTGAGACAAGCCGCACTTCAATTTAAGCTATTTACGGGTGAAGAAGCCCCATCTGAATTGATGCGGCAAACCATCCGAGAAACAATTGGCGCCGCTCGACGGTCATAACAATAGGTCATACACAGATTCCGGTTCTACCCATGAGTAATAATCTCTTTTTGATTGGATATCGTGCGACNGGAAAATCGACCGTTGGAAAAGTTGTGGCAGATGCATTAGGGCGACAGTTTTTTGATGCCGATATAGAACTGGAGTCCGTCGCGGGAAAGACCATCGCAGCGATTTTTGCAGATGATGGTGAATCAACCTTTCGTGATTTGGAAACTCAAACCATCGCGAGATTGGCTAAAGTCCAGCATTGCGTCATAGCACTCGGTGGAGGGGCTGTAATGCGTGAAGANAATCGGCAGATCATTCGTGCGTCAGGACAGACAGTATGGCTGACGGCAAGTCCAGAGTGTATAGAGCAACGAGTCAACGGCGACCCGCTTACAGGGCAACGTCGACCGAACCTCACCACCGCTGGAGGATTACAGGAAATTAGGGAAATCCTCGAGCATCGCGAGCCGGTTTATGGTGATTGTGCAGATCTCTCACTTGATACTGAGGAACTCGCACCAAGTGAGATCGCTGAAAGGATTTGTCAGTGGGTTCAGCATGAAGCTGAATGCTAGTCGCTCCTGCAGTCGATGATTTACTATAGCGGCATCGTAAGTAAANGACCGTCAATCTGATTTATGTCGATCCGGTAGAGGTCATAGTTTGATAAGCAGTAGTACATTAATCGTTTATGCGGCGATTGGCATCATTACAGGTGCGGTTGTGAACTGGGCCATTTATCGGCTTGCCTGGAACAAACGGGAAATCGGCCCGTGGTCGCCCGTGCCGGAGTCAGTCAACCAGCGACCGGCATTGGCGAGGATCCCGATTCTTGGTTGGTTACTTCTACGTAGCGAGTCATCTGTTCACGGGTCCGGATTCTGGATTCGTCCTGTGCTCATTGAATGTTGTATGGGACTGTTCTTTGCGTTCTTTGCAAACTGGAAAGCTGATCAACTTGCTGAAATCACAATCGACGGAACCATATCGCATTCGATCCTCGTTTGGCAAACGATAGCACATCTTACGCTCGTTACACTTTTGGTCGCTGCGACATTTGTAGATTTTGATGAGCAGACGATTCCGGACGAGATCACTGTGGCAGGTGTCATTGCAGGCTTAGCTTTTGCTGTTGCCGGGCCAGGCGTCGAGTTATGGACACCACAATTTGGCGAAGCAAGTGGAACCGCAANGCGACTCGGTTTTATCGACGAAGCAGATTGGCCTGAATCTTTTGGATCTCTGCGAGGAATGCTCATAGCGATGGCCATAATCGGGTGTTGGGGTCTCGCATCGATGCCAAAACTCTGCACATTGAAATATGGATTCAGGCGTGGCGTGCAATATCTAATTGCCAGCGTGATTCGCCCACGCCGCAAGTCGTTACCCAAAGGGATGCCACGACGCCGTAAGCCATTTCCCATTAGTACTGCAATTGCAGTAACCTCCATTGCTCTTTGGATTGTCATCGCGGTTGTCTGGAATAGCGGGTCATTTGCAGCACAATTCCGTCTTATGACATCCCTGGTGGGTATCTCAGGTGCGATGGCGCTTGTTTGGTCAGTCCGAATTGTCAGCCGTTACGCAATGGGCCAAGAGGCCATGGGCTTTGGAGATGTAACGCTCATCGGTGTCATTGGCGCATTTCTGGGATGGCAAGCTGCCATTGTGACTTTCTTTCTCGCTCCACTAGCTGGAGTCGTTATTGGAATCGTCCAGCGGGTAGTGACTGGGAAAGCCGAAATGGCCTTTGGGCCGTATCTGAGCTTGGGTGCGATGGTTGTGATGATGCACTGGCCGTGGATTTGGGAACATCACGCGTACAAGATGTTTTCTCTCGGTTGGGTCTTACCCGGCATGATCGCCTGTGGCGTTCTTTTGATGGGCGGCATCTTGTATGTCATGCAGCTAATGAAGCGCAGGTAACCACTACGGCATTTCGGATTGTTGCTGTAGCTGCTCTCTTAACAATTCCACTTCGTCACTGGCAATCCGGTAACGTTGTCGTTCCTGGGCGAGTTGGGCCTGCAACGATTGGTTGTCGTTATCAAGGTCTTGAATTCGATTACGCAGTTCCTGTAGCTCAGCTGATGTCGCTGTCGTACCGCTGCCATCGGTCAACGGTTCAAGTTTGAATACCCCATTTTGACATCCCAACGATGTGGCCACTAGCACAACGAGAATAGCTAGTTTGAATCTCGGTTTTTGCTGATGGGTTTTCATTGCTTAATCTTCCTGGCAGCTCGATTCATGCTGCGGGGGGAATCGTAGCAACGATGCAAGAACGTGGCAAGTGTAGTCAGCCGCCAATGATTTTCGCCGCCTAACCAAACTCAGAATACTAACGTACAATGAGGTATTCTCACAGCTCACGGACTATTGGAATAACATTCGATGCTAGCGATCGTCGATTACCAAATGGGTAACTTGAGAAGTGTTCAAAAAGGCTTTGAACGCGTCGGGGCTGATGCGGTCATTACGGGTGACCCTTCTGAAATCGCTGCCGCAGATAAAGTTGTTCTTCCGGGTGTTGGAGCGTTTGAAGATGCAATTGGCGAGTTACATCGACGCGACTTGGTAAATCCAATTAAGGATGTCATCACTCAGGGAAAGCCGTTTCTAGGGATTTGCCTGGGATTGCAGTTATTGTTTGATGTGAGCTACGAAGGTGGTGAGTTTGAAGGGCTTGGTATCGTTCCTGGGAAAGTGGTACGGTTTGATGTAGCCAGTCAGTACAAAGTGCCACATATGGGTTGGAATCAGGCTGAGATTATCAGGCAGGCACCCATCCTCGATGGCATTGAGGACAAAACGTATTTCTACTTTGTTCACTCGTACTACGTCGCGCCGGATGATGATTCGGTAACAGCCATTAAGAGTAACTACGATGGTGACTTTTGTGCCATGATTTGGCGTGATAATCTGTTTGCGACGCAGTTTCATCCGGAAAAGAGCCAGGAACATGGCTTGGCCGTTTTACGCAATTTTGCATCTCTATAGTGGTAACGCTGCAGCCTGCGTTAACGGAAAACATGCGGCTTTTACTGTATTTTCCCTTGGGTTGAATCTCGACTGGAAGTGTGGCATATTGCGAGTTCACCTTTGTTTTGGGCACCTTGAGATTGTGCTCGCAAGACAGGGATGAGGCACACTTATCAAATCCTCTCAGGAGCCAATTCTCAGCATGGAAATCTGGCCAGCAATCGATCTGCTTGGCGGCAAATGCGTACGTCTACAGCAGGGCGATTACGATCGAAAAACGGTATTTGGTGATATTCCGTCCGAAATGGCTCAGCAATGGGTGTCACAAGCAGCGGATCGCCTTCATTTGGTGGATCTCGATGGTGCGCGTGACGGTGAGTGGATAAACGAGCAGGTGGTTCGAGATATCGTTTCAAGTGTTGCGGTACCATGCCAACTAGGTGGCGGGGTACGTGA
Organism: Rhodopirellula sp.; assembly: GCA_002714565.1. Taxonomy (GTDB): domain Bacteria; phylum Planctomycetota; class Planctomycetia; order Pirellulales; family Pirellulaceae; genus UBA11883. The sequence goes on from PAXU01000080.1 coordinate 30,422, forward strand.
CGAACAAACGATTTCACGAATGCTTGATGCTGGTTTATCGAGATTGGTTGTGGGTACACAAGCAATTAAACGACCAGACTGGTTTCGCAGTATGTGTGAGAAATACCCGCACAAACTTGCACTTGGAATTGATGCCAAGGGTGGTTTGGTCGCCACCGATGGGTGGCTGGAGGTGAGTGAAGTGACGGCTATTGACTTAGCCCGTCAGTTTGTCGATGTACCAATCGACGCCATAATTTATACAGACATTGCAAAAGATGGCATGCTGCAAGGTCCTAATTTTGAGGCCATGCAGCAAATGTCCGAGGCAGTGGATATCCCGGTAATCGCTTCCGGTGGTGTTACAACTGCAGATGATGTGAGTCAGCTAACCGATGCCGGATTGGCCGGATGTATCATTGGACGTAGTCTGTATGAGGGTCAGCTTGAACTTGCGGAGGCATTGGCAGCAGCCGTACGTTAGACAACAAACCGACTTCGTAACGTGGTAAGCTAAATACTTCCGCTACACGATAGACACCTGTTTTAGGGATTTTGAATGGCAATCCAAGATATTCGCAACATCGCTCTTTGTGGTCACGGTTCATCAGGAAAGACTACGCTCGTTGATCAAATGCTTGTGAACAGCGGTATGAACGCAAGTCCAAGCGTGGATGATGGTACGAGCATCTGTGACTTCGACCCAGAAGAGAAGTCTCATCAATACACCATCGAATCAACCGTTGTTCGCTTCAATAATGGTGGTAAACAATACAATGTCATCGATACCCCGGGTTACCCGGACTTCATCGGACAAACCATTGGTTCGCTTGCAGGTGTCGATACAGCCGTTGTCGTTATTAACGCGCAATCCGGTATCGAAGTAAATACGCGGCGTGTTTTTGACGAAGCGGGGAACCTTGGACTTGGACGCATCGTTTGTATCAACAAGATGGATGCGGATAACATCGATTTTGATGCTCTTGTAAGCGGTATTCAGGAAATGTGGGGCAATAAGTGTGTTCTGCTCAATGTGCCAGTTGGTCATGGTGCAGATTTCAGTGGCGTCATCAGCACGCTGGATGTTCCTGATGATACAAGCGGCGCACTGGTCGATCCAAGTGAAATCAGCGAGCCGCTGATTGAGTCGATTATCGAAGTNGACGAAGACATGATGATGCGATATTTCGAAGGTGAGAAACCTTCGAAAGAAGAGCTGAGCAAATTGATCGTACAAGCTGTCGCAGAAGGTAGCCTTGTGCCGATCGTATGTAGCTCTGGTAAGGCCAATATAGGTGTCGATCAAATATTGGAGGTGGTCGGAGTCTGTGGTTTGTCACCTGCTGACCGATCTATTTCTGCTACCAAGGGTGAAGATACGATTGAGGTTACTGCAAATGCATCTGGTGATCTCGTGGCACAGGTTTTCAAAACACGCATCGACCCGTTCGTTCAGAAGTTGAGTTTTATCCGCGTCTTTTCGGGAACACTCAAGAAGGATGCTACGGTCGAATGTTCGTCATCGCGTAAGCCGGTAAAAATGGGTCAACTGCTAAAGGTAACCGCAGATCAAACTGAAAATGTAGATTCTGCCGGACCCGGTGATATTGTGGCCGTGGCAAAAATGGATGATTTGAAAACATCCGCTGGAATTGGTGATGCAATTGTAGCGCCAATTAAATTCCCAACTCCGATGGTCGGACTTGCCGTGTCCCCTAAGAGTCGTGGNGATGAAACAAAANTGTCCGGTGCCTTGGCAAAAGTTGTGGATGAAGATCCAACATTCGTCCTTGATCGCGACGCGCAAACTAAAGAACTCGTGATGACCGGTATGAGCGAACTTCATCTGAATATTATTCAGGAGAGGCTNAATCGACGTGACAAGCTTGAAGTATCCACGAAAGAACCAAAAATCCCATTTCGCGAGACGATCCAGNCAGATGCGGACGGGATGTATCGACACAAGAAGCAAAGTGGCGGTCGTGGCCAGTTTGGCGAAGTGCATATTCGCATGTTCCCATTACCACGTGGAACGAATATCGAAGAATACGCTACCAAGAGCCGTTTCGCATCACTTAAGGGCTACCATTACGACGAAGAGAATAACTTTCTGTGGGTCGATTCAGTCGTTGGTGGCGTGATTCCTGGTAACTTCATGCCAGCCGTTGAGAAAGGTTTTAAAGANCGACTCGAACGCGGTGTGATCGCAGGCTATCACGTGCAGGATGTTTGCGTAGAAGTACACTTTGGAAAACATCACCCAGTCGATAGTTCNGAGACGGCTTTTAAAACGGCTGCTTCGATGGCATTTCGAAATGTCTTCCAGGATGCCCGCCCGTGTCTCTTAGAGCCGGTTGTCNCGCTCGATGTCACCATTCCCGAAGATAACGTCGGAGATGTTTACAGCGATATGTCTGGCCGCGGTGGACGCGTGCTTGGTAGTGATTCAGCAGGTGGTAACTTCCAAACCGTACATGCTGAAGTCCCTCTTNGCGAAGTAATGACGTATGCCCGAACCTTGTCGAGTATGACTGGTGGACAGGGAAGTTATGCGATGGAGTTTAGCCATTACGATCCGATGCCGGGCAATGTTCAGCAGGATGTAATTGCTAAATCCCAGCTCGATGAAGAGGAAGAAGAAGAGTAAGCTGCTAATCAGCAGAGGATAAAGATTTTCGAGTCCGCTGCTCAGTAACAACTACTTTGATCTTTAGCTCAAATATTGAACTGTGAATCTTCGTTGACGGCTTGCCGAATATCAGCACGCATTTTTAAATTCGGTGTTTCGATCGTAACCGTCGTATGTGGAGCCACNCTGCGGGTTAGCCATACACTTGAACCGATGACGCTGTTGTATCCAATNACCGTATCGCCACCAAGNATGGTGGAGCTGGCATAAATAACAACGTTGTCTTCTATCGTCGGATGACGCTTCATGTTTCTGATGATATTGCCATCTGCGTCTGTCGGAAAGCTCAGTGCACCGAGCGTTACACCCTGATAGATCTTTACGTGCTTTCCAATCACCGTGGTTTCGCCAATCACAACACCGGTTCCGTGATCGATGAAGAACGATTCATCGATTTGAGCTCCGGGATGGATATCGATGCCCGTTTCCTTGTGTGACCACTCTGCCATCATGCGTGGAATGAACGGGACACCGCGTTTGTACAACTCATGGGCTACGCGGTGGACGGTTATGGCATCAAGGCCNGGATAGCAGAAGATTACTTCGTCGAGGCTTTTGCAGGCCGGGTCACCATCAAATGCCGCCTGGACGTCGGTGGCAAGGATTCTTCGAATCTCCGNGACTTGCTCTAGCAACTCGATGGTGATATCAGCNGCGCGCTGACTGTTATCGACGTCGGACTCGGCNTCGTCGACAACACGTTGTTCGTGTTCAAGTGCACGGGCAATCTGTACAGATAGCCGCTCATATACGCTGCCCAGNAAATCGCCGATATAAAATCCAACGTTGCTGAAGTCGAGCTGTTCACGCTTTCGATACCCGGGAAAAAGGATTTCTTTCAGATCTTCGAGTACGGAAATGATCTCTTCGTAGCGGGGTAGGGGGCTCGCCTCAAGATGATTAATNGTCCCGACATCACGATACGTTTTAACGATTGCGTCAGTGATTTCCGGTAAATGACGTTTGTTTTCTTCTTGTGGTGACATGGTTTGCTCTGTGAACGATGAAGTGGATTTTCGCTCTTACATGTTGAGCGCTGGAATTGCGGCGAAAAGTAATTCAGGCCGCAGGCAGAATGTGTCCGGCTATACCGGACAGATACAGAGGCAGTCGCAGATATTGTGGTAGGTGTTTATTGTCATGTCACACTTCCTATACCTATAGCCTACGTCGAGATTGAAAATGTGCAAGAGTGCCTCCCGTGATGTCAGGAACTGCGTTTCCTTTCTTTACGCACGGTTAACACAAAGAACAGCAGTACCATACTACATAATGAAATCCAACGGCCTAGCTCGAACGAATACGGTATGTACCGCATTGTGATTTCCCAGTTGCCAGCTGGAATATGCATTGCCTGTACGATCCTATTGGCACGATGAATTGGTATCTCAAGGCTCTCAGACTCTTGCTTAGCATCCGATGTAATTTCGTTGCTCTCAACGTCATCGNTGATCTTAGGTGGAGCTGAGCCTATCGCGGTTGCATGCCAACCTGAATGAAAGAGCTGATTNACCACCACATAGTGCGGGACGTCAGATTCTACTGTCAGTCGAATCTCGTTGTTGNTAGCAGCTTCAACCTGAACAGATGGCTCTTGCGCGGTTTCCAATGAGTCAGCTGAGTCAAAGTGAAGTGGTAAACGCTCATCGAGAGTTTCAATTACTACTTCAGTTGAAAAATCCCGTAATAGACCTTCCGGGTAGTATACGTCTTCACTACGAATCAAAAGTGCATCGAGTCGATGCACGTCTATCGAGGCNAGTAGCGTCGCCTTCGATACGCTATAGGCGAATTTCTGCGGATCTGGGAGTTGCCAAAGCCTTGAATGGGAAGGCATCTGAACGTCCTCAACGGCCTTCCCGATAGATGGGAGATGATGGTGNGAGATGAGCATAAACTCGATACCCAACTGTCTTAAGGCAGACGGGTCAGGTTCGGCGATACCATCGGTCCGCCTATCACCATGATGCCGTAATCTATTTAAAACAGATTGGACATGTGCATTTCTTATACTTGTTTCAGATTCCAGCACGCCAATTCCGGACTGAAAATGGGTGCGTGGCTTGAGGACTTGCCTTTCCCAAATGCCGCTATCCGANAGGCGCTCAAGGCTGTTCGTTTCTCGCCACGTGTCGGGCATCCAGCGGCGTAATTGAGAACGCGAAATACGGTGTATTGGTTTGCTTTCATTAGTGCTCTGCGCCGTTAATAATTCTGGAGTGACTGGACTAACCGATTCTTGTGATTCGAAGTCTGCGAATCTGAGTATCCATGAATTNGCAAACAGAAGATCTGCGGCAAGGATGAATATGAAGATTGTCGCGCGNTGTTTATAAAACCTGAGTGCAATAAGNATNGCAACNGAGACNATTGCAGCTTGCAATAGTCCCCAACGCATATCAGCAATGGCACCATCGACGGACAACGGTCCTAGAAATAGATCAACGGGGGAGCCCTCAAGCCATGCTTGGATCTTGTCTTGTCCTGCAAAGGTGGCAATAAATAGTACGCTGCTCACTATCAACACGACTTTGGTGACGATTTGGAATCCACTGGAATCCTGGATTCGGGTCCTTGTAAACGTGACCGCTGCTAAGAGCGCAATCTGCATTGAGGCAATGATAAACCATTTGCCGGGATACCGAAATTCGCTATAGCCGGGAATGAAGAGTGTAAGGAACCAATACAGTCCACCAACCTGAGATCCAATCGATGGTCCGCTGTTATCCGGATTTCCTATCGTCATCAATTGGTGGATCTGGTGAGTGAGCCAGCCGATGCCAAAATAGCCAAGGCTTGCCAACATGACGAAAACAAGTACAAGGGTTAGCGTGCGCTGCAGAGGCTGCTTTCGTTTACGTCGAAACGATAGACCACAAACAGCCAGAACGAGCGGAATTAAGCCCGCGTAAATGGATGGATACCAAATGCGAGTATCATCCTGTATNCGNGATGTCCATCGTTTTGGGACAGGGTAGAGTTGGCCTGTGACGTTTGGCCAAATCAGTTCTGCAAATTGCCACGGTGCAATACTGAAGTCGTAAACCTTTTCGCCATGTGTGCCAGGTCGCGGTTGCCCCAANAGTCCACTCGCACGTGTACGTATATTGCCGTTTTCTAGCAATGAAACGTCACTTTCAGGGAAGTGGCGTAAATCCCACAAAGACACCGGCTCCACACGGCTCCTTCTTTCAGCCTCCTGTGTCCATTCATACGATGGCAGAACCTGGATCGCCGAGAGACCGGCTGTCAAAACCACTGCTGGAATTACGCAAAGCAGGCTGACTAATCGTGGGCGCCTCCGTGCGATTTCAGAGGATGCGGTGACTTCAAAGTCAATCAAGAGATCTTTTGCAATTAGGCATATCAAGGAATAAATAATNAAGACATGCAAAGCAAGTTGCGGATCTCCACCTAAAGTCATCAGAGACAATGGCACTGCGAATCTTGCTGANGAGCGGATNGTAGGAAGCTGGTGTAATGTAAACGCCGCAGAAATAGCCCATGGCAGCCAGGACGCTCCGACAAGGTAGATCAAATTGCAATGCAGTGATAAGAGACATCCACCGAGCGTGTAGCTGATACACGCAATTAGACCGCCGTGTGANGACCCTGAGATGCGCTTGCCGCACCAGTAGCTTCCGAATGCTGCAATGGCGAAGTGTAGCGCTATGTAAAGCGTAAAGATGGATACGTATTTCAGCGGTAGAAAGAGCAGAATTTTCCCCGGGTAGAATACGCTCGAACTTCCATCCGCAAGGTATGGGCGCCCGAAATTCTCAAGCTGATTCCATAAAGGAACCTCACCAGATAACCACTGCTCCTTTTCCCACTTCATCGATGGATAATAAAAATGCCCCGTGTCTCGAAAGACCGGGGCTTCTGATTTAATCAAGGCCGGAGCAAATAGGAAACCAAGCGAAAGCGTCAGGATGAGTGGGCCGACGAGTTTTTCGCGGTGTTGCATTGCTTCACGCCCGATCTTATGCGCGATGATATCGCGACTCGATATGGTGAGCGGTTGTTAGCTGTTTTGCCGTGCAAGGCGTCGCTGAACACGAAGGGATGAAACCTGTTGTGCACGTAACTCCTGCTCNTCACCAACAGCTGGCCCCTTGGANTTGAGTTCATCCAGTTGTGATTGGATTTCATCAANGTTNAGGGTTTCGGCTTCAACAGCCTGTCCGGTAAGTACGGTGACGGTATTATCAAGCACCTGTATGAATCCACCTTCAAGGAAGAAACGTTGGACACTTCCAGCAGCAGACAGCTTCAATTCGCCGGCTCCCAGACGTCCGATCATGGGTGCGTGGTTATGNTGAATACCCTTGGAACCATCGAATAGTGGNACNACGANACTATCGACTTCCTGTTCGATAGCCGTTTCTTCAGGGGTAACAACGACGCAGTTAATTCCAGCCATTAACTAGCTCTCCTGTTCCATCTTCCGGGCTTGCTCTTCAGCCTGATCAACAGAACCAACGTACATGAACGCTGACTCTGGNAGATGATCATACTTACCATCGCAAATGTCTTCAAAGCTGCGTAGAGTATCCTCAAGTGGTGTGATTTCACCTGGCTTACCTGTGAACACTTCNGCCACGAGGAATGGTTGCGAGAGGAATCGCTCGATACGACGTGCTCGATGTACTACTGTTTTGTCTTCTTCACTCAACTCATCAACACCCANGATGGCGATGATGTCCTGCAGTTCACGATATCGTTGCAAGATCGTCTGGACACGGCGTGCGATCGAGTAGTGACGGTCGCCNACATATTGCGGATCCAGGATACGACTTGAGGATGCCAGCGGATCTACAGCAGGGTAAATACCCTTGGAGGAAATCGATCGTTCCAGATATAGGAATGCGTCGAGATTACCAAACGCTGTTGCTGGTGCTGGATCTGTTGGATCGTCAGCAGGAACATACACAGCCTGAACAGACGTGATTGCACCGCTGTTGGTTGATGTAATTCTTTCCTGTAATCCACCCATCTCAGTAGCCAGNGTAGGTTGGTAACCCACAGCAGATGGCATACGTCCGAGAAGTGCGGATACTTCGCTACCAGCCTGTGAGAATCGGAAGATGTTATCCACAAACAGCAATGTATCTTTACCAGTGGAATCACGGAAGAATTCAGCCATGGTTAGTGCTGACAACGCAACACGAAGACGTGCCCCTGGCGGCTCGTTCATTTGACCGAACACCATACAGGTTTGTTCAATAACGCTGCGTCCGGTGTCACCAATTTTGGCTTCCTGCATTTCAAGCCACAGGTCAGTTCCTTCACGCGTACGTTCACCCACGCCTGCAAACACGGAGTAACCACCGTGAGCACTCGCGATACGAGCAATCAGCTCGGTAAGGATCACCGTCTTACCAAGACCAGCACCGCCAAACAGACCAGCTTTACCACCACGAACAAACGGGGTAAGCAGATCNATAACCTTAATTCCGGTTTCAAACAATTCCGTACTGGTCGACAACTCAGTCACAAGTGGNGCATCGCGGTGAATAGGTCGTCGTTCATCTGTATTTACATCGCCACGGCCATCAACAGGTTCGCCCAGCAGGTTGAATACACGACCGAGTGTCTCTTCACCAACCGGCACTGATACAGGAGCCCCGGTATCAACACATTCGAGCCCGCGTAGCAAGCCGTCAGTGGAACCAAGTGCAACACAACGCACGCGACCACCGCCGAGATGCTGTTGGATTTCACCGGTTAGGTCTATTTTGATGTCGCCTTCATCGCTTTGGATCTTTACCGCGTTGTAAATAGCCGGCAGGCCGTCTTCTGGAAACTCCGCGTCGAACGTGGAGCCGATTACCTGCGTTATGCGACCAGTGTTCTGAGTAGCTGTTGCCATGATATTACTCTTAAAGGATTTACCTGTTTGTGATTTGTTTGAATATTAGTTACTAAGTGCCTCAACACCGCCGATGATTTCCATGATTTCATTTGTAATCTGAGCCTGGCGGGCACGGTTGTAAGTCATTGATAGATTCCTGATCATATCTTCTGCATTCTCGGTTGCATTCTTCATCGCAACCATGCGTGCAATCTGTTCGCTGACTGCCCCATCGAGAAAACACTTGAATAGCTTAACTCTGAAGCTTGCCGGAACAACCTCTTCGAGAATGCTTTCTGCAGATGGCATGAATTCATAATCGTTATTCGCGCCGCCTGTGTCTTCTGAATCATCTTCTTCATCATCCAGTGAACCGAGCGGCAAAAGTGTTTCCACAACAGCTTGCTGCTTTGAGCTGGAAATGAATTTTGTATAGGCTACGTCAAGCCGATCGAGTTTTCCGGAAATGAAGTCAGCAAGGAATTCGTTGGCGATGGGCTCGACCTCGTCAAACGCTGGTTTATCTTCAAAATGAAGGTAACCCTGGTGAACTTCGATGCCGCGGAACTTGAAGTTTGATAATCCGCGTTTTCCGGAGACAGAAAGCGTCACGTTATCGTACGTGTCCTTGAGTTCATCCAGACGTCGTTGGCCTGCTCGCACAACGTTTCCGTTGTAGCCACCACAAAGCCCGCGATTTGCCGAGAGCACGAGGAGAGCCGCATTCTCGGTAGAATCACGGCTTTCAAGCAGTTGATGTTTAACCTCCGTCCCGCTATTCGCCAGATCTGTTACGACCTGAGTAATACGGCGTGTGTACGCAGTAGAAGCCATAGCACGATCCATCGCTTTCTTGAAGCGTGCGGTGGCGATGAGTTCCATCGTGCGCGTAATCTTCTTGATATTGCGAACGGACTTGCGTCGTTTATCTAATGCCCTGGCGTTTGCCATAGCTAGGATTCCTGTTTACGGTTTATTCGTCGTTGGATTCTTCAGCGTTTGATTCATCATCGTCTGCTGCTGCGTCATCAGCACCGTCATCTGCATCAGCACCGTCATCTGCAGTCATCCACGAGTCATCACTTGATTCAACGGCTGCTTCTTCTGCAGGCGCTTCGTCNGCAGGCGCTTCGTCAGCAGGCGCTTCGTCAGCTTCGGCTGCTCCATCGCTGGCTTCTTCAGCAGCTTCGATTCCGTCTTGTAGTCGGTTGAATTCGTCAATGGCACCAAGCAGCTGTTGTTCCAAGTCGTCGCCGATATCACCAGATTCGGTAATTCCGGTGAGGATTTCGCTCTTTTGATCGCGAATGAACTCCAGGAAGTCAGCTTCCCATTGAGCAACGTCGTTGATCGGTACGCTGTCCAGATGTCCCTTGGTACCAGCGTAGATCATGACAACCTGCTCGGCGACGGGCATTGGACTGAATTGGTTTTGTTTCAACAATTCAACCATGCGGTAACCACGGTCTAATTGTGCTTGAGTCGCAGGATCGAGATCCGTACCTAGCTGTGCAAACGCTTCAAGTTCACGGAATGCTGCAAGGTCGAGTCGCAAACCACCGGCAACCCCTTTCATACCTTTAATCTGAGCTGCACCACCCACTCGTGAAACAGAAACACCAGCGTTCATAGCTGGCCGAATACCTGAGAAGAACAGGTCAGGTTGTAGGTAGATCTGTCCGTCAGTGATGGAAATCACATTAGTGGGAATATAAGCGGAAACTTCACCTTCGAGTGTCTCGATAATTGGAAGTGATGTGAGGGATCCGCCACCAAGTTCAGCACTCAGCTTGCTGGATCGCTCAAGCAAGCGACTGTGACAGAAGAACACGTCACCGGGAAATGCTTCACGGCCCGGTGGGCGTCGCATGAGTAGCGAAAGTTCGCGGTATGCATTTGCCTGCTTTGATAGATCGTCGTATACGATCAAGGTGTGCTCGCCGCGGTACATAAAGTACTCAGCCATCGATGTACCTGAGTAAGGTGCAATGTACTGAAGTGGAGCAGGGGCACTTGAACCGGCGACGATGACCGTCGTGTAGTCCATGGCACCGTATTCTTCGAGAGTGCTGATAATACCTGCGACCGAGGAGTCTTTCTGACCGACTGCCACGTAGAAGCATTTTACGCCCGAATCTTTTTGATTCAAAATCGTGTCAATGGCAATCGTTGTCTTACCGGTTTTTCGGTCACCAATGATCAATTCACGCTGGCCACGACCGATGGGTGTCATCGAGTCAACTGCTTTCAGGCCGGTTTGCAGAGGTTCATGAACAGGCTGTCGTGCAGCGATACCAGGTGCGGTTGCTTCCACAACGCGAGACTCAGTGGAGTTCACCGGTCCTTTGCCATCGATTGGATTACCAAGTGCATCAAGCACACGGCCGATTACTGCGTCTCCAACCGGTACGGACAGAAGACGATTAAGTGCGTGGACTTCGTCGCCTTCTTTAATCTGTAGGTAGTCACCAAGAATGATAACACCAACACTGTTTTCTTCCAGGTTAAATGCCAAACCGTGAATTCCACCAGGGAATTCAACCATTTCGCCAGCTCGGACGCCCGAGAGTCCGTAGACCCGGGCGATTCCATCACCGACTTCCAATACTGTACCGACTTCACGAACGTCGACTTGGCTTTCGTACTGCGAGATTTCCTGCTGCAGGACTGATGCGATTTCGTCAGCGTTGAATTTCATGAACTTGTCCTTTAATCGTTAATAAATCACCGATCCACAACCGGTACAAATCGTTTAGTGAACAGCTTATTGAGCTGCTGTAAATCGTTCTGTTTCCAGGCGGATCTGACGAATGGTGTTTTCCTTTGCTGAGGAACGGATTTTCTTGAGCCGGTTTGCCACGCTTCCATCGTAAAGCGTGTCGCCGACACGAATAACCGTGCCTCCGATAAGTGTTGGGTCGACCTTCGCTTGGATGTCGACCTTTGAACCTAGTTTTTCTTCCAATTTGGATTGGATGTTTTCAAGGGCAGTGGCATCCACTGCGTCTGCTGTTGTGACCGTCACAGCAATTCGACCCTGTTGGGCATTTAATTGTTTGTGTGCCGCTGCACTGATGGATCGTAGGGCGTCCATGCGTTCATGCTTGGAAACAACTTTTAGGAAGTTTAGAGTCACTTTTGAAGCACTTGTGCCAATGGCCTTATCAAGCAGTGATTCCTTTACTTCGTGCGATACGCGACGTGAAGCGAGCGTCTTTTCAAGACCGTCGACCTTGTTAAGTACTTCACTCACGAAAGCCTGCAATTCCTCGACGACAGCTTGTGCTTCTGTTGTTGGATCTGCGTCTGCAGCACCGATCAGTGCATTCGCGTAGACTTCACCCAACTGTTGGTGGCCGATGTCCAATACTGTTTCGTGTCGTTGTTCGTCTGACATGATCTGTTTTGAATGCGTTAAGGTGTTTTATTGGTCGATTTTATCAAGCGGTTTAGCTATTCCGACTTAGCCGTCCAGGTTGCTTAATGCCTGTTGGATCAACTGTTCGTGGTCATCACGGTCAAGTTCTGANCCGATGATGTCGCCTGCAAGTCCCACTGCCATATCGGTTGCCTGTTCAGCAACGGCTTGTAGTGCGGCATTCTTGGCAATCTGGATCTCGTTGATCGCCCGTTCTTTCTCTCGTTGTGCTGCTTCTTCTGCTTCTGCCACGATGCGATCGCGTGTTGTTTCAGCATCACGACGGCCTTCTGCTACGATTTCATTCGCTTCGTTTGCGGCGTTTGCCAGCTTAGCTTCGTAATCTGCAAGCATCGCCTCGGCTTTTCCAGCGGCTTCCTTTGCCGTTGCAATTTGAGATTGAATGTTCTGCTCGCGAGCATTCAGACCGCTGATAATCGGACCAAATGCGAATTTCCACAGTGCCAATACGAGCAAGGCAAACACGAGAAGTGAAAAAACAGCCAGATCAGGTTTGAATTCAAGTATGTTCTTCAGCCCATCTGATGCATTACCGTGCACGAGATTTGACTCGTCGTGACCGTGACCACCGCCATGGCTATCGCCGTGATCATCGTCGCCATGACTGTCTGCTGCATGCTCATCANCGTGGCCGTGGTCGCCATGTCCATCCTCAGCGTGTGCTTCAGAGCCAGCATCTGCGTCGGCAGCATGAGTGGAGATTCCGCTTTGATGAATTGCAAATACNGTGACTGCAAGTATCAAAAATGCAAATGAAAGACGGTTGTTTTTCACTGTTTTCACCTCAAGGGATGCGAACAAGTTCGTTTAACTTAATCGTGTTGTTTAAATGGTTTGGTAAGTCGTGTGGCCGTTGCTTAGTGGTGATGCATCGCGGCGCCGATAAATAGTGCCGAAAGTAGTGTGAATACGTATGCCTGAAGGAATGCTACAAATAATTCCAGACAACTAAGGGCAGTTGATCCGATTATCGAAACTCCGGCAATCGAGTAATACCCGCCAGCACCAAGGTTTGCAGCNGCCATNCCTAGTCCCATAAGGGATAGTAACACCAAGTGGCCGGCAACAAGGTTTGCTAATAAACGAACGGCCAGCACGCCGTGNTTTATAAATAGTCCTGCAACTTCTATGACCCANAGCATCGGTTTGATGATCAGGGCAAGGACAAAACTGAGTTCCATTGACGGAATCTGATTTAACCAGAAGCCAATCGGCTTATGCATAATCGATCCGGCAATCACCGTCGTGACAAACGTGCCAGTTGCCAGGGCAGCTGTTACAGCTAATACGCCAGTCGGTGAACCAACCCATGGAATCATGCCAGTAAGGTTGCAGCCAAGTATGAATAGGAACAGTGTCCACAAAATCGGGGTGATTCTGTCGGCAATGTGATAGGTTGGAGGNCCATGATCGTGATGGCCATCGTCACCATGATCATCGTGTCCATGGTGAAAATCAGCGTCGCTACCAATGGAAGGTCGTGCTACATCATCTCGGATAAAGAGCAGGAATGATTCACAAAAGTTTGCGAGCTTGCCTTTTACAGGCTCGCCGCTGCGAACCTTTTTGCTTAGCCGGCCAAATACAAACAGTAGTAGTACAGCTAGGAACACCTCGATTACCATGAACTTGGAAATCGCGAACCCGGATTCCTGTTCGTGTAGATTTCGCAGCGTACCAAAGGGTTGTGGAATTAAGACTTTGCCGGACAGGTGGAAATTGTAATCCTCAATTTTTNNGGCATCCCAANTTGCGGACTCTTTNTAGCTTTGGATGTATTCGGATGAAGAATGTTCNGCGACGACGGTNTTCCANGCTTGATCTTGAGGGGGATGCTCCAGTGACTCGACATATTGATAATACGGTGCTGCAAAATTCGCATGGCTGTTGCCNGCATGCTGCCAATGATGCCAGTCTTCTATAGAAGGAAGTTCCTCTGAGCCAGTGTACGCTTCCTGAATTTCGTGAGCTTGATGGTCTTGGAAGTCTTTGTCTAGCTTGACCCATACATTTGGAAAATCCTTAGCGTTCTCCCGTTCTGACCGGTAGAGAAAACGCGGGACTTCGAAAAAGTATGCATCCTTGATATGAAATATCGGGTCGGCCATGTATCAGTTCGCCTTGGTTGTCTCGGAAGNCTGTTTAAGGATGTTGACGGCTATGTATGTTTCAGTTGCAAGCGAGATTAGGAACAATCCTACCCCGTAATATGCAATGTTNGCATCTCTAAGGTCTGGGGCATTGAAATGCAAAAATGCGATTCCAATNAGCGGAATTCCTGTCCGCAGTGCCGAACCTACCAAAATGCCTGATGACGCGTTAGTTCCACCTGCAAATCGACTTGTTATCATCAACGCCAGGATCGCTCCAAGCCAACATAACAAACCTGCAATTGCAGCTGCCTTCACTCCATCGGTGCCGGAAGCCCGATTGCCCCACCAGACGCATCCGAGTGTGGCAACCACCAGGATCAAGGTCAGCTTTAAGGCTGACTTTCCCAGAGAGTCTCCAACAGTTGTTGTCGCTTGATCTGCCTTTTCTTGTTCAGTCAAGGTTTGCCCTCCCGTTTGGATTGAGAACCACCTGNTCCAGCTTCCTTTACGGCTATCTGGATCAAATGATAAATCCCAACAATCGGACCAAGGATCCAACCGACAGTGCCCCACACGTTCGTATCGTATCGCTCATCGAGCCACATGCCTCCCAGTCCGGGAGCCACCATCTCGATAGCAATGCTTGTAATACGGGTTGCCCACATGTAGCCTTCTGCAATTGCACTTCGACTACTCTTTGAGCCACCAGCGTTTGGGGGTGTGGTATTCATTTGTGAAAAAATTCACGATCGGTGTTCAAAGCTTCCCTGCTGTTGAAACTTCCAGCTTCTTTTGGACGTAACTCCTTGGTTAATAAGGAGTTTACCAATCTCATGAAGTCCCGTGTTAGCTGTTTGCAGAGTTTACCTGAATTACCGATTTTAAATACCGCTTGAAGCCGGTTAATTTATCCTCTCNGGANCAGAAGGTCAACAAACCTAAGCTCAATAAAACAGTACTTTTACAGACCTTTTTTGACCTGCNTCNACGATCTANGNTCANCGGGGATTCNACTTTCCAGTGCTGTTTTTATCATGTACCTACCTGCGACCCTTTTGGACCAATGCTGTTTGTTATCAACGATGAGTGTGGAGTCTATTTGCCGATCCAGACTTACGGAATAAAAGTACTGAATTCAGACCGGACGACAGGTAATAAAAACCCTCTAACAGGGGGTGNTCAACTTGAACATGGTTCTGTTTTTGTTTAGTGTTACCTCAGGCAATGACTTGCTAGNTTGGCCTNTGATNGCATTTTANGCTTNATATGNGGCNCACAAGGCACTAAATTGCTGAACCTGCTGGATTCACGGATTGACGANTTCAATTNTNATAGCCAATCTGTATGACACGGCAAATAGGATGCTGTGTTTGATCTGACGGAGAATTCTACACGGAAGTAGTGGTACGGAAACCATAAACCGCCCACCAAGGCACGCAACGATTGGTCGGATATAAAGCCGACACCCACCCCTGGTTGCAACTGAATTCCAGCACGAATCACACCAAATAAAGATATCCGGCGGCTAATCACGTTTAATTCTGTGACTGCAGAAATTTAACTTTTATCGGTTACTCGTTTGCGGATAGNCCTTTTTGTTACTTGATTCGACACGAATAAACGTCACTTCAAGGAGATCCGTTTTGATTTCAACGGTAGAACTAAAATCCAGCACGGTTAAAGAGCTTGAAAAGATCGCCCGCGATCTTGGTATTTCAGGCTACACATCCATGAAAAAGGATGAATTGGTAAAGGTGCTCGTCAGAAAGGTTGCAGCGGCGAAGGCAGCTAAGACCCGCGCAACTAAGTCTACTTCCACACGTAGTTCCAAGAACTCACCGTCCCGGTCATCCCGCAAGGTGACTACGGTAAAGCGGAACAGCACTCGAAGCAAGGATAAACGCAAGTCTGCACCTCGCAGTACCGTTGCATTGAAGAGAATCCGCAAGAGTCGCGAGTTACGTGAACAGCAAAAGGATCTAAGCCTTGCCCCAGTGATGGCAACGGCTAAATCAGTCGACGGTAGCCGGAAAAAAGACAGGGTTGTTTTNCTCGTACGTGATTCGTATTGGCTTCACGCNTGTTGGCAGGTAACTCGACATAGTGTTGAGCGAGTGCGGGCCGCCATGAATGAGAACTGGCACTCGGCCAGACCTGTTATTCGACTGTATGAATTAGAATACGGTACAACCACGAATGTTACATCCAATATTGTTCGTGACATCGAAATTCACTCCGGCGTGACTAACTGGTATATCGACGTCTTTGATCCCCCGAAGAGTTATCGCATTGAACTTGGTTATTTAGCTGATAATGGTCAATTCCACAGCATCGGCCGAAGTAACGTCGTTTCAACACCAAAACCAGGTACGTCGGATGCGATTGACAATAACTGGTCAGACATTGCAGAAGATTACGAACGAATCTATGCGATGAGTGGCGGAGGAAAGGCAAGCACCGATAGCCGCGAATTGAAGGAGCTATTTGAAGAACGCCTTCGACGGCCGATGAATTCCACGTTGCCAGCGGTAAACATTCATCGTGTAACTGATCTGGAAGAAGTACTTCGATTTGATGTTGATGCAGAGNTGATTATCTACGGAAAGACAGATGACGACGCTTCACTGATATTAAATGGAAAGCCCATCAAGCTTCGTCCTGATGGCACATTTACAGTGCGTCAGGATATGCCTAATCGGCGACAAGTGATTCCGATTGTGGCGACCACCAAGGATGGCATACACGAACGAACCGTCGTGTTAGCGGTCGAACGCAATACGAAGGTCATGGATCCGGTCAACAAAGAGATNGTATAAGTCTTCTCAGGACTGGTCACCAACTCAAGCAGCCCGGAGTCTCCCTTAATGAATCGTCAGCGATTTGCATTAACGGCTTGAGATTGCTACGATTCGAGCAGGTGCAANAGTGTGCCTGTATCAGAAACCATACACGGCTTCTTCCATGTTCGTGTTGACGGTGCTGATTTTTTGGGGAGCCGATAAGAGGTCCGTAGGGGACTTATTTTCGACTCTGGCTATGCGACAGGCCGCGCTCGCTCGTCTCCGGACAGCGGGTCAAAGCGGATCTCGCGTCCCGGAGTCTACGTCCCCCCCTTTGGGATATTGCGGGCTCTCACAAAACTCACTGCCACGGCATTACGGCGGAAGCCTTTTTACTGACAAATCAACTCCATTACCTGATCCTGCACCAACACCAGCAGAATGGTAATTGCGGGATTTTGCCCGTTTCCTTCTTTGGTGAGTCAGTAAAATAGAAGTATGCGTTCATTCGAGTCGTTACAAAGTGAGTTACTGCTTTTCATTTCACAGTTTGATAGCTGTGCTGTGGCGATGTCTGCCGGTGTGGATAGCACGGTGGTTGCCAAAGCTGCCTACGTGGCGCTTGGTGAGAATTCTGTTGCGGTTACTGCGACCAGCGCAAGTCTCGCAAGCGGTGAATTAGACGATGCCAGACGGATTGCCACTGAGATTGGTATTGCGCACCGCGTTGTTGAGACAAATGAGTTTGCCAATCCACTCTATGTCCAAAATAGTAAAGACCGCTGCTACCACTGTAAAACGGAACTCTATTCACAACTCGATGGGTTGTCGGAATCTCTGGACGTACAAGTCGTGTTCAATGGTACAAATACAGATGACCTTGGTGACTATCGCCCGGGTCTGCAAGCCGCAAGTGAGCACTCAGTTGTGAGTCCGCTGGCGGAGTGTGGCATAAGCAAGGCGGATGTGAGATCGCTTGCTGAAGGCTGGAATCTACCAACATGGGACAAACCAGCATCTCCCTGTTTATCCAGCCGTATTGCTTATGGTGAAGAAGTGACTGCGGAAAGATTGCAAATGGTGGATTTGGCTGAACAGTGGCTCAAAGAAAACGGGTTTGTAAACCTCCGCGTACGCTACCATCGCGGCGATATTGCCCGCATTGAAGTTCCTGTAGACCAAGTTGCAAGCGTTGCAGCAAATGAACTAAGAGCCCCACTCGTTACGTACTTAAAAGAGATTGGTTTTAAGTTTATTTCCCTTGATCTCAGTGGATTCGAGTCAGGCAGCCTGAATCAACTCGTCAATATCGAAGTTGTCTGACCGTAGAATCACCACCTGTGGATTAATTGCAGCATTAATTAGATGGCATCAAACGACGCAAATCTGAATCTGAGTTTGGCCGGCAGGCAACTAGGGGATTATAGGATGCTACGCCGGCTTGGCCGTGGTGGTATGAGCGTCGTTTATCTTGCTGAACAGATGTCACTCAAGCGACGTGTTGCCATCAAGGTACTCAAGTCGGACTTAGCCGAAGATGAGTCATACGTACGGCGATTTCATAAAGAAGCACAGGCTGCTGCCGGGCTGGTTCATGCGAATATTGTGCAGATCCATGAAGTCGGACAAACAGACGGAATCCACTTTATCGCACAAGAGTACGTACAAGGGCAGAATCTTCGCCAGTACCTGCAAGCCCAAGGTGCCGTGGATATCCAAATGGGGCTGAGTGTCTTGCGGCAGGTAGCCGCAGCGCTTCATAAGGCAGGGCAAAGCGGGATCATTCACCGTGACATCAAACCTGAAAACATCATGCTTTCACCGAATGGTGAAGTGAAGGTTGCGGATTTTGGATTAGCGCGTATTGTGGACAGCGGAGATTCGATGGATGCAACCCAGGTTGGTATGACCATGGGAACACCCCTCTACATGAGTCCAGAGCAGGCCCAAGGCGGGAAGATTGATCCAAGAAGTGATCTCTATTCACTTGGTGTGACTGCATACCATATGTTCAGTGGTCGGACTCCGTTTGAAGGCGACAATGCTCTGAGTATTGCAGTCCAACACCTGAAAAAAGAACCGGAGCATATTCTGGAATTGCGAAGCGATCTACCGAGCGATATCGCCGCGCTGATTCATCAATTGCTTTCTAAAGAACCGGAAAGTCGTTACCAGTCTGCTGCGGAGCTACTCAATCAATTGCGCGGTATTGATACTGACGGGCTTGATGATCATTGGGTGCCAAATATTGAAATGGGCGATGCTTTACTGAATGCACACCCTGATGGCCGTATGGAAATTACTCAGCAGTTGAGCACCTTGATGAAATCATCGCATGATTCTCCAAAGCTACTAAACGGTCGCTGGATAGCAGCCATCATCTTGATGTTTGCGGTTGGTGTCACCTTCGGTACATCATTCGCCCCATCCTCTATGCTTGATGTTGCAGATGCGGTTGTTGCCAGTGAGATCGAAATGAAGTCAACAGTCAAGGATCAATTTACCTATGCTGCTTTGATCAACACGGAAGAAGCGTTACTGAGCGTCAAACGGTACTTTCCACCTGGTGAAAGTCCAACAAACCAGGAATTTGCGCTGAAGGTCGACAGGCATCTGGCGAATCTATACCAGCAACAAAATCAGCTGGAAAAAGCAAATCGTATTTACATACGCCTGAGTAAATTGGACGTCANTAATATTGAATTACGTTCATTTGGCCTATGCGGACAGGCCAATATTGCTCAGGCACGCGGGGATACAGACGAGGTAGCCTCGCATCTTTCTAATTTGGGNGCACTNGTTGGACAACTTGAACCCACCGCGCAGTCTCTGGCGATTCAAACATTGAAGACCGAACTAAGAGACCGGCTAAATGAAATNCTGACCACCGCNGCCACTGATGAGGAATAAACAGTGGTTCGCGAGGTGACTAAATCGACTCGAGGAAATGTATAAGAGCTTCCAAATCAGATTTGGATAAGCTGATGGAATCATCTGGATGTGCGTGATCTTCCAAAACCGCTCTCACATCTGCAGCACGATTGTCGTGAAACAGACCGTAGCGCTGGCTAACGCCGCGGAGTGACGGCGGGTTGAAGTCTTTTAGTCCGTGTTCATCCTGAATGCCTACGTCGTAGGTGTTGACGGTCGTGTATGTTGGCGGTGCGTGGCATTCGCTGCACTTCAAAGTCTCAAACAGTTGCGACCCTCGTTTAATCTGCTCTGCGATCAACTCTCCACGCGCTGTCCGCACACCCGGTGCAGGCTGAAGTGTTCGCAGAAACGCCGAGATTGACGGTGCGGGGTTTCCTTTGGCGAGTCCTGAATTGCCACCTTGCATCGTGATGTGAATCGACTTGAGTACCTGACCGTCGAGGTCAATCTTATTACCCAACCATGCCCACGGTCCCGTTTCACCTGTTCCTAACAGCGAGAGAATTCGCTTGGGTGAAAACTTATTTGAATCGCTCAGATTCTCATTCAACCCGCCCACGGTATGGCCATCTACATGGCAGCTGTTACAGCTATACCAGCCATCAAGTGACAGGCGAGAATTGTAAAAGAGACGTTTGCCCTTGTCAGCAAGTGAATATGTTGGTTGACCATCTCCCAGAGGTAGTTTTTTAACCACACGATTCGATTTACGGTCGAAAACCTCAATCGTGTCGTCAAAGTGGCTAGCGATATAAATAAATCGTTCCGTTTGATCCGCGGCTATCGCAATGGGACGGCTTCCGACATTTATGCGATCCAGCAGATTGTGCAGATCTTTGCCGTGAGCAATTTGGCTGGTACCCGCAAAACAAATAAACAACTCTCCATCACTGGTAAATAGAATGTCACCGGGATCCCCGGCAGCATTTCCGGGATTCCCGACAGGATATTGCAACCAATGCGTAACTTTTATTATCGACCCTGGGTCTGATTGTGGCTGGAGCAGTACTTCAAGAGGTACACTTCGAATGAGATTCTCAAGGGTATTACCCCAGAAGACATTGTTGCGAACGGTGGCAGAGTTAGGGCTCAGAAGCTGATGTGAAAACGTAAGGTATTTTCCATCAGTACTGGTTGTTAATCCGCGGATATTCTGAACGTTGACATTAAAGAGTCCTGCTAACTGTCGCTCTTTCAGGTCAATCGTGGCGATGTGACCAGCAAATGCATCCGACACAATCGCGTGACTGTCATCAGCAGAAATCCATACCTCCTTGGGGTTAAAAGGAATATTGATCTTCTTAGAAATCTTTAAACCCGATTCAACGGTCTCATCGATATCAACAAGCGTTACCTGCCTGGCCCAAAGGGATGCAACAACTGCTAGTGTTCCGCCAGACGTGCTTTTTACGCCTACGGGAGAGTAGGGAACCTTAATGCGTTTAATGACCGAGACGTGCCCCTGGACAAGGGATGAAAGGACGAGCTCATGTTTTACTTCATCCGTGAACAGGAGTCTTGCTTGTGACCCGACTCGAGCAAGGCTGCTTATTCGTTGGCCGATGAACGTTTCAGAAAACATCCTGTTCTCGCCAGTTTTCACAACACTCACGCTTCCCGAATCCTGATTGGCGATGTACAGCCACTGATCAACGGTTACCATTTCCACAGGTGCATAAAATTGTGGTTGCGGCTGAGGTGAGGGTGGCTCAGCGGAGTGCGAGTGACCCGAACCAATACATACGAGCATCAGGATCAGCATGTGTAGTTGGCACTTTCGCTTTTGCATGCTCAATACTTAGCCTTCCGTATGATCTGCATTGATATCATCGACCATGGACTGAACCGTATTTCTAAGTTGATCGGTTAGCTCGGAAGCATAGTTTCGCCGCTTTTCACTGATGACTTCTATCGGATCACCAAAGCGTACGAGTGACTTGCGCGTAGCTCTGATACCAGCCGAATACTTGTCCAGCACATCTTCTTCCAGTTTATCGAGTGTCTCGGCAATGCGTTCGACCGTTGGATTATTCGAGACGTAGCTTCCAGGGTAACTGAACAGTTGCACGGCGAGGAAGACGTCGTCCAGATAGTGGTCAAGTTCTGCTCGCTTGTCATCATCACTTGGTTCGAGCGACTCAAGTCGTGTAATGACTTCGTTTCGAAGTTGTTTGACACGTTCGGGAAGCATTTTATCACCGGCGTCGATTTCCAGCTGCTCTTCATTTGCTGAGAGGATGTGATCAGCAAGTCGTTCGGTACGTTCTGGCAACGTACCTTCCTGTACGGAATCCAGATGCTCAAGCTCTTTGAGTGCCATCAGTGCCGAGCCAAGTCGATAGATTCTCTCGACCATTGGTTTTTCCGGTGTGGGTCGCCAGTGGATTGACGATTCCAACTCGATAAGTAAATCCAGCAATTCCGGCATCGGATCACTCGTATACCAGTATTTCAATGCTGTGGGTATGCATACGATTTTTCGATCAGCACGTCTGGCAGAGAGATATGCAAGTGCTGCTGCACCTTCGCGGAAAGGCGTTACATGATCATTCGTGTGATATACCTCACCTTCGGGGAATATCACCAAGGGATACTTCTTCTCCTGAAGGATATTTTGTGCCGTCTTCATGGCTTCCATGTCTGTGCCTTCACGATCGATGCTGAATGCACCGTGTTTCTGAAGGAGCCACTGCCCAATTTTGCCCTGATTTTCAAAAACATGCCACGTTGCCATGAAGTACATAGGAAAGCCAGTTGCATCCGCTGCGGCATTCATGGAAAAGGGGTCTGCATGAGATGAATGATTGGGAGTAATCAGTACTCCGTTGCCTTGACGGATCTGTTCTCTGACAATCTCGGCATTTTGGATTTCAACGCCTTCAAGCTGACATGTTTTTAACCCCTGCCATTTCCGAAGCCTTCTGGTGAGCCTTACGACCCAAGGTGATAGCTTGGGTTTCCAGCGTCGGGGCGGTCGTGCCATGCGATATGGATTCATATTGTCTCCGGATTGCTACTTCTTAGGACACCGGTGTTGAAACTCGCGATAGCCATTGGCTAATCGTCTGTGCCGGCAGGTTTTGCACAGGCCTGTCGATGCAAATAAATTGTAACGAGTCCGAGTGTCACTCCGCCAATTCCGTCAATAATTACCCATGCCATTGGTAACCCGCATTCCCAGGCGAGAGTTACGCCGATAACACAAACTACTAGAAGGGTTCGGCCGTGCAGATAAATCAATTGATCGTACTTTTGTATGTTTCTCGCCATTAACAATCCCAGCAGTCCATACATACCGCATAGCGCGCTGGTAGAGCGAGCAAGATAAACGGTTATAGGAGCTTCCGGGAATTCTCCCATCCCAAGAATCTGCTCGTGAACCCATTGCATCCAGCTGACTGGCATGACAAGTGGGATAAACGCGAGCACACATGTCAGCCCAAAGAAATAGAGCGTCTGGGTCAGATATCTCTCAGCGGTACTAGCGTTCATTGAGAATTAGGTGGTTGTCGTAAGGTGAATCATCGGAGTGCAAATACCGTGGTCGAGGGAAATTACTTTCCGCTCGACTCAATGAGCTCTTCCATTCTCTCGATAGCTCTATCATAAACACCAATTACGCTATTGCGTGCGGCCTCATCGTCGAACTGCCCAGTGCTGGCAGCTTTATCGCGGGCTTGTTGCATTTCTACCATCAGATCCAANGCGACNTCAGGATCAAAGATTGATTGCCCATTTTGCTGAAAGTAAATCGGGCTTGTGTGTCCGAATATCAGTCGGTCATAGATATTCTTGTTGTTATCAATTGGTACGCGCACCGCGAGCCATCCGGGTTCGCTNAGGTCGACCGTGGTGTTCATTTNAGCTACAAAGTAGCCATCGGTTGATTGAGTCTCCACGGTCGCAACGACATGTCCGTTATGTATGAGCTCTAAGCCTTTGAAGTCGGTGCGTCCCTTACCCGTTGCGTTAACCTGTACGGTGTTACTCCCCGACTCCAATTGAATCGTGGATCCAATATCTCTCTGATTGGCAGTGAATGAAATAATCGGTCCATTCGTGATGAAGGACTCGCCTTTTCGCAGTGCCGCCAGCCACTTGTTGCTTGTCACTCGTCCTCTAATTGGGACGTAGGCTCGCGAGTAATCATAAATGAACCAATCTGTGCCGGTAGAAAATGGTACCTGCATACCTACATTCAGGTAGCGATAAAACGTAGCGTCGTAACTACCGACGCTGCCGCCATCGAAGATGTTCTGAGCATGGATGAATCCGAGAGTCCAGTTTGCGATGTCTTCGAGCCCGAAGTCGTTATGACACCAAATCACGGTGCCACCGCTGCCGCGTGCCGCGAGAATGCCCTTTTGTACAGGCCGGCCATCCGAACCGCCGCGCATGATGCCAGGACCAATGCTGACTGGCCGCACGAGTTCGGGGATGTCCAGTAACATTACGTGTCCCCAACCTTCACCACCGATTCCGAAATTGTGACGATGCTCCTCACCGAATCCAAGTGTTACTTTGTCCGTGGAGATTGCATGGAGCGAAGATGGAGTGAATTGATTTGTAATGTACTCGCGTTCATCCGGGATTCTGCGGAGATGGGAAACCCAGACGAGTCTGAGGTCATCGGATTCCGGTACGAGTTGCAAATAGTCGGTCGCCTGTCTGTATGTCTGACGCATGATATGAACATGCGTGTTACCGGAAATCATTCTCTGCTTAGCTAAGTGGCTAAAACGTTCCAGATTCACAGGAATCACCAGTTCCCGATTCTTGACGGTTGTCAAATCAAAATCCAGTGTTACCATTTTAGACTCGATGCCCTTTACGATGTCGATCGATACTTCCTGGCTGGGAATGTCAACGAAGCTGGATTCATCAACGGTGTACCAGAAGTTGTCACGCTCAATGACGCCAGTCAATTCAAGTGGCTCTCGGCCACCATCAGCCGTGATCTGTGAGATTTTAATTGTCCCGGCGCCGGCGGATTTTTCAGGTGCCAGGCCAATTCTAAACCGGAGCCGCGTGTGTCCTTCCGTCAGCGGCACGTCATTGCTTTCACGCTGTTGTAGCGCGAGTCGATGAAGCGTGCGCCACATGCTCGGTTCTCTTGCATGGATTGAGGTCGTGGAAAGAAGAATTGAGAGAGTCAGCAGTAAGGTGCGAGTGAAGTGCCGCATAATAGTGCTTTCATAGGTCAGGGATCGAAAGAAAAACGGGAGCCACATGACGTATGTGACTCCCGTTTGATTACACGATTAAGTGTTGTATTTGCTACTCCCAACTAGGAGTAATTCTTGTAACAACCTCGGTTGCCGGTGCAATCACAACGGTTTACATCTTCCTGGTCTGGTCCGACGATATGCTGGGTGACATTGCACCAGCAATATTGAGCACCTTCTTCATCCGGATGGTCAGGCTTGTAGAGACTTCCTGTCACGTACATCGCCTTGCTTCGCAGATGAATGCAAGCGGGTTCGTCGGTCAGACCGGGTACTTCGTAATTCTTTTCAAATGCCATGATTAAAAACCTCCCGTTTCCAAGCCAGCAGCCCGAAGGATTGCGCGTTTGACGGCAACCATCGACATTTGGACTTTATATTCATTTTGTGATAGTGGTGTTGCCGGTGCGACTGCGGCACGTCCTGCTGCTTCCGCAACTTCAGGGGTAACCGGTTTGCCGACCAACACCTGAACGGCTTCAGCAGAAACCCACGGCGTTGGTGCAACTTGTCCCATCACAACACTAGCTTTACGAACAATGCCATTTGCATCCATTTCCAATTCAGCGGCTGCTGCTGCAAGTGGATACTCAGGACCAGCACCGTGACGTACTTCGTACGTGGCGTTGGTCGCCGATTGTTTTGCAGGCAAAATCAAGTGCGTTAATAACTGATTTGAATCCAGAACCGTTTCGCGATGATGTTCGCTACGTGGTGTTCGGAAAAATTCAGCCACCGGAATGATTTGCTCTTGGTCGTTAGGTCCAACTAAGCGGACTTGTGCACCAAGAGCGATTAGGGCAGGCCCAATTCGACTTCCGGAAACGTACTTAGCCGCCCCGGTATTCCCAAGGATCGCGTGATAACGGTTATCACCTTCGACCACCTGTTTGTCGTCCAAAAGTCCCGTGCCGTTTCTAAAGAACCAGCAGCGGGGACGTTGGCAGATTTCGCCACCTATCGTTCCCTGCGACTGAAGCTGCATACTATTTATGCCAAGGATGGCATCCGTTACAGCCGGGTAGTTTTCCATGTATGGAAATGCCAGGATTTCATCCAGAGTCACAGCAGCGCCGATGACAACGGAGCCATCCTCCAACTGCTCGATATTCTGGAGAGACTGGATCTCCATAATGTTTACAACACGCTCTGGCTTGATGATCATCTTTTTCATCAGGCCAACTAAATCTGTACCACCGGCAAGGATTTCCGTTTGGCCTGGCTGTGCAGACAGCAGGGCAACGGCATCCGATTCGGTACGTGGTTCGGTATATTCAAACGCTTTCATGTCAGGTCCTCCCTAATCGCTTAAGCGTTCTTAAGTGCTTCAAGAACTCTTTGTGGTGTGTATGGTGCCGTGGAAACACGGGCACCGATCGCATTGGCAACTGCATTGGAGATCGCAGCAACCGGACTGATTGCCGGAGGCTCACCATTACCAATGACGCCACGCTGACGTTCTGATTCTGGTTCGTAAAGTTCGATCTTGATATCGCCAATATCGCCAAGTCGGGCGAGTTGGTAATCAGCAAGTTCCGCGTTGAGTAATGCTCCGGTGGCCGGATCAGCAATGCGTTGCTCGTAAAGAGCAGCAGCGATGCCCATGATGACCGCACCGTAGATTTGGCTCTTGCAAGTGACCGGGTTGATGACGAGTCCTTGATCCTGAACGGCCACGAACTCTTTCATCTTCACAACACCGGTATCGAGATCGACACAGACGTGTGCCATCTGGACACCGCCAACGCCGCTATTGGAAAGCGGGCTTGCATCACCACGAGTGTGACCTCGTGTAATCTCCAGCGGCTTAAGTCCAAGAAGACCACAGGCTTCTTTCCAGCCAAGTCCTTTGTCCTTATTACCTGCCACATGGATGCGTCCGTCAGAAGCAACCAACGTTCCGGCATCCGCGCCGATCTTCTCAGCAACTTTGCCCTTAAGAACAGTGAGTGCATCTGTTCCTGCACGACGGTGCGATTCGGATACAGCACCGACGGTTGTACTACCACCTGATGCTCCGGAGAAAGGATAAGTGGAACTTCCGTAGTTAACGGTCACCTGATTCGTCGATAATCCGAGTGTCTCGGCGAGAACCATGGCACAAACCGTCTTTGTTCCGGATCCGATATCCTGCGTGCCGCAGAAACTGCTTACACCACCGTCCGGATGAATCTTCACGGTACATTCGCTGGTGTTGGCAACGCCGCCCCAGGTGTGAAGTGCCATTCCAAGCCCTTCCACGATGGAACCGTTGCGTTCACCTTTACCGTGTGGATGCCATTTGGCCTTCCAGTCGATCAGTTTTGCACCGATCTTCATCTCTTCGGTGTATACATCAGCCTTTTCATTGTTCGCATTGACCAAGTTAGCCATGAATACGTCATAGCTATCCTTGCCCATCGTAGCAGCGAGGTCATCAATCGCAGTTTGCGTGATGGCACATGCTTGTGGATGGTTGGGAGCACGCCATGCTCTGGCACGAACCAGATTGGTGCGAACAGCAGTTGCTTTCCGGCGGTAATTCGGTGGTACTAAAACATAAGGTACAACCGTATGACTTACGCCACTACCACTTACACCAGAAGTACCCCAGTGATGCGAATCCCAAACCTGGACAACGCCGTCGGCGTCAGCACCAAGCTTAACTTGCAGATAACCAGATGGTCGGTTTCCACCAAGCTTGAGTTCTTGATCGCGTGAAAGCATGAGCTTCACAGGCCGTCCGGTCCGTTTTGAGATTCGAGCGGCTGCAATGCCCCAGTAATCCGGTGCAAACTTGCTTCCAAATCCACCCCCAATGTACGTACATTCGACATCGACGCTGTCAGCAGAGATTTCCAAGTCGTTTGCAAATCCTTCGTCGGTGCCGGAGACGTTTTGCGTGGATAGATAGGCCTTTAGTTTATCGCCTTCCCAAGCAACGGTACTTCCGTGAGGCTCAAGGCAACAGTGTGTAATGGCATCGATACCGTAGTAGCCTTCTACGACGTGCTTGGATTCTTTGAATATCCGCTCGATTTCAGCGTCCACCCATTCATCTTCGTCATCATCGTCGCCCGGCTCATTGATGGTCTCGACCTTTCCACCACCACGTGCCGTGACGCCGGCTTCCTCTGCACCTTTCAAATCACTGTCGGAAGTGAAGCTGTCGAGTACTTCGTAATCAACCTTCAGTGCATCGACGCCTTCAGCAGCAGCGCCTTCAGATTCAGCAGACACGATGGCCAAAAGCTCACCTTGCCATTTGATTTCTGAGCCCGCTTCAGCGTGTGGCAGGATATGGACGTCAACAACACCAGGCACTTTCTCAGCAGCCGTGGTATCGATTCCATTGATTCGACAGTGGGCATGCGGTGAGCCAAGTGCTTTGGCAATCAGCTGGTTCTTTAGATTGACGTCGTAAGTGTACTTGGCCGCTCCGGTACTCTTTTCAATACCATCCATTCGTTCATGGTCTTTGCCAATCACTTTGGAGTCCTTGCGGGACGGCCAGCTGTAAGGGCCTTGCGGGCCTTGAGCTTGTTTATCTTCTACTTGTGCCATTGCTAGCCTCCCTTCACAACGTTGGTTACAGCGTCAATGACGTTGGAGTACGTGCCGCAGCGGCAGATATTTCCGTTGAGTCCGTTTCGGATTTCGTCATTTGAGGCATCTGGGTTTTTGTCCAGGAATGCTGAAACTGCAACAACAAAACCTGGTGTGCAGAACCCGCATTGCTGAGCATCTGCTTCGACAAATGCTTTCGGGATATCTGTACCAAGACCTTCAACCGTTGTGATCTCTTTCCTGCGACATGCAATCGCCAGAGTGGTTGAAGCCATTTTTGGTTTGCCGTTGATCAGTACAGTACTTGCACCACTGCTACCATCCATGCTCACAGGTTTGGCACCGGTGAGATCCAGTTGGTAGCGAAGTGCTTCTAGCAAAGTTGTTCGCGGTTCGACTTCGACCGATACATCTTCGCCATTAACGTTGAGTGTTATTTTCTTTGATCCGCTGACCACTTCCTTGGAGTCGGCAGCAGAGACCTCGCTCGCTTGCTGATGAAGCGACGCGGCCGCGGCAACAGCGCCGGATCCCTTGAGGAATGCGCGACGATTGAAGCCGTCAGTTTTCTCATAAGAAGCTGACATGCGACGTGTCCTTCGACGTGTGTGTAAACTACTCGTCCCACTGACAGTTGGGACTGATAAGTGCCTCGATTCTAAGCCTCTTTGAATTCAGTTTCAACTTTCTCACGACAATTGCTCCAATTACATGCGTATTCAGGGACAACATATCCGCTGCCATGGGTGAAGAATCAGGATCTTGAGGATATACTGAATCTTCCATGACAGACTCGAGTTGCCCAGTGATATTACCGCTGGAACGAGCTGCGTGACTTAGACACATCTTGAGAAACCTGCTCCTGCCTACACCTGATCGAAAGGAAACCTAACATGCAACGGCGATTCCTTGCAGCTCTGACTACCCTTACACTTGTAGCGTTGACACAAATCAGCGCGTCTGCTGCTGAACACCGCATCGTAAAGCTTGAAGAGTCAGCACCGGCTGACAGTGTTTCCAAAGAAGTTGCCGCCCAACTAAGCGAAACTGGGATTTCGATCTATCGCGGTGAAACACGAAAAGTTTGTGATATCTGGTTGTTCAAGAGCATAACGGTGCCGGCGCTTAAGGGTAAAGGCGATGTCATCTATCCGTTTTCTCAAGGCCAAATGCTAGGCGTTATTCGCTACAGTCGTAGTGGAAGTGATTTTCGTGATCAGGATATCGAAGCAGGAGTCTATACACTCCGTTATGCACACCAACCAGTTGACGGTGCTCACGTTGGCACAAGTCCAACGCGAGATTTCCTTATGCTACTAAACGCAGAGCATGACAAAGTGCTAAAACCAGCGAGTCGTGATGAAATGAACGAACAAAGTGCTGAAGTTGCACAGTCAAGTCATCCTGCCATCCTGTCTCTGCAAAAGGTTAGTGGTGATAGCAAAGCACCAAGTATCCGCGAGAACGCAGAGCATGAGTGGTGGATCGTTCGGCTAAACACGAATGCCAAGGTTGGTGATGAAGTGAAGCCACTACCTCTCGATTTGGTCGTGGTTGGATACGCCTCAGAGTAAGTAAGTGGTCCATAACTCAACCTGAGTGCAAGACATTGAAGAATAAGTATTCCATTCTCGCAAGGAATCAGATGATCCTGCTGGTGGTATGTATTGGTCTTGTATCATTGTCGGTGGTTGGTCTGTCTGATGATGCCAAAAAGCCACTGCCTCCAACCGTTCTGCTCACCGGCATTGTGAAGACCGTTGATGACGTGGAAGCCAGTCGGTTAGGGTTTACGCCGGTCCAGTTCCGTCGTGAGCAGACACCTGTATTTTATGATTTNGATAAACAGCCGCATGAGCTTTATCAGGACNTNCGCGGTAGATCCTTNCGCAAAGACAAACGCTTATGCAANCGCCCGGTAATTATTACCGTACGCAAGGACTCACTGGATGGGCCGCTGCGTGTGGTGCGNGTATACGTGCTTNATGATGATCAGGCAAAACATCTGGATTACTGGTGCGAGATTTGTGCGATTGCGATGTACGAGCTAAAAGCATGTGACTGCTGTCAGGGTGATATCGAACTGCGGTTGAGAAACGTTATTGATCCGCGCAAAAAGAANTGAGAATGGCTGAAGACTGTGTTTAGTNAAACTAGATTTCATCTAANGGATCACTGCTGATTCTGTTACACTTACATTCATACCAATCAAACGTTTTTTCTTAGGATTCAGGATCAAGACCATGCGACGAAATCTACTAGTTGTACTATGCATGATTGCCGTCATTTCGAGTTCTCTGACTGCAAAGGCTGCCGACGGGCTGTTCGGCTACTACATGGAAAACCGGACATGCCAGGTTTATACCGGCCCGTGTTTTGCCAATGCTGAGATTGGACTTGCAGGTCGTGAAGCAACCATGGCATGGAAATTCACAACCGGTAGCATGGATGAGGTAAGTTTGAAGGGGCTGAGCGTTGTATTGGTGGTTGCATCTTCCGATACGCTTGCTTTCCAAGGCTTAAAGGATGCTAGGACTATTAAGTCAGTGATTTTGGTCGACGACAAAGCGAACTCTGCACAACGTACCAAGCTGATCGAATTCGNAAAGCAACGGGCTGGCAAAGCTGCGGAAAATGTTGTGCGAATCAGTGATGTGCCAATTCAGATGAACTTGGATCTNTTCAGCTACAAAGCAAACCTTGCAGCAGGTAAAGAAGTAAGCCTCAAGACACGTAAAGCAAACAAAGGCGATTGCGTTTGCTCCAACGAGTCAAATTACTATCCGCCCCTATCACCAGTAAAGAATCTTGCTGCTGGCGTCGCCATCGAAGGTGGATTCAAGGGCAGGGGACTTGGTACNCGCTGGGAAATGAATAATGCTCGTAGTTGCTATATGGGTACGTTTGCCTTCTAAGTTGTTGAAGTTGCTGAGTTTCTTTTAAAGCCGNTAGGCCNTCATTATCCTAGCGTCGTCTGCCGGAGTGTNGCGACGACGGGCNATGAAAGTGGGCAAGAGAAGAATCTAACCGGCCTTAGGCNCGTAATTGTTTGCCCNCGCATCCAATTCCTGCGTCGNCTAACGGCTCCTCGAAATATGGTGCGGTTGGGTATCTATCCACATGCAACCGCGGGGCTCGGCAAAGCCAAACCCGCAGGGCCTACTACCAGAATCCGCTGCACGTAAACTATTCAGCGGTGCTTTCTCTGTTGTCTCCCATCCTTTTAGACATCTCCTGCATTTTGCTTCTTTCATCTTCTCCGAGTGTATTCGGCCCAATGATACCTGGATTCCCAGTCGTATTCGGTTTCAGAAAATCAGGATCTTCGTTAAACATAGGCGATGCGAGTTCGATATCGCGCACATGGCCGGTCATTGCGTATTGAACAATGATGTAGTACTTACGCAGCGTGCCTCCAAAATTGAAAATATCTTTGTTACCGTAGTCGCCCTCAAGTGGTTCAAGCCCGTGCAGCTCTTTGATGTACATTCGCAGGCCGTCTTTGCGGTCGACGAGCTGATCTTGGACTGCCGCTTCATCACCTACGTTAGCGTCGAGTGTATCGTAAACGGCTTGCGCATTTCCTTTGGCCGAGAATTCCAATATGGCGGCAATAACAAATGCCCCCAACAGTGTGTAAATAACGATGCGGCCCGGTGTAAAGAATCCTCTTTTCTTTGCATCCAAATCTGTCGGGATAGCATCGCCCGGTGTGGCCGCTGTACCATCTGTCATTTCTGACCCCGATAAGTTCGGCGCTGTATACGGACTTTCCGCCGGTGCAGCGGGTGGTTCCGGCGACGCTAGCCGTAGCATGAATCCACAGGTACAGGTGTAAACCTGACCGGCCATTTCATCACCGACGGTCGTGAGTTGCTGACATTGTGGACAAACGAATTGTAGTGGCATTTCCGATTCCAAATTCCTAGGTTCGATTAATCTTCCCTTCATTTTATAGATGCTAATCACCTCATTTGAAGGCGATTGTTCTCTCGATTTTGTAATCGTCTTTGTGATGGTGCCGAATCCCGACAGCCGAACCCTGCGAACACGCGTAAGGCCCTCATCTCGCTAAGCTCTGGAAAGAGCATTAGCCAAGCAGCATCCAGAGGACAAATCTCATGACCCAGACGACCATAGTCGATACAATGAATAGCACCTTCTTTGTTGATAGGAATCAAAAATGCTAACGGTCTTCGATAAACCGAATTCGCGTGCCAACTGTAGTAAGAGCATGTCGAGACGTAAGCTCATTCAAGCTGCCGGTGCCGGAATGCTTGGTGTAAACTTGCCCGAAGTACTGCAGGCCGAGTCGCTGACTTTGCCGAATGCGCCACGTCCACGTGCGAAAAATGTGATTTTCATGCATCTGTTTGGTGGACCGAGCCAGCTTGAGACATTTGATTTAAAACCAAATGCGCCGGTAGAAATCAGAGGACCGTTTAAGCCGACTGCTTGTAAAACACCAGGTCTTCTTATCGGTGAGTACCTTCCAGGGGTCGCATCAATTTCCGATAAGCTTTCAGTCGTCAAAACGATGACTCACAGCTTTAATGATCACTCTGGTGGTGGTCATTATGTGCAAACTGGTCATCGCTGGCATATCAATATTGGCGGTGGATTTAATGTGACGGCAAATGACTGGCCGGCAATGGGGTCGGTGACCAAGTACTTCGATGTGCAGGCAGACAGGATCAGCGACGCACCAACTTATGTTGTGTTACCCAATGCGCTCGGCAGTTTTCAGGAGAAGGGTGGTATCTTCCGTCCCGGCGAAACGGCAGGATGGCTTGGCGGTGGGTACGAACCTCTTGTAACGAGCATCAAGAAGAAGTCGGTTGAAGACAATCCATACTGGCGTGACTGCGATGATGAAGAACTGGATTTCAGCATCAATGGACTTAAACCACATCCTGGTATGACGATCAATCGTTATGCGAAGCGATCATCATTACTCGATCAGATCAATCAACAGCAAGTTGCACTGGGTGAACTTTCTAGAACGCGAACATTCAATAAGTACCGTCAGCGTGCATTGGAATTGGTGCTTTCCAGTAAGGCTCGTGAAGCATTCGATGTAACGAAGGAACCGGATTCGATACGAGATACCTACGGTCGCCACTTGTATGGTCAATCATCACTTGTGGCTCGGCGGCTCATCGAAGCGGGATCGCGATTCGTCACCGTTCAATATGACTGTGTTGATGGTTACAGTTGGGACTCACACCGAAACAGTGACGATGTTAAGAAATACTTGTTACCCACCTTTGATCAGGCATTTACGGCTCTCGTGACAGACCTGGAAGACAGAGGTCTTCTGGATGAAACGCTCATTGTTGCCATGGGTGAAATGGGCCGTACACCAAAAGCGAATGCAAGCTGGGGTCGAAATCACTGGAGCACCTTGTTCCCGGCGGTATTAGTTGGCGGAGGAATCAAGAAGGGATTCATTTACGGTAGTACAGATAAAGACGCTGCTTATGCCACCGAGCATCCTGTCAGTCCGGAAGATATGGCCGCAACCATATTTACGGCACTTGGAATTAATCCTGATTGGCAAATCCCTGACGCAGCTGGTAGACCTCACCTTCTGTCAACCGGAAACGCTGTCATGGAGTTGTTTGCATAGTGTTGGTTTGTAAACGCTTTCAGCTACTCGCGGCTGTCATTCTTGTATCGGCTGCATCTAATGCAATGTACGCAGCTGATTTGAAACTTCCAGTGCCGGAAAACTGGCGCACCGAAGACACCACGTATCCACCACCGTGGGCTCGCGATTTACCCTGGAAAGGCACGATCCAATTGCGATTTCCGCCGGGATTCTTCAAGGCAGACGATGATTTCTTTTGGTCCTATCCAATTCTGTATCAACTTCAGGGGGATGCGATTAAAGATGTGAATGCACTCCATCGGGCACTCAGTTCATATGACGCAGGTCTCTATGGNGNTCAGTTTGAAAAGGCAAAGATTCGCCTTGAGATCACGAAGGTGAAGTCAAATGTGCGAGGATATAGTCGACAGCATGTCACCTTAAGAGGGTTTGATCCGTTTGTTACTAAGAAACCACTAACAACCTACCTCGACATCTATCGGAGATATGACAAGGAATCCGANAAGACGGTTGTTTTGATACTGCGCTCTCCGCATCCCATTGCAGACCAAGATGCAGATAAGAATGCTGTGCGCAAACAGCTCGATGAATTCCTTGGTGTGATCCGTAAGTGATTCCGTTACCACGTATAAACCAAGTGGACGAACGCGCCGTTGAATCGAAGCGTTTCACCGAGGTTCGGGGATAAGAGCCCCTGCATCGGGGATGATCCGGAGTCGGTTATAACCGCGTCGTTCATTTGCCCNGTTCCAAGCGCGATTCCGTCAATCCACATCACTTGATAGCCTGCCGCGATGCTAACCCGCGGGTTGATATGATACTTCAAGGCTAATCGAAGTTCAGCGACAAATGCTGCATCGTCATTANCGGATTCAAGGTTTAATTGATTCGTTCCAGTGCCAGTNGTGTATTGTTTTAACTCGGTCGATGCTTCGTTGTGATAGACTCCAGCATTGCCATCAAGTGAAANAGATATGCTATCGCCGCTATAGACATCGGCGTGCCCGGTTAATTGAAAGCCATATAACTGGTTGCTTGCNATGGAATNCAGGACGTCCTGATTACCACCAGATGACTCGCGATATTGATAATGGTCATCCAGCTTTAAGTAACGAAAACCAAAGCCAAGGTGCCCGTACTTTGTTAGACCTAATCGTTGGAAATTGAATTCAATACTCTTAAAGTCGGTACCGTTGATTAACGATCCGATGCCGCCAACATCTTCCGATAAATTGCTCGCGATGATCAGATTCTCAGTGGCGTCACCGCTACCAATTTGTGNTGCCATCCAGTTCGACATTCCTGTATACCGTGTCTGAGATAACCATTCGTCGAGCTTCCTCTGTAGTGTAAACTCGATACCGGCTTCACTCTGAAAATCAAAGTCACTACCAAGATGCGTGGCAACTCCATTGTCATCGGCAAGCAACGCNTAACCTGGGGCATTGTCTCTTTGTAAAAACAAGACNCCCATGTTGGCAGTCCAGCCTTCGGTCATCACTCTCTGTTGTTGACCCAGGCAGACCGTCGAGATGCAAAGTGCGACACCAAGGGTAATCGCTTTGTAAATGCATTTCCGATTGCGTTTTTGATTTGACATAACGATCCTCTATGGTTCGATATCGGTTGATACGATCGTAAGAATCATTAATACAGGATCTACAGATATAACCGTTAAGAGCCGGAAAATCGGCATAATCGTTACAGATTAACAGAGGGTTTGATATTGGCGATGTGCCTAAGATTGTATGCCCCCTGCATAAGAAGACATTTGACCTTGGCTCGGGTGAATCCACATAAGGTGAGGACTATTCGACAAAAGTCTTTGATGTGCAGGCGGTGGGTGATGATGTACAGTTATTCCTCCATGCAAGCGAAAAACTCGATCCCATTCTCGCCGCAGGCTCATTCTGTGGTACTGCGTGTAAAAGCCACGATTGATGAGCTAGTGACCCTTGGACATCTCCCTGAAATTAGGCCATCGGATACGATGGAGTCATGTTCATACCGTCAAATCACCGAGAGTCGTGGCAACTTCTGCGCGGTTGTTGGTCTGTTAGCCACTTGATTCTGCTACTGACAACGATCAAGCTATGGCTGCCTCAGAATGCCTTTCCACAGGTGCCACTCAGCGATCTGGGGTTACTGTGCCCTGTATGGATGCAAACCTTAGCTGTGTTGGCACTCTTTAGTGGCCTCATACTCACGCTCCCCGTGAAACGATTCGAGCGGTATCAGATTGTAGGCATGCTTACTTATATCGCCTCGATGGCCTTTCTGTTTCTGACTGACCAACATCGGTTACAGCCTTGGGCCTATCAGTTTTTCCTTATTGGAATTGTGTTGGTTACTTGCGAGTCTGCGCGCGCAATCGAATTGGTTCGATTGTTAGTCATCAGTATCTATGTCTATTCCGCGATCAGCAAAATCGACTTCCAGTTCTATCACACAACAGGTAAGGATTTGATCGGCACGATATTGGGATTTGTCGGGTTAGATATCAATAGTTTTGTTGAGCCGATGAAGACGTACTTGATTTCCGTGTTGCCGGCGACGGAGCTCGTTGCGGCCGGATTGCTTTGCTTTAGTCGTACGCGAAAGACAGGGATTTGGGTGGCTTCTCTTATGCACTTCGGCCTGTTTGTTGTTCTTGGCCCATTCGGTCTAGGGCACATGCCAGCAGTGCTTGTTTGGAATCTTGCGTTTGTTGTGCTTTTGATCGCACTGTTCAAGATGGAAGTGCCGTTGAGACGCCGAGCCCGGAGTGGTGATGCTCAAGTGTCCATGATTGGTACAGTTGTTGTCATGATCGCCGTTGCCTTGCCCGTGACCGAGTCACTTGGCCGATGTGATCACTGGATAGCATGGGGTCTATATTCACCGCGCAATAGCCGGGTTGTGTTTGAAGTACACGACCGCTACTTAGCGAACCTTCCTGCTGAAATAACCTATTTTAAGCACTCAAGCGAAGGTGGGTTTGTAACGCTGGATCTGGATGCTTGGTCTCTCTCTCAGCTTTGGGCACCAAACTATCCTCAGGCACGTTTTCAACTAGGGTTAGCTCGTTACCTGGTCGAAAAATATGACTTGCAGGATGGATTTAGAATGTATGTGCTGGAAATGTCAAATCGAATGAACGGATCTCGTGACTCGATTCAAATCGCGACATTTGACCGCCTCAAAAATGTTGCCAAACGATATTCGGTTAACTCAATACCGCGTATTGATAACCCGTGANGAGGATTTATTCAGCCTCNGGGACTTTTGTGGCGGTCTCTAGCTTGGTTCCGCTAGTCCGGANGTGCTACTTACTTTTATCATCGATCGCTTCACCGCCGTATTCTGCAAACCAAGCTAACACGTGACCTACTTTGGCCATGATTCTACTTGGCTTGGAGGCGATGGAGTGTGAAGAATCCGGTACGCGAATCATCATGGTGTCGACTTTGCGCAGNTGCAAAGCCTGATAAAACTGCTCTGCTTCTGTGATAGGCGTGCGATAATCCTGCTCTCCTGTCATGAGCATCGTGGGTGTTTTTACCTTGTCCACGTAAGTCAGTGGAGACCGCCGCACGTATTCTGCCATTTCCTTTGGATTCCATGGAGCGTCGGAAAACCAATAGGAGCTAAAGTACATGTAAGCATCTGAGGTATATGCCATGGTTGCCCAATTGATTACTGGCTTTTGGGAGACGGCCGCCTTAAAGCGATCTGTTTTGGTTACAATCCATGCCGTGAGAATTCCACCACCGCTACCACCAGTAACATATAGTCTCTCAGGATCGACCGTTCCGTTTGAGATCAATGTATCCACACCATCCATCATGTCCTGATAGTCTTCCTGACATGGATAGTTATGATCGATCAGATCGGTGAACTCTTCGCCGTAACTCGTGCTTCCACGTGGATTCGTATACAGCACGACATACCCAGCTGCTGCATAAAGTTGGATTTCCATCGCGAATCTGGATCCATAATTTGCAAACGGGCCACCGTGAATTTCAAGGATCAATGGGTACTTCTTATCCTCGCTATAGCCAGGTGGGTATGCGATCCAACCATCTATCTCCCGCTGATCTATGGATGACTTGTAAGTNATGCGGTCTACCTGTCCAACGTCTCTCTTGCTAAATAATTCCTTGTTGAGCTCGGTCAACTGTTGGATGTTACCATCGCTATCTACTGAGATATTTGCCAGTTCCATGCTTGTGCAACTGGTAAATGCAATCGTGCCATCATCTGCAGCACTAAACGACCCACCTTGGTATGGTCGTCCAACGACGGTACCACCAACGTTTGTTGTTTTATCGACTTGCATTGAGGCATCGAGATTCACCCGTCCCACACAACCTACGCCATGATCATCGTATTGAACGAAAATGCTCTTACCATCGGCATGCCACTGCAATGCTGAAATTGAACGGTCAAATTCGCCCGTCAGATTCACAGGATCACCACCGGTGGCTGGTACGATGAAAACATCGGTCTGTTGGAAGCTACGCTTGTCATCCACGAAACCGAGAAAGGCAACTGTGTTTCCGTCGGGCGACACGGACGGCGCACTTGCTGGACCTTTGAGTTCCAAGAACAGTTGCTTCTCTCCGGTTGCGACGTTCACCTTGTAAAGATGCTCGGCTCGTGGCGTGTGTTCCCAGTCTGCGTAAAACTGGCCTGCTATATATATAGATGCACCATCTTTGGACCAGGAAAACGGGCCACTGTGATCATAGTCGTCGCTTGTTACCTGAGTAACTTCGCCGCTTTCAATATCGACGATGAAAACCTGATCATATCCGTATTTCACATACCCCGATCCGTCTCGCCGATAGATCGGTTTATCAATTTGAATCATCTCCTTTGCCCATTCTGCTCCTTTTGGGGCAGTTGGAAGGTCAACGATAAGGTTTTGTTCCTCTTCTACAAACTGAATAAATGCGATTTGGTTGCCATCAGGGGACCAGGTAAGACCGGATGCCCCATTTTCGAGGCTTACTAATTCGTTGGACTTTCTTTTGTCAGGACTGCTCAACTGAATCGTGTGATTGTCGTCTTTGGACTGGCTAAAGGCCAAAGTATTTCCATCGGGTGACCACGAAGGACTGGACTGAGATGCATGGGTGTCACCAACTCGCTGGTGACTGTCATCGTCTGCCGAGATTAGCCACAATCGATTCTGAAATTTATCTGTCTTGATATCTCCAGATACTCGAATGTAGGCAATGTTTTCGCCATCCGGAGAAATCTGCGGTTCAGTTGCGAATTGCAATTTGAATGCATCGAGCCATTGCAGCGGTTCGGCGTCAGATGGGGTTGAGATTGCAAGACAGATGAGTAGCGTGATACAGAGTCGCATCGATTTGTTTTCCTGGTGAATGTCGAAGGTGCGGAAAGGACGATAGATGAATTAGTTCAGCAAGCAGTTGTAGTTACGCGAGAATACTAATGAACAGTGCGCCAAACAAGGCGCCTACTGGTAGGGTAAGCAACCATGCGGCGAGGATACTTGAGATCATCTTCCACCGCGCACCACCATTTGCGGCACCGATCCCGATGAGGGATCCACAACTTACGTGGGTTGTGGATACCGGCAAACCACGAACACTTGCTCCGATGACAACTACGGCCGTCACGATATTAGCAAGCAAACCTTGTGGTGCGGTCATCTCAGTGATTTCTTCACTCATTGTCTGTGCAACCCGATAGCTGAACATCAGGCCGCCCACGGCGATGGTCAATCCCACGATGCCAAATCCTGTCAGACCTGAGAACGACGGGAGGATCAGTAGAATCGCAGCGATCTTCGGTGTGTCATTGAGACCCCGTGCATAGCTAACCATGCCGGCAGATAGAAAGTGGCATCGATCGACTATCTGGTTTGTTGATACACGTATTGTCGATGCGGTGGCTGAGTCATCACATTGCTGTTTTGTGCCCGTCGTGATTCGCGGANCTGACTCTGTGGTGAGTGCCATGTCGTTCATCACGCATACCGATGCCGGTTCTTCGGTATCAATGCAAATGCACTCAGCATTATTAATCGAAGTCGATCCGGATATCCTCCGGATCAGCGGTAATAGTAATGCAGCGGCTGAAATAGCGATCAGTGGGCTGGTAATCAATGGTATGGCAAAACCGCTGCTTAGTTTTTCAAGGTTTATTTGTGTATTGGCCATCAAGCCAGCNCCGACAAGTGCACCCACGAGACTATGTGTTGTTGAAATCGGCATGCCGAGGCGGGAAGCTATGAGAACCGTTGCTGCTGCCGCAAGTGCCACTGCTGCTCCGTAGCTTTGGGTTTGGGCAAGTTCCGCTGGCACGAGGCCTTTTCCTGAAAATGCATTGGCTAACGCAGATGCCAGTGCGATTGCTGTGAGGCTACCAAGGAATGTAGCAACGGTTGCCAAAATCAGAGCTGTCTTCTGCGTAGTTGTACGACTGCCGGCAAGTGTAGCAACGCCTTTAAAGTTGTCGTTAGCGCCGTTAGCAAACGCGAGTGCGACGACTGCGAGAATAATAATTGCAGTTCCCATTCCCGAAGTTTAACACGGTTTTTAGAGCTATATCAGTGGCCGTGGTATAATCGGTAAGCAATAGGTTTGGCGGGATCCGAGTTTAATCAATAGAGTGGTACGTGTGGTGAATTCTTTTCCTTCCATTTCCTTCTCCGGTCAACTTCGACCTAGTCAGGCTGAAGTTGTGGAAATTGCTCAAAGCCAGCTCCGGGCTGGGGATAAGAAGCTGTACGTAAATGCTCCACCCAGTTCCGGTAAAACAGTGACGGGACTCTACTTGTGGGCAGAACTCATCAAAAGGCCTGCAGTTGTACTTAGCCCAAATTCTGCAATCCAATCGCAATGGCTCGCGCGTACGGATTTGTTCACCGTTGATGGTGAAGTCGTGCCGGACAATCTGCTGTCGATGAACCCGAAGAAACCGGCTCTATTCACGTCACTTACCTATCAGTCATTGACGCTACCATCGCGAGGAGGTGAGGAGCTCGTTAAGCTCGCCAGGGAGCTATGGGTTGAATCGTTAATGTTAAAGGAGCAGGCACATAATGCTGAGGAAGCATGGCAGTGGATTGAAGACTTGGCGAAACAGAATCCCGATTATTACGATCAGCGAATCGCGTTTTACGGTAAAAAGATGCGCGATGTTATCACGCAATCGGATGAAGCACTTAGTACTTTGCATTCCAGTGCGCTTGAGAATCTCGAATTACTGAAACAAGTAGGTGTGGGCTTGGTGATTCTCGACGAGTGTCATCATCTTGTTGGGCATTGGGGACGTATACTCAACTCCATCCAACATCATCTTGATGACCCGGTCATCATCGGATTGACGGCAACTCCTCCAACGGAGGATGAACAGAAAAACGATGACTGGGAAACATACACACAGTTGCTTGGCGACATCGACTTTGAAACACCGATTCCGGCTGTTGTAAAAGATGGATTCATGGCTCCCTATAAGGATCTATGTTACTTCGTCAGGCCCACATCTGAAGAATTGGAGTTTATCTCCGGTACATCCGATCATATGCAGGCATTGCTTCATGAACTGGACAATGTTGCGGAGGGAGAAGATCGCATGAGCCTGGTCGACTGGACTTACAAATGCCTCGATGAGCAGTTGTTACCACACGGCCCGGCAAAAAATTGGGCAGAATTCGCACATCGGACACCTTCCTATTCATCCGCTGCACGGGTGTTTCTCGCGGAACACGATCGGGACGTCCCAGCTGGCGTACCCGAAGTCACTAACGCACTCCGGATGATATATCACGACTTGCTGTCCTACTCGATACCGACGGTTGATCGGTATGTACGCTTGTACTTGATGAAGTCGTCGGATGCAGCGAATCACGATTTAGCAGATCGGGTCAAACGACAACTACGTTTGCTAGGTGTACAAATCACCGAAACCGGAAACCAACTGTGTGCATCACCTGTGAATCGTGTGCTTGCGTATTCGCAGAGCAAAGCGAATGCACTTGTGCCAATTCTCTCTCGAGAACGCGAAGTGTTAGGCGATTCGATCCGGGCGGTTGTTGTTTGTGATTTTGAGAAAACGTCAGCCATTAGTGCTGAGGTGAGTCATATTCTTGATAACGAAGTTGGCGGTGCTATTGCGGCATTTAAGACGCTTATCCGAGATGTCGAGACGGATGAACTGGATCCGGTGCTCGTTACCGGACAGACCGTTTTGGTAGACGATGATTTGTTCCTGGTGTTTCATGAAGCCGCATCCCAATGGCTTCAGGAAAACGATTATGAAGTGGAATTGGGCTGGGGAGAAATGGAGGGTTACCGTTTACTTAAGGCAAAAGGATCTGATTGGGTACCACGCGTTTACGTGGAGATGATCACGGATTTGTTTCTCAAGGGTTATACGCGCTGTTTGGTTGGAACGCGTGGATTGTTGGGCGAAGGATGGGATGCAAATAAGATTAATGTACTGGTCGATCTGACCACCGTAACCACATCGATGAGCGTCAATCAGCTGCGAGGTCGCTCGATGCGGCTAGATCCACATGTGAAGCAAAAGCTTGCCAATAACTGGGACGTTGTGTGCATTGCCCCGGAATTTCTAAAGGGACTCTCTGATTACAAACGGTTCTGTAAAAAACACACACGCATTTACGGTGTTACGGATGACGGTATGGTGGAAAAAGGGGTTGCTCATGTTCATCCGGCATTCACGGAAATAAAACCAAAAGGAATTGAACAGACTACTGCTATCCTTAACGACGATATGCTCTCACGAGCAGGCGATCGAAAAAAAAACTACCAGCTCTGGGCGATCGGTAAACCTTTTAAGTCGGTCGCGGCGAAGTCAGTAACCGTGTCTGCGACCAAAACGCCGTTAAGCATGGGTTTTCCACCGTTTTCAGGTCAGGACGTGGCTTGGACGAGTGAGTCCTTTACCCTTCAAGTAGCTGAGGCGGTTTTGTGTGCACTACGCGATACCGAGTTAATCCCATTTGGGAATTGGCTGAAATTAAGAGACCAACTTCATATCAGCAAACAAGCCGGTGGGTATGTACGTGTGTTTCTTGAAGAAGCAGAAGATGAGGAACGCGAGGTATTTACGACTGCGATGTCGGAGATTTTCTCGCCTCCGGAAAAACCGCGATACCTGATCGAACGATTTGTAGATATGAAGAAATTCTCGACGAAAGTACGTCACCCATGGTTTGCCAGTGTGCTTCCGAATTTTCTGAAGAAGTATTTTGAGGAGAAGTATGAGCACGTTGATGTGTCACGCGAGCTCATTATGATACATGCCGTACCAAGTGCGTTGGCAACAAAACGAGAGATCGCCGAGGTCTTCCAGCGTCATTGGAATGAATACGTTAGCCCCGGGCAACTAATCTATGCTCAGCGAGAGGAGGGACGAGAGTTTCTTCAGAAGGCCATTGAGGGCGGGCTGGTCGTAGATGAAGCTGTTGAAACGCGTGAGTTCTTCAGGTAATTCCCTGAGATGGCACCTCTGATAGCCAACCACTAGTTGATGCCTACATGATGTGCCATGATCGGCTAAAATGTGTGCAAGTATTCAACATATAGTTAGCAGGATTGAAAAATGAAACGACGATTTGCGTGCCTGGCCTGTGTTGCCGTAATGATGGGCTTATTGATGGCTGTCTATACGCGAGCCGAGGACAAAGCGGGAAAATCACAAGGATCCATTTTTGAGAAACAAAAGCTAGTTGCATGGTGCATCGTTCCGTTTGACTCAAAAATGCGTGGTCCAGCGGCACGTGCTGAAATGCTAGTTAAGCTCGGGATCAAACGAGTGGCATATGACTGGCGTGCTAAGGATATCCCAACTTTTGAAGAGGAGATCCTGCAATATAAAAAACATGACCTGGAGTACTTCGCGTTTTGGGACTGGCATGATTCCATGACGCCGCTGATCAAGAAGCACGGC
The DNA here is from genome assembly GCA_002714565.1 of Rhodopirellula sp. Classification (GTDB taxonomy): domain Bacteria; phylum Planctomycetota; class Planctomycetia; order Pirellulales; family Pirellulaceae; genus UBA11883. The sequence continues at coordinate 74,505 of PAXU01000080.1, forward strand.
ATAAAGCCGCAAGTTTGGATAATTGCACGAAGTCCGGCTGAAGGTACGCAGCAAGAGAAAATTGCCGCATCTGCACAGAGCATCATGCATCTGGTGAAAACGACCAAGGAATTAGGACTAAAGCTTGGAATCTACAATCATGGTGGATGGAGCGGTGAACCTGAGAACATGGTGGCAGTGTGCAAGTACTTGCGCGAGAAACATGACGCAGATCATGTTGGCTTGGTTTACAACTTTCACCACGGCCATGACCACATCGATCGCTTTGCAAATGCTCTGAAGACGATGCAGCCCTATTTGCATTGTCTGAATCTCAACGGCATGAATGCAGGAGCTCAACCTAAGATCCTTCCGATCGGTGATGGCAAATTTGAGACTCGGATGATTAAGACGGTACAATCGAGCGGATATACTGGCCCGATTGGCATACTGGATCATCGATCAGATACAGATACAGAAATCGCTCTTCAGGCAAATCTCAAGGGCATGAAAAATGTCTTAGCCGAAATCGGTGACCAACGTGCACTCAAGTCATATGAATAAGCCCGATTTGCGAACAATTATCTCACTACTGGTCGTCTCTGGTACGGTTTTTCACGCCGTCGTCGATCCAGTGGTAGCTGAGGATCAGGAATTTGACTCTAGCGTTGCAGCGATATTAGTTAAGCGTTGCACCGAATGTCATAACGGCTTTGACTTGAAGGGTGGGCTCGATCTGCTTTCCAAAACTGCCGTTGAAAAAGGTGGTGATAGTGGTCCGACATTGGAAGCCGGTGACTTGGAAAACAGTCTGCTTTGGCAACGCATTGCGAGCGATGAAATGCCGCCGGAGCATCCCATACCCCAAGAAGAAAAGGCTGTGTTAGCGAAATGGATTTCCGGAGGTGCAAATTGGGGCACGGATCCAATCGATGTGTTCCGGTACAGCAGTGAAAATCGTGCCGGTTATGACTGGTGGTCATTGCAGCCGATTAATCGACCTGATCCACCAGAGTATTCACGGAGGATCTCAAAACAGAAATGGAATGTTGCCAACAACTCAATTGACAACTTTATCCTCGCAAAACTGGATGAGCATCGTCTTTTACCATCCCCGCCCGCTGAAAAAGAAATTCTTGTGCGTCGCCTTTATCTTGACGTGACCGGATTACCGCCATCGCCGGACGATTTGCAGAATGTTCTTGTGGATGATTCAACAGATGCTTACGAAAGGCTTGTGGATCGTTTGCTCAGCTCGCCAGCATATGGCGAACGTTGGGCGCGGCACTGGCTTGATGTCATTCGCTTTGGTGAGAGTCAGGGGGTTGAACGCGACAAACTTCGCAAGAATTCCTGGCGATATCGCGACTGGGTTGTTGATGCACTAAACCAGGATATGCCTTATGACGAATTCACGAAATTGCAATTGGCCGGAGACGAGATTGCGGGTGACAACATGTACGCTCGCATCGCTACAGGCTTTCTCGGAGCAGGTGAATGGGACGAAGTAGGATTCTCGCAACGCAGCCCAGTATTTAAACGCGTTGTCAGGCAGGATCAACTCGAAGATATGACATCTGCAATCACTCAGACATTTCTCGGACTGACGGTAAATTGCGCCCGATGTCATGATCACAAGTTCGACCCAATCCTGCAGAAAGAGTACTACCAAATTACAGCTGCACTGGCAGGTACCTTTCATGGTCAGGATATCTTCGTTGATGTTTCTACGCCCGCCGAACTTGATGACAACAGGAAGAAGTCTGCCGTATATGAATACCGTCAAAACCTTGCCAAGGAAATTGGCCTGAGCGACTTTGAAGTTAAGCAGTTGGGAGAGTCGAAAGAACGCTACGGTGATTTCTCTCAGTACTCGATTAAATCACAGGACCCTCCGGAAACGCACATTTTACTTCGCGGTGACCCAGAAACGCGTGGAGAGTTAGTTCAGCCGGCGGGCATAAAGTCGCTCAAGGGTGTATCTGCGGAATTTGAACTGCCAACTGACGCTACGGATAGCCGTAGGAGATTAGCACTGGCGGAATGGATTGCGAACAAAGGTAACCCCCTATTTGCCAGAACAATGGTAAACCGACTTTGGCACTATCACTTTGGAACGGGCTTGGTGGATACCCCCAATGATCTTGGGTTTAACGGCGGGCAGCGGAGTCATCCGGAATTGCTTGAGTGGCTTGCCGACGAGTTCATTCAACAAGAATTCAGTATTAAATCGATGCATCGACTGATTCTCAATTCCGCAACCTATAAGCAGTCGTCTCGATCTCGAGAAGACGCCAAGGCCGTTGATGCAGGAAATCGTCTCGTATGGCGCTGCACGCCTAGGAGACTGGACTCCGAGTCGCTGCGAGACACATTGCTGGCGGTTTCTGGACAGCTTACAAGGGAAATGCATGGACCCGGGTATTTCGACTTCACGACGTTTAATGCAAATTCACAGTTCTATGAGGTCTTTGATCCGGTTGGTGAGTCGTTTAACCGACGAAGTGTCTATCGCACCATTGTTAGATCCGGCCGTAGTCCCTTCATGGATACGTTTGATTGTCCGGATCCATCCACTAAGTCACCAAATCGAAGTATTACCACAACCCCGCTGCAGGCACTCGCTTTAATGAACAACTCATTTGCAATGCGTGCCTCAACTACGCTTGCCAATCGGCTCGTACATGAAGCAGGTGATTCCATAGAGGATCAGGTGGTTTACTTGATTCGATTGGCGTACTCGCGTAATCCAACCGATGAGGAAACGGAAGATTTGGTTCAGGTTATAGGTCAGGTTGGATTGGTTCCTGTGTGTCGAGCTGTACTCAATTCCAATGAGTTAGTCCTTGTGAGGTGATTTGTGTTTTCGTTGCCATCCCATACCAGAAACGCTTTCATGTCACGTCGTGGCTTTCTTCAATCCCTGCAGTTTGGCTTGGGAGCTACGGCTGCTACGGCTCTATTGCTTGAAGATAAGGCGCTGCTTGCAGACGAGGAAAGTGGAGTGCCTGCAGAAGCAGCAGATCCTGCGCCGCATCATCTTTCCAGAGCCAAACGTGTTGTACATGTCGTGGCGACCGGCGGTTTCAGTCAGGTGGATTCCTTTGACTACAAACCGGAACTTTCCAAGTTTCATGGCAAGACTCTAGTCGAAGGACTCGGGCGTGATGAGCAACCGGATGTGTTTTTCGGGCAGGTCGGCCGATTGAGACAATCTGATTTTGCTTTTAAACAGCATGGAGAAAGTGGTCTGTGGATAAGCGACTTGTTTCCGCACCTTGCAACCGTCGCTGATGAATTGACAGTTGTGAATTCGATGTTCGCGGAAACATCAAATCACACGCCAGCCACGTTTCAGGAGTCTACGGGGTTTCGGCTAAATGGATTCCCCGTCTTTGGCTCATGGGTTTCATATGGCCTCGGAGCAGAAACGCAAAATCTACCCTCCTATGTAGTGTTCCCGGATGCCAGGAGCTTACCCGCTGGTGGCTCTATAAACTGGACTAACGGGTTCCTGCCGGCACGCCATCAGGGTGTGATCATGAGGAGTCAGGGAACAGCGATTGATGACTTGGATCGACCTGCAGGCATCAGTGATGAACAAGAATCGGCAACCCGCAATCTTCTTGGACGCCTCAATCGCCGGTTGCAAAACGAACAGGGCGATGATGATGTTTTGATTTCAAGGATAAAGAGCTACGAATTGGCAGCACGCATGCAACGCGTCGTGCCTGAGATTACTGACCTTGGCAAAGAGTCTAAAGAAACGCACGCGATGTATGGTCTTGGTGATGGAGAGACAAATGACTTTGGGCGTGCGTGTCTGTTAACAAGACGATTGCTAGAAAACGGCGTGCGATTTGTTCAGCTGTTTTCTGGCGGCGCCTTTCAAAGTCCGAGAGTGAACTGGGATGGTCATGAAGACAATAAGAAAAACCACACCCGGGAAGCGGGGCGCGTTGACCAGCCACTGGCAGCATTGATTAAAGACTTAAAACAACGTGGCATGCTCAAGGATACGGTGATCCTGTTTACGAGTGAATTCGGCCGCACGCCGTTTACCCAGTCTAAAGCAGAAGAAGTTGGCGCGGGACGCGATCATAACCAGAACGGTTTTAGTGTTTGGATGGCAGGAGGCGCGTTCAAAAGTGGGTTGGCCTACGGAAGTACAGACCCGGTAGGTTATGCTGCCGTTGAAAATCCTGTTCATTGGAATGACTTGCATGCGACGCTTTTGCACGCGCTGGGCATCGACCACAAGCGACTAACGTATTATCACAACGGGATTATGCGGCGACTTACCAATGTTGGTGGAGAAGTAGTAAGCGATCTGCTTGCCTAGCCCATAGAAAGTTTCACTGACCCTGACGTTAGGTCAATTCAACAATTGGCTGTCGGTCTTCGTCGACCAGATAGCGTGGCCGCCCGTTCAAGTCATCAATCTTTGTTGAATTTACATCGATACCCAGATGTTGATACATCGTTGCAAAGACTTCCTGTACATGCACGGGACGATCGACCGGTGTGCCACCACTCTTATCGGTCGTGCCGATGACTCTGCCGGGTTTGACGTTCCCTCCGGCAAGCAACACACTTTGCGTACGCTCCCAGTGGTCTCTGCCACCTTTAGCGTTAATGCGCGGAGTACGTCCAAATTCACCCCAAACGACAACTTGTACTCGCTCCGACAAACCTCGTTCTTCAAGGTCGTTCAGCAGAGTCGAAATCGAATGATCAAATGGTGGCAAGTACCTCTTGGATAAGTATTCGATTGTACCTTCACGATTCGAATGCCAGTCCCACGCGCCAAAGGCAACGGTTACGCATCGTACACCTGCCTCAACCAATCGGCGTGCAAGCAACAGATGCTGTGGACTCTGTGGAGGTGCACCAAAGGACGGATCTGTCGTAGTGGGATCTCCGTAACGTTCACGTGTTTTTTTGTCTTCCAGTTCCAAGTTCATTGCATCAGCCAGTCGGCTCGATGTGAGAATGCCAAACGCCTGTTGCTGAAAAGCGTCGATTTCCTGGACGTTGACCTGCTCCTGGATTCTGCCGAGTGACCCTAGTAAATCCCGACGTTCATTTAAGCGATCCAAATTGATGTCATTGAGAACTAAATCTGCATTAATATCGCCTTCCGCTGCAAACGGAACATGGCTCATTCCGGTAAAACCGGGCCATGAATTCTTGTTTGCATTGTCATGTAGCCCTTTGTTTCGATATGGGCCGTATCCCATTTTTGGAGATGCATCTACATAGGGTAGGGCACCACCGCCACCGGTTCCCAAAATCTTGGATGCAACACTTCCAAATGTCGGCCAACCTCCGGCCGGTTCGCTGTCTTGTGGCCGACCACCAGGACGCCCGGAATAGCATTGAAAGGATTCGTGACGGTTCTCCATGCCTGTAAGCGTTCTTACAATTGAGAATCGATCTGACATCGACGACAGCTTAGGTATCAACTCGCAAAACTGAATTCCCGGAATCTTAGTACTAATTGGGTTATACGACCCGCGAATTTCCTGCGGAGAATTGGGTTTCGGGTCAAACGTCTCATGTTGAGTTGGACCGCCACATAGATAAACCATGATGATGGACTTGGTTTTATCGATTTGCTGCCGCGTGTTAGCACGTAAGACTTCTGGCAATGATAGTCCGGCACCAAGACCAAGTGATCCAATACGAATGAACGATCTGCGAGACAGATTGTCACAGTGGTTGACGATCGTGTTGCCAAGAATACTAAGCATGAGCTACTTAACGGGAGTGAATATCTACCAGCATTATCGACAATTAAGCAATCTATCGAAAGCATGAATTGCACGAAATTTATGAATCGTAACTGCGGGCGTCATATTGATAATTCTGAAAAGCAATGTGTTGCTTAATAGTATTTCTAGGTAGAGCCCAGACCGCTGGAAACCAGCAACCGCAACATGAGTCATCTGTTACCATGTTCATCGTGAGATTAAGTACGCGTTGTTGCCTGCTTAAACAGTGCAGTTTCTTCTGGAATGTCGTACAGGCAGTGCGGCTAGTATGTGGCAGCACTCTCATGATGCTTGACGGAATCCAGTTGCATATTTAGACCACTTAGATACGCGAAATGGAAATCCACTTGTAATCTGATTNGCCAATCCATCAGATGCCGTATCATACTTCAGCTCAATGATCACTTGCCGGTGATCTTGCCACTCTGATCCCTCAATCAGGTTTTGCCACCATTGATTGCAGTCAACCGTTATTCGAAACTTGCCATCGACCGACAAAAAATANTGACGCGTGTATCCACTCAATAGTGTGGCTTGAAGACACTTAAACTCGTTACTCACGGAGTCGGGAATGCCGGTTGGGCTGGCGGACCCGTCCAGCCAATTACTTACAGTAGTTTTGCCTTGTGACCAAACATACTTCTCCACTAGCTGCCCAACCCGTTTTTTGAGCTCCAGTTGCGCACTAACAGTTTCCGATGCCGGATCATCATACCACCGCAGTCTGTATTTTTTCCTGTTTGCCGTACCTTGCAGATTCGCTTCTAAAAAGCGTAGGTCAATCGTGTCAAAGTAGACGTTGTTTACCTGCCGTTCATGGTAGATCGGACGAAAGAAACCGGGATGGTTANGAACCTGCGCAAGTACTTCACTCAAATCATGTGACCTGCTAGCAAATTTGCGTTCGTATCTCAATTCAACTCTCGGATTGAATTCCTAATTGTCATACAGATCAAAGCGAATATCTTTCGCATTGGTTGGCTGACTCTGTCGATTGATCATAATGGACGAACCGGCCTCAAGAAGGTATCGATATTTGGATGCGCTAATATTCGTTTGACTTGCNGCCAGATCCCCAGGCCCAAACTCGGACTTCTTTCTAAAGGCCATCAATCCAATGCCGGTGTTTTGGATATTTGAATCGGTCAAAATGACATCGGATGAATCCTTCGATGTGACTCCAACTTCGCAATCGGTGATTTGAATATTGATTGCTCGTAGNACACTGGCTTCGCCGCAACTAATGGCTTTATCGCTTGCGTCGTTGATAATCGCACTGTCAATCTCGATGGAACTGCCTGAAAGATCAATCGCATCGTTGCCACTCGTGTCAAACGTCAGATTAGCCAGACGCCCAGTACAGAAATCGATATCCAATGCATCACTCATCGCGTTTTGAAAACGAGTATTACTTACGCTCACCGTGCTGCGAATGAGGTTAAGGCTGTCTTCCGCTTGCATGTGGTTAAAGCTGCAATGGGCGATGTTCACCGGTGAGTTATAAAACGTCACGGCACCGGTAATATTCGTGCCGGGCGCCGGTGTGTGCGAAAAATTGCTGAAGTGTACATGTTCTAGAATGGAGTCACGCTGACCATCCTTTATAAGGACGTGAGCAGCATCCCCTTTTGCTGAGGTCACCACAATGGGTGACGCTGCAGATCCAATAAAACGTACAGCACCTCGCGTCTCAATCCGTGAATTATTTGCCATCGTAAGCGTAGTGTTGCCGTGACAATGCAATTCGTAACCAGCGGGCATCACAAGTGGTCCGTTTATGGTCCATTGTCCTTGTCGAATCGTCGCGATCTTGGATTTCCTATCGACGTCGATGTACTCCAAATTATCTAGCGATGTTACTTGATAACCGCTGTTGCGAGGTAGCAGGCTTGTTGGATCTGCTGCAAAGACAAGACTGACGAGTCCTTCATTCCCGGTTGCTGTTGAATACTGTAGCTCACAACTGTTGCCGGAAACTGCTGTGCTGTCTGGTATCTCAATTTCAAGAAATTGAACGATGTCTCCAGGATTACGGCCCGGCAATATGGTTGCGTCTAACTCGATTACTTGATCGCCGATTCGGACGGACTGGCAAGTGATCGGTACAGGGCTGTGATTTGCAGCCAATATAAAGTGATATGATCCGCGAATCAGTGCATTAGCGATTGGTTTTGGCTTCCTACGCAGTTGTTCCCTCACAAACTCCTGATTGCGACGCACGGTATCCCATGAGAATTTATAATGTGGATACTCGGCTTGTATGAGTGTCTCGTAACGTGCTGTTGCACCTTGATATTCTGACTCCCATTCCCCAATGATTGATTCGTTGGCGTATTCGGATAGCCACTTGTAATATGCGGAAGTGAATTGAGTATCGGATGCCAATTGATCGTGAAACTTCTGACGCTGTGTATCAGAGGATGCCCCGATGTTTGATGTGAATCCAATCCTCTGGATCGGTAAACCAGCATCGGCNTCGAAGCCGATTGGCTCTAACAGCTGGNTGACGGGATTGAAATAAAACCGCATGTTGTTCCANGTGGTTGCNTGCTGTGCACCAAATACATCACAGATTGCAAAGTACTTACCGAGTAGGTCGCAGTTAAATGCCTGACCCGCTGTTAGCTTTTCGGACTTGAATGCATCAAGCTGTTCAAGGGCTCGGTCGTGCAGCGTTTGCAGCACTTCGCTTTCCGCGTACTTCGCGGTCTGAAAAGCATCTGCTTTTGTAGAGATATATGCAGCGGCGTGATGATCTCCGTTCACGCGGCCATCGGTGGCGATAACATCCGACCAAAACATGGATTCATCCCATCGAACGATAGGGCCTTCGCGTCGATGATTGTGCTCAATCAGGCGTTTCTCAAAATGCTCCTCAATCGCATAGATGCCCCAGTACTTGCCGTTGAAGTGCAGGTCAACGAACTCATATCGAAGCCCAATGATACCCGCCGATTTAAGGATCTTGTGAAACAGCCACTCGTGAATAAAATTCCTTGCTTCTGGTCGATGAAGTGAGAATTGCTTCATTCCAAGCAATGTGTTTTCACCTCGGCAGATGACACGAAAGGACCACTTGTCTCCGGAGAGATGATCAGTAAGGTCACCCTTTAATCGCATTCTGACGGGCGCCGATTCATCGTTGATCGCAAGATCCGCTTTGACGTAGTCCTGATCATCGACAACTAATACTCCATGTTCTAGTGCCTTGGCTCGCTGTTTGTTAAGTCGTTCAACGTCCTTGAATTTGACATGCAACTCGATTGAATCGATCTCTTCACCAATGGCCGTGACTTTGCGTTTTACGGAATCGAGACTCTCAGAAAGAAGTTGTTTTGATTGTTCAATCGAATCGGTGTTGAAGAGCAGGGCACCGGTGAACAAAACGGCAATAGTGTAGGCAATCAATAGACACAACTGAGCACGGTGAGACAGCCTTGGTTTGCCGCTGGAGTGTTTCGGATTCTTACGTTGGATCAACATGGTGATCAGCTTATCCAGCTACACGTGTTTTGAATCAAAGAAACTAACTTTCACCGAACTATCCAATTCTCGCAGAGCTTGGCGACAGGACTCCAGTTGGTCGATATCCGACAGCCCAACATGCAGTGCAACATCCAATATTACATCTGATTCATCGAGTCGTTTGAGGTCGACGCGGTTACAGAACTGCGAGGCTGTTGCAAGAATAGCAGGCACGGTAACTGTATCTGAGGGTGTGCATGTGACAGTCAAGAACATTGCCGACTGTTTGTCGGTTGGCGTTGCCATTGCGCTGAGAACAATGATTACTGCGAGAATTCCAAAGGCAATTCCAGTGACTTCACGTTGGTCAGCACCTAATCCGAGTCCGATAGCAATACACAAGAAAAGGTACACCAATTCTTCCGGCTCTTTGATCGCCGTACGAAATCGTACGATTGAAAGGGCACCGACCAAACCAAGCGATAGTGCCAGGGATGACTTAACAATGGTTATGACAACCATGGTAGTTGAGGCAAGCAATACGAAACTTCTGGCAAGCGTGGTCCGATTCGAAAGTGACCGCCCAAATCTGATATACAGTTGCCCAAGCACAAAGGCCAACATGATGGTGATCCCGATATTGATCGAGAAATCCGAGATGTTCAGCGCACTGATTTCGGTTGATGCCTGTTCCTTGATGTTATCTATGGCATCAAGAGATTGAGCTAGGAGATTCGCTGTATACTCAGGAAACATTCTGACTGTGGCTTAGCTTTGGGGACTGAAAAAGTGGTTGCAAGATTAAACCGTTGATCACCGCTCAGGTGGTCTTTTATTTATTATCTTCGAAGCTATGGAAACCGGGCGCCAAATATCAAAAAAACAAATGGTTTTTGATAGTCCGTCTTTACTGTTCATTGTTGGGGCAAGTCGAGGAAAATAAGAATNGTCACCTGCCCAAATCCGCGTACCCAACTAGATTCTATCTTGGTCTCCGTGATGAGATCGTCCTTGCCACGTTCCTTGTTGTNAGCCAGTTTCTCATCACTATCAANATAAATGCGTGCAATTCNTGTTGTCGAACCTTAGCACTAACCGGAGTGGTACCAGCCGTTGGTGNCCGGGCAATAAATGCAAGGATCTTTGACTCAGCCGGGTTTTCTATATCGATAAGCCCCTGTTTGCGCAGGCTGGCAAATGTCTTCGATTGCGTCGGATGGATGTAGTTTTTTAGACCGANCCCGGCAAGATGGNATTCACTTCAACTTGACGGATTCGGCGNATTNATGATGGAAGAATGCGTTTTNCAAAAATCTCATCTGCGATGAGCGGGATGGGGATTGAGAATCCGATTACTAAGGCAAACAGTAAACGACTATTACACATTGTCTCTCCAATTGGGTTACAAGGTAATTGTCAGGAGACTGTAATCCCTTTAAGGGTACTATTCAAAAGGATTCTCTGGTGCTGCTTCACCAAACTCCTCTAATCCACCGTCCATTAGTCCGCCATCTTCATCCATGAAAATACTGTCGTCCTCGAATTCATCTCCGCCGCCACCAAACATGCCGCCGAATCCACCACTAAGTCCGGCGATGCCGCCATCCATCAATGCAACTAATTCCGGTACTTCGGTCATAACGCTGGTAAGGAGGTTTAGCGCCTTGGGCAACAATGGTNCGATGTCTGNCNGAGGTACTNTTGNCTCCAAAGCAGACATTGCTTGTTCAAAATCTGTACCTAACGTCGTAGCTGAGTTCTGTAGTTCAAGGATGGCCGTGCCTAGGGCAATCATGGCATCCGGCGGAAGATTCTCAAGTTTGGTTTGCAACGGTATCGCTTGTTTAATCAAAGACACCAGCTCATTCTTGATGCTGGGATCATCGAGTAAGGCCTCGATTTCCTTTATCAAATCTTCTTTGCTGGTGTTTGCAACTTTATCCTTGAACCTCTTTACGATGTCCTGAAGTGTTGGAACGAGCGCCTTTAGGTCTTCAGCTGCACTTTGAGCAGTTCCAGCGTCAGTGATGCTCGAGATTGATCCAATCGCACTGTTTGCCTCACCAAGGATTTCCCGCGTAAGGCCGGCAAGTGTGTTCGATCCACCGCCCGTGAATACGAATAGGAATAGAACTGTGACAATGGCTCCAATGCCTAATAGCCCTCCACCAAGTAACAGCACCTTTTTGCTCTTTCCCTTTTGACGAGCCTGATATGCGACGAGGGGGTCCGTTGGTGCACTGGATCCCGTTGCCTCCGTATTGATTTGAGGAAAGGGCGACGCATTACTGTTACCGGTCGTATCGATCTGTGGAAAGCCTGCCGGTGCTCCGGGTGCCGGTGTTACTTCACCTGCTTGAGGTGTAACAAACGGTGATGCGGAGGCGGCAGTTGGTGCAGCAGGTTGTTCGGGCGGTGCTGTGTTGATGACCGGTGCCGCAGGGGCAACAGGTTGAACCGGTTGTGGTGCCTGGGTATTGATCACCGGTGGT
>PAXU01000081.1 GCA_002714565.1 Rhodopirellula sp.
TGCTAAGGTTGTCATTCTCCAGCAAATTCGGGCACCTCCAACGCCTTGTTGACACCTATTCCGATCCCACCATGCTCTCACACATGAAGCAGTGGGAAGACAACGTCATGTCATCTACTGCTGACCTTGTGTGCGACCGAGGCACAATGACTGAAGTCGCGCGCAAAATCGCGGCCCTTCCACCCGGCCTTGGCGGCCTCGGCATTGAGTCTACCTCGGCTCGAGCCACCCCGGCGTTCTATGCCTCTTTCAAAACATCCACAACAGCCCTGGTACAGCTGCACCCTCGCTTGAAAGCTCTGTACCACCCACAGTCGCACCTCAATGCCGTCGCCCAGGCCAACCAAGCCCTCGCACGGCTGACTCCAATTCCCAAAATCAAGGAACTAAAGCGATATTCTTGCTTTTCCATTTCAGCGGTGATTTCCTTTATCACACACTCATCATAATACTCTAATCCCCTGCCAAGAGCGAAGACCAACATCTTCCTAGCCAGCGAATCGGCAAACTGAGCNTTTTGTTTTTCCAAAATCTCTATTAATTCCATCGGCCCNGAGAAATCNCCCCCTTCAGGNAGTTTTCCTGATGCGTCGATCTCAAATTCACCGTCTTTCGNGCGCCATCGNCCGATTGCATCAAAGTTCTCAAAGCCAAATCCAAGCGGATCCATTGAACGATGGCAACTGGCACAAACGGCACTCTCACGGTGCAATTCCAACTGTTCTCTGAAACTTGCATCAGGCAGACTCTTCTTAGCAGCTTCAATTTCCGGAACGTCCGCAGGAGGATCCGGTGGTGCTGTTCCCAGAATGTTTTCCATGATCCATTTTCCTCGCTTCACTGGTGAAGTACGATTCGGATTTGAAGTAAGCGTTAGAATGCTGCCTTGGGTTATCACTCCAGCACGCTGNGTGTCCTTAAGTGACACACGCTGGAACTCTTCNCCACTAATACCCTCGANACCGTAGTGAGATGCCAGCTGTTCATTCACCCACGTAAACTTNCCCGTTAGAAATGCTGTAACAGGCAGATCGTCTTGCATAACTGTCTTAAAGAATAATTCTGTTTCCCGTTGCATTGCAACTTTTAGCCCGTCATTAAAATCGGGAAANACATTNGGATCCGGAGTAACNTCTTCCAGATTGCGAAGATTCAGCCACTGGCTGGCAAAACCATCAACNAGACCCTGAACACGTGGATCCGCCAACATCCGTTTAACCTGTCCACGAAGTATTTCCGGCTTTGAAAGCCGCCCGTCATATGCCAGTGCCAGCAATTCGTCATCAGGCGTGCTCGACCAAATGAAATAAGACAATCGGGATGCTAGTTGATAGTCATTCACCTCGACAACCTTCTCTGGATTGTCAGGTTCAGCAGAACGTTCAATTCGAAANAGGAATTGGGGCGAAACCAAGACAGCTGTCAAAGCAACCTGCAACCCTTGTTCATACCGCTCTCCGCGACGAACTGCTAAATCAACCAGGCTNGCATACGGTGCTGTTTCTTCAGCGGTCACTANCCTGCGAAATGCACGAGAAATAAATGGTTGNAGTACTTTCGTTGCGGCAGCTACTACAGTGGTGTCATCNCCCGGATAGGCCGTAACAAATCGCTTATGCACATCNGGTAACTGCTCGCGATTCAGATCAATCGGACCTTCGATAAACACATCGCCAATGTATAAGTTCCGATCCCGCTTTTTGGGGTCCGCATTCTTCGGATCATAGAAATCCTTTTCAAACCGAACTTGGAATGCATGATCACCGGGCTCGAGTTTAATGGAATGGACTACCGGCTTGAGATTGATTGGCTCATTCGCGACGGGATATTCTTTCAGTTTTTTACCGTCCGCGTAAAGCACCAACTTGGCCACATCGTCACCCGCCTGCGTGGCACCTGCCATCACCTTTATTCGATAGACTCCGCTGAAGTTCAATTCACTTATCCAACCGGCTTCACCCACAGAAGTAAACGCAATCTGTGTGCCACGTTGGACAGCCCCTTTTAGCTTCAAGTCTGTCTGTGCCACTTTCTTTGATGGCGGACTCTCCGGATCAAAATCGAGGATGGCAGTGGACGCTACTTTTTCAGCCGCATCCATGTATTTCTCAAACAGCAATGGCGGTAAGGTCAGCACGTCGCCAATGTTGTCGAATCCCTCTCCCACATCGTCTGAAGGGAATCCAGAAGCCAAATCAAGATCCAGACCCAATAAATCGCGAATGGTATTGTTGTACTCCAAACGATTTAGTCGCCGGATGGTAACGCGTCCCGGATCCTTAACCTCCTTGCAGTCGATGTCAAAAAGCGTGCTTTCCAGATAACCGATAACTCTCGTGCGTTCCTCNGCTGTGGGCTTCTCCTCACCTTCCGGTGGCATCGCGCCAAACTCGAGCATCTCAAGAATCTTTTTCCACTTCTTACTGTTTTCAAGCACGTCAAGGCTAGTCGTCGCATCATCCGTACGCAGCCCAGCTTCCATCGCCTCGGGACCATGACAGTGCCCGCAGTACTTTGCAAATATTGGTTTAATCTCTTTTTCGAAATCCACCTTTGCATCTTTTGCGCATACCGGTGCCNCAAACGCAAATAAGAATGCAATCGATTTACAAATTAGGCTCGTTTCTTGTTTTGGCATTTCTCATCTAATCCAAGCGGGCGGNGCATCTCACCCTGTATCGCAGNCGTTACACCTCTGTTGTCTATTATATGCGAGCCATTGGAGCGCGCTTCGTGTACGACCGTACAATTACTACAGAATGAACTTGCTTAAATCTTCATCCGATGACACTTCATCCAAACGCTGTTCCACATAACCCGCGTTTATTTCTACGTTTCCCATGCCCATATCCGGCGCTTCAAAGCTCAATTCTTCGAACAGACGTTCCATGATGGTGTATAACCTTCGCGCCCCAATATTTTGCGTTGTCTGGTTCACTTGGTATGCATAACCGGCAAGCGCCGATATTGCCTCATCATCAAACGAGACCTCCACGCCTTCGGTACCCATTAATGCGGAATACTGCTTGGTAAGTGAATTCTGTGGCTCAGTTAGAATTCGGATGAAGTCTTCCTTCGTCAGATCACTCAATTCAACACGAATCGGAAACCGCCCCTGCAACTCNGGCATTAACTCGCTNGGTTGATTNCGATGAAATGCACCAGCGCCGATGAACAACACATGATCTGTNTTTATATATCCGTATTTCGTCTGGATGGTCGTGCCCTCAACAATCGGCAGCAAGTCCCGTTGAACACCTTGTCGCGAGACGTCAGCGCCCTTGCCTTCGCTGGCAATGACCTTATCGATTTCGTCCAGAAAGACTATTCCAAGGTTCTCCGCGAGCTCTATCGCAGATGCCTGCAAACTCTCATCATCGAGCAGAGCTTCACATTCCTGTTCTAACAGGATTTCTCTTGCCTCGCTTACCGGCACCGTGCGGCGTGTGCTTGTCTTGGGAATGATCTTGTCGAACATGCCCTGCAGGTCCATGTCCATTTGTTCCATGCCCATGCCGCCAATCATCATAGGTGCCTGCCGATGTTCCGTGGTGATTTCGACTGTACGCTGTTCCAATTCACCCGCGACTAACATCGCTCGCAATTTATCGCGAGTTCGCTGAAACTGCTCAGCGGCATCACCTTCTTCACCTTCAACGATAATTGGTGCCGGTGCCAGAAGTTCCACCAGACGGTCCACAACCTTTTCTTCCGCCTTGTTTCGGACGCGTTCTCGCTCCGTGTCACGCACGATTCCAAGAGCATTTTCCACCAACTCTCGAATCATGCTCTCCACATCGCGACCGTAGTATCCTACCTCGGTGTACTTCGTCGCCTCCACTTTTATGAACGGTGCGCCGGTAAGACGTGCCAGCCGCCTTGCAATTTCCGTTTTTCCTACGCCAGTAGGCCCGATCATCAGAATGTTTTTAGGTGCAACCTCATTTTTCATCGCGTCATCGAGCTGCTGACGTCGCCATCGATTACGAATCGCAATCGCTACAGCCCGTTTCGCGTCTGACTGACCCACGATGTACTGATCCAGCTTTTCGACAACTTCACGCGGTGTTAGTGCGAGATTAGACTGATCCGGTTTACTCATGCTTCGCTACTTTCAAGGGTCTCGCACACGATGTTACTATTCGTGTAAATGTCTATTTCTGAAGCAACTGTTAGCGCTTCCGTTACGATCTCGCTGGCCGTCAGGCTCGAGTGTCGTGCCAAAGCACGGGCAGCTGCCATGGCATAGTTTCCACCTGAACCAATGGCAACGATTCCATCATTCGGTTGAATCACATCACCTGTGCCACTAACCAGCAAAGTATGCTTCGTGTCCACCACAGTCATCATCGCCTCCAAACGTCGAAGTGCACGGTCCATCCGCCACTCCTTTGCAAGCTCTGTGGCAGCACGCGGTACGTTTTGCGGATAGTCGAGCAACTTTGCTTCGAATCGCTCCAAAAGGGCAAATGCATCCGCACTCGCACCAGCGAATCCGCATAAGACCCGCCCGTCCAACAGTTTACGAATCTTCATGGCATCGGCCTTCATGATCGCACTTCCTAGCGTGACCTGACCATCGCCGCCCATGGCGACTTCTCCACCGTGACGAACCGTAAGAATTGTTGTCGCGTGAAATTGCTGATTATTCATTTCCTAACTCACTCGCCGTAAATCCAAGCATCTACGTCATTTCGTGCCGACACTTATGTGTGACGCATGTAATTAGTATATTGTCCCTTATCATCTCAATCCCGACTAGATGTCAGATTTGACTACCGTCTCACAATCCCGACAATTCCGCGACGATGAATAACATACCCACACGCAGTCCTCTCCTCATGTCCCCGGACGATACTGCATTGCTTGTGATCGATGTACAGGAGAAGTTTATTCCGGCCATCCACAACGCGCATATTATGGTCTGGAATTGCAAAAGACTTCTTGAAGCCGCTGGACTTCTTGGCGTTGAAACTGCTGCCACCGAGCAATATCCAAAAGGCCTCGGCCCAACCGTCCCCACTCTAGCTGAACACTTTAAGGAGATTCCGGACAAGTCAATGTTCAGTTGCCGTGAGTGCTGGCCTTTATTTGATGACCTTTTAGAAAATGGGAAACGGTCGATACTAATTGCGGGTATCGAAGCTCACGTCTGTATTCAGCAAACAGCCTTTGACTTGTTATCACAAGGGTTCCGTGTCATCCTCGCGGTTGATGCTATCAGTAGCCGGCATCCGCACGATAGAGAACTTGCTATTGAGCGAATGACCTCGCACGGAGTCGAAGTGACCTCGACAGAATCTGCAATTTTCGAATGGTGTGAAACGGCATCCCATCCGCAATTCAAAGCGATAAGCCAAATCGTCCAGCAGTCGCCTCCTGATGCTGGATAGCCGTGCGATAAACTAGCATCCTCATACACATCAATGTAAAAATACTGTTTCACGTCTTAAATTCGAAACGTAAAAAGGACATCACGTCATGACGGCACCGGCATTAAACCCTCCAAAGAGAATCCTCATGGGGCCCGGCCCTAGCGATATCCACCCTCGTGTCCTCGAGGCAATCGGCAAAGACACTGTTGGACATCTGGATCCGTTCTACCTGGAAACCATGAACGAAATGCAGAATATGCTGCGGGCTCTTATGAAGACAGAGAACCCGTTGACATTCGCTGTCAGCGCCACAGGCTCCGCCGGTATGGAAACAGCCATAGTGAATTCCGTCGAACCTGGCGACAATATGCTTGTCTGCATTAACGGGGTGTTCGGCAACCGCATGACAGATGTCGCTGAACGTGCCGGTGCAAATGTCTCCAACATCGAAAAGCCGTGGGGCGAAGTCTTTTCTGTAGATGACATCGTTCAAGGTATTGAACAATCCAATCCCGCTGTCGTTGGTATCGTGATGGCCGAAACTTCAACCGGCGCCTTTCAGCCGATCAAGGAAATCGCACAAGCCGTCCGCGACGCCGGAGCCCTTTTGCTCGTTGATGCCGTCACATCGCTTGGTGGCATGAATGTTGAAGTGGATAACTGGGGAATCGATATACTCTACTCCGGCTCGCAGAAATGTCTGAGTTGTCCACCAGGTTTGGCACCAGTCTCCTTTGGCCCACGTGCGGTCGAAAAACTAAATAACCGTAAAGAAAAAGTACGAAGCTGGTATCTCGATGCCACCATGCTCGCAAGCTATTGGGGAGAGGAACGTGTTTATCACCATACCGCCCCAATCAACATGACTTATGCACTTTATGAAGCACTCCGTGTTATCCATGAAGAAGGGTTGGAAAACTGTTTCAAACGCCATTTGGATACGCATCGTGCTCTCAAAGCTGGCTTGGAAACACTCAGGATTGAATATAACGCAGACCCCAATCACCAACTGCCGATGCTCAATGCGGTAAAAATCCCGGACGGTATTGACGATGGCGCCGTTCGCTCCTCGCTTTTAAATGAATTTGGTATAGAAATTGGCGGTGGCTTAGGTGCCTTTAAAGGTAAAGTTTGGCGTATTGGCCTAATGGGCTATGCCGCGAGAGAAAAAAACGTCGTTCTGTTTCTTTCCGCACTGGAGGAATTACTCAAACGACAGGGCTATCAGCTTGAACCGGGAGCAGCTGTAGCTGCTGCCAATTCCATTTTCCAGAGCTAACGCAACACCCCCCCCTTTTTTCGGGGGGTATGATGTCGCTTAAAATGCTTGCATTTTTTTGCCAAAGTTGATAAATTCGCGCGTGACTGTAGTTGGACACTACGCGTACTTATTCAGGCGGACACAAGGATGCTCGTTCTAAGCCGAAAAGTTGGTGACCGGATACTCATTGGTGACGATATCACTATAACCGTCGTCAAGGTTGGTGGTGGTTCCGTGCGCATTGGTATCGATGCGCCGCCGCATTTGCCGGTCGTACGCAGGGAGCTTAACGAGCAGATAGAGGAAGAACAGGCCCAACAAAAAGAGTTGTCGGCGAGTGATTCTTCATCCTGATTCCAGCCAGCACTATTCTAATTCATTCAGTGGCCTCAGCCAGCGGCACGACCACTACTCCGTCTTTGCTTCTAAGATCTATCTCCGCGGTTTCAGAACTAACGGACAACGTGCTGTTTTCCTTGAAGAACGCTTCTAGATTCGTAACCTTTTCAGCTACCGATGCTTCGCTCGAAACTTCCTCACCCGGTGGGTTGCCCCAAAGAACCCGAATATTTTCATCATTTTTAAGGTTCACGTAATACAGCCGGTTGCTACCATCGTTTTCGGCAATACTGTAAATCCGGTACAGACCCATGGCTTTCCAAGCAATGTCATTCAACGAATTGGCGATAGCAGCACCCGCCGTAATGATCGGGTCACCCCATGGAGTTCCAGAGTTCCCTTTAGGCTTAGAATAGTCTGACACCAATCTTAGAAACTCTCCCAAATCGGCCTCATCAAAGTCATTTGTTTGCATTACGACGGCCGAACGATCTACTGGAAAAACAAAGCGTTGCTCATCGACTTTGACTTCCACCATCGCTACCGGTACACGGTAAGTCACTTCAACCCGAATATGATTCACCCTCTTCTCTATCCTGACGACCTCTTCGACATGGCTGTCTAACTCAAATGCTGCGGCAAATTGTTCCACGAGTTCTTCGTCATCTAATAGCAACTTATCCAGTTCATACTGTCCAATAATTTGCTCTTTCAGAGAAGACTTCACCCATTCAGGCTGCTCCGGAACGAGCACAACGTTTTCCAGAGACACTTGCTGGTCTGAGCGACCTGCAATCTCAAGGCCGAANTTTTTATAAGCATAGAAAGACGCAGCAATAAACACAGCCAGAACCAGAAGGCTCATCCCCCAGTTTCCCTTAAGCGCCGGCNNCAGNCGAGAAATCATCGATTCAGCACGACCCTTCCTTGAGCCTATTAANTAGAGAGCATANNTCCCATGAGATATACAGTNTTACCACACTTCTAATTGCGTAGCTAACGATACGCCACTATGCTCTAAAACAGCATCGTGAACCAACTGGACAAGTTCCATTGCATCCTTGCTCGTTCCGCCTTCGTTGACGATCAAATAGTTAGGGTGCGATTCGCTCATCCCTACTGCCCCGACGGCGTGGCCCTTCATACCAGCTTGCTCGATCAAACTAGCAGCTGTGATCCCGCCGTGATCTCGAAAAACGCAGCCATGCCCGACCACACCGCTGGGCTGTTGTGATTTCTTNATTATCCATAGCGTTTGCATTTGCTTGGTAATATCTTCGGCTACAGCAGACTCCAACTCGAACGTAGCCCGCAATAGGACCAGATCGTCCAGGTTACTCTGACCGTACGAGAATCGCAGATCGTCACCGCTCTTATCTGATACTTCACCGTCGCTATTGANCACCTTAACCGAGTTGGTAACCTGGCCGATATCTCCGCTATGCGTACCGGCATTTGTCCGCACCGCACCGCCGACTGATCCGGCGATCCCAGCTANCTGTTCCACNCCTGAAAGNCCATTTTTTGCNGCAATTGAAAGCAAATGTGCNAGCTTCGCGCCAGCACCTGCATGAATTCGGTTGGCTTCCACCTCGATCTGGCAGAAACATGCTGCATCAAGCGATACGACCATCCCGGTGAATCCATCGTCGGGAATCAGTATATTCGACCCANCGCCAATAACCCTTAGNCTGACATCTTGGTCACTACATTGTTGCACCANCGCAATCAACTCTTCTTCGCTGGTAGGCTGTGCAAAGTATTGCGCATCCCCACCGAGGCGCAAGCTCGTAAATGGTGACAGCGCGACTCCTTCGCAAAGGATATGCTCCAATCCACTGAAGGTCGGCATTTTCAGATCCTAATTCTTAGCAAGGCAACTNGATGTAATTCGTAATGCGATAATAGGGAATCCAAGCACTCTGTGTCAACGCGGGCAATCCAGGCTTCTAGCCCATTCCCGAGCACAACATAACNGTTTCCACCCATTCTTTCCATTNATNTATGTCAGCACCGCTCATNCCGTGATCTCGAACTAANGGCACAGGNACTGGCTTTTCCTCATCGTCCATGCCAACGGACACAGACAAACGACCGTTGCGATCGATCCGAAACTGAAAACTGATAGCNGTGTTTGCTTTCGTGCCTTCGGGAATATCNGTGTATGNNCATTTACCCAAATCCATACACGTCGNGGGTGTATTTCCTTCACCTTCAATCAATTGGATTTCAAAGGACCTCTGNTTGTNCTGGAATGTCTCAAACACNTTTCGAGCCCGTATCGGGACCGACGTATTAATTGGGATTAGCTTCACAGCCACTGGNTCATTCGTCTTTACATTTTTACCCACNATCGANACCGTACAACCAGTTACCAATTCCCATTTGTATGGAACATTGTCACCTTGTTGCATCGCACGGCGATGCCCGGCGTGAATCGCAGCCCCAAGGGCNACTGCGTTCTGGTCCAGAGGTACCACTTCCGCCTCGCCAACTATTNTANCCAACATCCTTCTGAACATTGGCATTTGCGATGCACCACCACATAACAGGATTCTATCGACATCTGCGGCNTTCCATTTCGCCCGNTTCAAAACCCCCTCAATCAACTCGCCACAACGAACCAATAGCGCGTCGCANAAACCTTCGAACTTGTTTCTCGTCAACTGGGCCTTTATCGTCTGCGCCCCTACCGCCAATCGAATGGAAGCCTGTTCNTTCTCGGTTAATTCNCGTTTTGCCATTTCGCAACCTTGCCATAGCATGANGCATTCACGNTCATTCTCACGTGGATCTACGCCATAACCTGACTTCAAGCCATCTGCCACCATGTCGACAATTGTTTTGTCAAAGGCGTTTCCACCGAGCCCTTCAGAGCCATCAGATGATTTAACAGATGACGTGTCTTTCGAATGCTCAATCGCCATCACATCCAGTTTGCCGGCACCAAGGTCGACTACCAAGTCCTTACCTGCTCGGGACACGCCGTCCTGCTGGTAGTAATAACTGGCNACTGCAACCGGCTCGGCAACCAGATCGACGGTTTCNAGCCCGGCAATCACACCGGCATGCTGNGCCGCCTGNCNTCCACGNTCNCCAAAATACGATGGCACCGCGATGACTGCTCGTTTTACNGTCGGGATGGTACGTTCAGCGTCCATTACCGCTTTNGCAATCAGCAGCCCGGCCAACACCTCTGGATGGTAACTCTCATCCCCTAGTGGGCTTGGATAGTATGTCGCACCAAGATGCTNCTTCAAATGGAAGGCCATCGGTGCCGACCGATCNNCAAGTCTACTAAGTGCAAATTCTCCAACAGCGGAATTCATATGNCCATCAATCGCCACGGTCGACGGNGTTTCAACCNNTCCGTCATGCGTCGNAAGCAGTTTGGGAACGCCATTAGTNTTGCTCCATGCTATGCGNGTACCACTGGTTCCAATATCGATNCCTACTGGAAACGTTTGAACACGCCCAGGCGCTCGCAAACCGCTAAAGAAGCCACCAGCTTCCTCGTCACCGTGTTCCTCCTGCAAGTCAGCAAGATCTGCAACTACTTCGTCCATCTTTTGATAGCGGTCGTCCGGATCTTTGGCCACCATCTTTTCGAACACCTGCTCGATCCACGTTGGAAGGTCCGGATTTGCCTCAGAAAGTGACGGGATTTCGTTATTAGCGTGAGCCATAAGTGTGGTGATCATGTCACCTTTGTAAACCGGCCTGCCAGTCAGCATGTAGAACATCGTGCAACCGAGGCTATAGATGTCCGTGCGGAGATCAACACTATGAGGATCCTTGGCCTGCTCGGGCGACATGTAATTCACTGTGCCCATGATGATGCCNCTTTTCGTCAGATCCTCATCCCCTTGCTGCCCTAGCCGGGCAGTACCCATATCCAACAACTTTACCTGTCCCTGTCCATCAAGCATGAAGTTGCTCGGCTTAATATCACGGTGCACCATCTCGCGACCATGTGCATAGGCGAGCCCCTTTGCAGCCTGCGAAATATAGTCGACCGTTTGTTCGAGCTTGATCGTCCCATGTTCACGAATAATATTTGAAAGAGGACGTCCGTCTACGTATTCCATAACCAGGTAATGCATCCCCTGATGCTCGCCGGTGTGCAACGCTGTCACAATATTTGGATGAAACAACTGAGCAGCGGCTTTGACTTCCTGCAAAAACCTTCGTACGGCCTCTTCATTCTTCATTAACTTTGAGGACAAGAGCTTCAATGCAACGATGCGGTCCATTTTTGAGTCGCGAGACTTAAACACACGTCCCATCCCGCCTTCACCGATCTTGCTAAGCAATATGTAATCACCAAGCATCGGGAGTTTCGGACTGGCCGCTTCTTCCACCGATTCTTCTGCAGGCGCATGACGAGCCCCAGAATCAAACACGGTTAGCTCATCTCCCGACTCTATCGGTGACTCTCGCAAACGCGTCTCGTCGTCATCATACTCGTGAGTATCTAAATTGTCGGACTCAACCACTGACTAACTTCTCCATCGCCTCTTGGGGGCACACCATGTGACCTTAATCTTAAACTATTGAGAACCACTGACACACTACTTAATGCCATGGCAATTGCCGCCCAGAAGGGACTCATGCGAGGCCCGCCGATAAGNGTCAACAATCCTGCCGCCATGGGAATTAACGTCATATTATACGCAAACGCCCACCACAGATTTTGNCGGATAATTCGCATCGTACGTTTGCTGGTATGGATNGCGTCTTCAATCACCCCAAGCCCATCACGTGTAAGAACAATGTCAGCAGAATAACGGACCAGCTCCACGCCGTCGGCAACAGCTATCCCAACTGTGGCACTCGCAATCGCCGCTGAATCATTGACGCCATCACCNACCATGATGCAATGATGCCCATCGCCCATAAGCTGATTCACCAATGCATGCTTATCTTCGGGTGAAAGATCTGCGTATCGTTCCGTGATNCCAAGCTCGATCCCCACATTCTCTGCAATCTCCCGCCGGTCACCTGTTGCCAACACTACACGCACTCCCATCGCTTGNANACGCTGCACCAACCTAGGAGATTCCTCNCGGATCTCGTCGCTCAATTCAATCACACCTTTNACGTCATTATCGATAATCACATAAACTNGCGTGTNNTTTNCGNAAGCTAATAGATCGGNTGGCNGGTCAAGCCCTTTAGNATCAAGCANTCGCTGGTTGCCGACCGAAACAGTCCCTTTGCGAGTGAAACCCGACACACCCATACCCGGTTGCAATCGTATCGTGTCAACTTCCAGCGGCTCAACTTGCTCGTTTTGAGCATATCGGACAATTGCCTTGCCAATCGGATGTCTACTGCCTTTCTCCAACCCGGCAGCGATTCCAATCAGCTCTTCTAACGGCATGTCCGAACATGNAATCACTTTTCCAACTTGCATTTGACCGACTGTCAAAGTCCCCGTCTTATCGAAAATNAATACGCTGCTTTCGCACAGCCGTTCTAACGCAGCAGGCTCCTGCAACAAGATCCCACGCCTTGCTGCTGAACTACTGGAAACCAGCATCGCAATAGGAGTAGCTAGCCCCAATGCACAAGGACAGGCTACAACGAGCACTGCAATCGCGCACTCGAGTCCGACCATCGCGTCCTCTGCGGTCCACGCTGCAAATGCCACCAAACTAATTAGCAAAACTACTGGGACAAACACAGCCACCACCNTGTCCGCAAATCTCTGGATTGGTGGCGAGGCGCTCGCTGCCTGATCTACAAGCGACAACACACGCGACATGGAAGACTCTTCTTGCGTTTCAATAACCCGCACTAACAGATTACCGTCCAGGACTGATGCCCCCGCTAGGATTCTATCGCCAGGGCCTACCTCAGAAGGACGTGACTCCCCCGTGTACCATTTCTGATCGACAGACGATTCACCACTGATAACAGATGCATCGCAAGGCACTCGGTCACCGGGCACGAGCACTACCTGATCGTCCCGTTTCAACACCACGGACGAAATTACATGCTCACTGTCATCTCGTACGAGCACGGCAGTTTCAGGCACTAGTTCACCCAGTGATACCATGTCGGATACAGAAGCTCGTCGTGATATGGACTCAAGCCAGTTGCCGAATGCAATGATTGACACCATGAGTGCTCCGTCGAGCGCCATCGCGACATCGCCTTGCTGTGCGTACGCAATAGCACCACCTGCAAGTGCTGCGGCGCCGCCGATGGAAATTAGAGTATCCATGCTGCACTGCAGGCCGCTGGCAAGACGAATTGCACGCTGGAAAAACGGAAAGCCGACGACAACGACGATAACAGCACACAAAGACCACGTCACCTCTCCTGTGAATTGCTCATTCACGTGCATCACCATGGTGATGATAAAGAGGCAAATACCACTCACCCAACGAACGAACCATCGCAACGCTTCCGCTTTATATTGAGCGTCTAGGTTACGTATCGCTTCAACTTTACCAGCCGATTGACGCGCACCGTAACCACGTGATGCAACGCTATTCAACATGCCCTCAACGTTTACATCTTCATGTCGCAACTGTACGACTGCATGTTGCGATGGCAGGCTTACCCTTGCATGAATTACATCCGGACTGGATAAAAGCACATCTT
>PAXU01000082.1 GCA_002714565.1 Rhodopirellula sp.
ATCGACAAGCAAGTCTACAAGCGCTTCATCGTCATCAACAATGAGCACCTTGCGATTGCCGCTCTCAAGTGCATCCGTGGGAATCTTATTTTCCCGCATGAACGCATAGAGTTCATCGCGTGGGATTCGTCGAAACCGGCTGCCCGGTACACGAAAACCGTTAAGCGATCCGTTATCAAAACAACGGATGATTGTTTGTTGGCTGACCTTACAAATCTTGGCAGCTTCACCGGTCGTAAAGACCGTTTTGGCATGAAGAGACACTCGGATGTCCTCCTCGTAATACGCGGAACTGGTGGCCATAGGATACCGCTTACGTGCTATCCAAAACCGGGAAGCTTCCTTGCTTCCACTTGTTTCCCTGTTCCTGTTGCATTCCTTGGTTACGTATCTTTTCGTCACTGACCGTTTCATCTAAACCGCCAAAATGACGTAGTTGGCTGGCTTGGCCCAAGCCATCCAGGTTTGCCCTGTTTTCCAACCGGCGGGGATTATGTCAGTTACCTAAATTCACGTCAACATCGATCAGGCGTAATTTAGAGATTCTGANAAGANCNCGAAAGATGGTGAATACAGAGAGAAACGTGACGNGTTTATTTGCCTGATAAATGCGCCAATACCAAGGCTATGTCCGCTGGNGTGATGCCCGAAATCCGACTGGCCTGAGCAATATTCACCGGTTGTACNTTGGNAAATTTCTCGCGCGCTTCATTTCTGAGATTGGAGATGCTAGTGAAATCAAAATCCNTTGGGATCCTTTTTTCTGCTAAACGCTGCTGTCGTTCGATCTCTACGTTCTGGCGATCNATATAGCCTGCATACTTAATATCAAAGAAAATCTGCTCGGCCGCCGCTGCTGATANATCGCCAAGATCCGGTATGATGCCAACCACGTCATCCCAGTTTGTTTCGGGGCGCCGTAGGAATTTGGCAAGCGGTACTCCGTCGTGACGAGTGGCTTCGATGAGTTTCGTTCCTTGTTCGATTTCCTGTTCCTTNGCGACGACTCGATCGAAACGCGTCTGATCAACCAACCCTATTTCATGGGCTCTGCCAGTTAACCTGCGATCCGCATTGTCCTGACGCAGCATCAGCCTGTATTCAGCGCGACTTGTAAACATCCGGTATGGTTCATCAACACCNCACGTCACCAGGTCGTCAATAAGAACACCGATGTACGCTTCTTCACGACCAAGAATGAGTGGTTCCATGCCNTTCACACTAAGAGCCGCATTTGCACCAGCCATTAATCCCTGTGCACCCGCTTCTTCNTATCCGGTCGTGCCGTTAATTTGTCCNGCAAAATAGAGACCTGCTACCGCTTTTGTTTCCAGCGATGGTTGCAACTGGTCAGGTGGACAAAAGTCGTACTCCACGGCGTATCCGTAGCGCATGATCTCTGCGTTTTNCAGGCCCGGGATTTGAGCAAACATCTTGTCCTGTACGTCACGCGGTAAACTCGTGGACAATCCGTTTACGTACACCTCTAAAGTGTCGTAGCCCTCGNGTTCAAGAAACAACTGATGCTGCTCTTTGTCGGCAAATCGAACGATCTTATCCTCGACCGATGGGCAGTACCGCGGACCACTGCTTTCNATCTGACCGCTGTACATGGGTGCCCGATGTAGATTCTCCCTAATCAANTCATGCACAACTTCGTTTGTGTAGGCGATCCAGCATGATAGCTGATTAACCTCTAATGCGTCATTGAGGTAGGAGAACGGTCGTGGAACGTCATCGCCTGGCTGCTCTTCCAGCTGACTGTAGTCGATTGTGCGCGCGTTAATNCTGGGTGGTGTTCCTGTTTTAAACCNCTCAAGCGTGAATCCGAGTTCCGTCAATGCGGNGCTAATACCGCCACTTGTTCCTTCTCCAGCTCGACCGCCGGGTGTCTGAGCCTCGCCGGTATGCATGATTGCCTGCAAGAATGTACCTGTCGTCAGCACAACACATGGTGCTCGGTATTCTGCACCGCCTCGCACACTCACTCCGGTNACGCTTTTGGAACCGTCGACGTCCTCGATCAGAATTCCATCCACCATTTCCTGTCTGAGTGCAAGGTTTTCCTGATTTTCGACGAGACGCTTTACTTCGATCTGATAGGCTTGCTTGTCAGCCTGTGCGCGAGGGCTATGCATCGCCGGACCCTTACGCATGTTGAGCATGCGAAACTGCAGGCCCGTCTTNTCGATCGCCTGTCCCATGATTCCGCCTAAGGCGTCGATTTCACGGACAATCTGGCCTTTGGCAACACCACCAATGGCTGGGTTACAGCTCATTTGGCCGACTGTATCCAGGTTGGTTGTCAGCAAAGCAACGCGCACGCCAATACGTGCAGCTGCCATTGCCGCTTCTGTACCCGCATGGCCTGCACCAATTACTAGAATGTCATAGTCGTAACTGCTCATACCGCTATCTTAATTACNCCCCGGCAATTTGAGATGTGGCTACCACTCAATCCATTGAGATTGCTGACGATTACTTTCAAGGCAGCGATCAATGAATCGAACGCCATCCGCTCCGTCGTATACGTTTGGGTAAACCGTTTGCCGGTGATCTATGCTCTCACCCTTTGCCACACGCAGCATATCGTCNTATGCGGCGCGATAGATATTTGCGAATGCCTCGTAAAATCCTTCCGGATGCCCCGGTGGAATTCGGCTTGCTGATCGAGCAGATGCATGAAGGTCACTGCCGGCCGGATGCCGTTCCAGCTGAATCATCGATTCTCCTTGCCGGCGCACTTCCAATTGATTGGGACACTCCTGGCGCCAAATCAGCGAACCCGTTGTGCCATCAACCTCTATCCATAGGTCGTTTAGTCGACCGTGAGACACCTGGCTGAAATTCACCATACCAAGTACGTCGTTGCCAAAATCGATGTTCACCTGACCGTAGTCATCTAAGGNGCGAACCGGGGCATAGGAACGAATCGATGCCGAGAGCTTCTGCGGCACGAGATTTGTTACATGTGTAATTAGGTTATATGCATGAGTACCAATGTCACCGAGCGCACCAGATGGTCCGGCTAACTCAGGATCTGATTTCCAGGCTCCACGCGCGGGAGTCTCATCCGGATTCATCGCATGAAGCCACCCTTGGGTATAGGTAGCTCGCACAGCGATGATTTCTCCAATGTCACCCGAATTAACCATCGCTTTAGCTTGGCGTACCAACGGATACCCAGTGTAATTGTGGGTAAGTGCAAAGACACGATTCGATGACTCCACTGCCTGAATTAGGTCCTGTGCATCTTTGGCAGTTGTTGTCATCGGCTTNTCACAGATAACGTGTAAACCAGCATTTAAGGCGGCTAAGGCAATCGGTGCGTGAGTGTAATTTGGCGTTGCNATCGCTACGAAATCTAACTGGTCAGCCATTGATGCAATCAGCGACTCCGCACCACCGTATGCCTGTTCNGGTGTCAGGCCAAATGCAGCAGCCGATGCCCGGGACGTCTCGAGATCTCGAGACAACGCAGCGGCTGCNATCTCAGCTCGNTGATCAAGTTTGCCTGCAACCGCATGGACTTTTCCAATAAATGCCGCTCCGCCACCGCCAATAAGACCCATTTTTAAGAGCCGTCCAAGTGGTGGATTTAGTTGAGCCATTCGCTTGATCTGTTCCATATTTCTGATTCGCTTACGGGACTTTCCTAAAAATCTCTTCGTCCACATAGCAAAGTGGTAGTCATTAGACCATCAATTAAGCTTCCACGACATTGCCGTACTTAACCACGAACCAGCCAGCAATAAACAGAGATGATATCATTTTTACACTTTTTCATTTCACAAGTGTTATCAAATTGATTTTTTTCTGCTTCTATTTAGTTTCTTGTAGTGGTTGGTGTAAACGGAGTGAATATAAAAACGTTCTGTAAAACAAGTAAATTAACGGCAATTCATAGTGGAGAAAGTTATAATTTTCAGGATAGCCGGTGTTTGGCACGCGTTATGCAAATAGAATTCGTGGGTAAAAAGCTATAAACGACTTGGTAACATGTCGAACAGAATCCAAAGGGATAACGCAATGACGAAATCATACCGAATCACACGCATAACACCACGTGCACTTGCTGCGCTGCTGATTGCTTGTTTTCTCATTTCAGATGCTGAATTTGCATTCGCGGCGCCAGATGATCAACTGGCAGCGACCGTAACTGATGAAGACGTAGAAATACTCGCACGTGGTCCGGTTCATGAAGCATTTGCGTCTCAAGTAAACAACGATGCTGAAGCTGGAATCATCGTTCCTAATCAGCCACCAGAGGTCATCGACGAAGTTCCGCCGGAATACAAGCCGGATGGCGAAAATGTAATTTGGATTCCTGGTTATTGGGCCTGGGATGATTCGAAAGAAGATTTCATCTGGATCAGTGGTGTATGGCGTACAGCACCAGCCATGAAACGCTGGGTACCTGGATATTGGCACAAGGTAGATCAGGGTTACCAATGGGTCTCGGGCTTCTGGTCCGCTCAGTCAAATCGCGCAGTCGACTATCGCTCCGCTCCACCGCAGTCATTGGAATCCGGTCCATCAACTGTTCGCCCGACCTCCGATCACTTTTGGATACCTGGTGTATGGGTACACAGAAACGGTTTCAGGTGGCGACCTGGATACTGGTGTCGTCATAGAGCGGACTTCATCTATACACCTTCTTATTGGGTATGGTCACCTCGTGGTCATATATTCGTCGACGGGTACTGGGACTATCGATTACCAGCACGTGGTTGCATGTTTGCACCCGTTTACTTCCCCTCTCCGGTTTTCCGTCGTCCCATTGTACGTTACTGCCCAAGCGTCGTGATTGACATTGGCGCGATGCACTCACACTGGTTCGTACGCCCGAATTACCGTCACTACTATTTCGGTGATTTCTATGATTCCGCCTGGGCCTATCGGCACCATATCCATCCGGGATTCAATTTCCATATCCGCATGGGCGGATACGACCCGTGCTTCAGTTACTATCGCTGGCACTATGGACGTATGGGAATGAACTACTACAACCGCATGAATCACTTGCATTCTCATTTACATGCTCATCCACACTTGCGACCCGGGCACACTTTTGGTGCACAGCTAAGTTTCTCCCGCAGCGCATACGGTCGTTCTTTCGGGATCAGCTTCTTCGCTCATTCAGTAAACAACTATGTAAATCACCATCATCACGGTCGCGGGTTTGTTCATGTGGGGCTGGCACAGAGACGAGTCCACCATGACCATTCGAGTACGTATGCCAATGTTTCAATTCATCGGCACATGGCGGAACGCAATGTTGGTGTCAACGTGGCCGTTGCAAACAACACGCCTCCACGACTTGGCCGAGCGAATCTGCCCGCAGATCATCAGCACAAGGGCGTCACCCAGGCTGTCGCCGTACGGCAAGCTCGATTACATGCTGAGTCACAAAAACTCTCGATGCCTGCAGAAATCGACCCGATTAGACCATCCAGCAGTGCCTTAGTGAAACCGAATGAACGCCCTCGTCCTACACAGGGTGAAGGAGAACTTGCCGGACCAATGCGCCCCGGTAGTACCCGCCCGCCAGTTGCGAATCGGCCCGGCCCCATGCGCACCGACACAGCATCCGTCTCACCTGCAAAACCTGAAAACCCAGGCCCTCGGATCGAAACATCCGGCACGGTAGAGCCAACCGTAAATAGGAAAGGCAAAAAAGTAGAAGTCACGGCACCCGTTCCAACGGTTCAGGTGCCGGAAGTCGCCGGACAACCTGCAGAGAACCCTCCGGAATCTACTGTACCTGCTCCTGGCACAAAGCCAAATCCTGTCGGCAGGTCGGAAGCAGAGTCCGCTGGTCCTTCACAACCTGAATCAGCACGACCTGAAGCAACACGTCCTATGCCTAAACCAACTCAGCCATCGACCACCGAGAAGGCGCCGACAAAAAATGCTCCCGTCGCACGACCGCCAATCGGTAACGGTAACCCTACCAAGCGTGAACGCATTGAAGGCAATAAGCCATCACCTGCACCGACGGCGCCGATCAATCGACCGATCGCTGATACACCGAAATCGTCCCCTTCAACCAATCGTCCGTCAGCACCCGCCTCCACACGACCCACAATCCAGGATCCACAACCTGTCGTACGCCCAAACCCCAGCAGCACACCCGTGTTCGGAAGTCCAATAACTACAAAGCCTGCACCTAGTCCTGTCACTCCATCAGGGGCAGAGGGGGAATCCACAAGACGCCCTTCCACGCCAAGTCGTGCACCCGTAACAAACTCACCAAGCAAACCAACAGGTCCTGTACTGAACACTCCATCACGGCCGATTCCGTCTACACGCCCAACGCCATCAACAAGTGGCTCAGGAAATGCAGCGAAACAGGCAAGAATCACGGGGTCTCCTAACAATACCGCATCACCGCGACTTGTCGTACCGGAACGCTCCACGGTGATCATTCCACCGTCAACCTCGCGGCCGAGGCCGACCGTGAAACCAAGCAATGCGATTAAACCAACAACGCCCCGACCAACAGTTTCACCGCGTCAGCCTAGTGCACAATTTCCAACACAACCATCGACCAATGGCAGCCCAAGCGGAATTGGAAACACTGGTAAACAATCCCGGATCACTGGAAGTAATCGCAATGTTGTGCCCAACACCTCGCGACCAAGTGTGACTTCACCACGACCAAGTGTGACTTCACCACGTCCGTCGTCATCACCACGACCAAGTGTGACTTCACCACGACCAAGTGTGACTTCACCACGTCCGTCGTCATCACCGCGACCAAGTGTGACTTCACCACGTCCGTCGTCATCACCGCGCCCAAGCGTGACTTCACCACGGCCACGTGTAACTTCACCACGTCCGTCGTCATCACCGCGGCCATCGATTTCACCGCGGCCATCGATTTCACCGCGACCGAGTAGCCCGTCACCACGNCCCGCTATCTCGAGCCCTCGTCCTAGCCCGCGCCCGAGCGTACGCCCTAGTTCGCCTAGCCCAGCACGACCATCGATCAGCCCGGGTAACGCTGGAAAAAATGCTCGCATCACTGGCAAATAGGCAGTCTTCACCAATCTGAATTTTGGCACCGCTGACACGCTGTATGTGTCACACCGTTGCGTAATCTGCACCCAGCCGTACACTTCCGTTAAACGGCCACAGAGCATAATTACCCATCACGGCATGCCAGAAATCCATGACTGAGAACAACAATTTAATATCTTTATTGAGGTTGTATCTGATCGATGGTCTTGGCCCGAGGACATACTGCAATCTGAAATCAGTATTTGGCGCACCTGNTAACGTGTTTACAGCCACNGCTAAAGAACTTCGCGCTGTTCCAGGCATTGGACCACAAGTGGCCGATCGAATTCTCTGCTCGAACACATCCGCTGCTGAGGCAATACGCGAACAATGCGACCAACACAACATTGAGATCATCACACCTGAAAATGAGCATTTTGGTGATTTACTTCAGGAAACATACACTCCTCCATTGCTATTGTTTCGCAGGGGAATTCCACGAATAGCATCTAAATGCGTTGCCGTAATTGGCACGCGGCGATGCTCACCATACGGCAGACGCATTGCCCGTGAAATGAGTGCTAAGCTCGCCCAATGTGGTTACACGATCGTTAGTGGACTCGCATATGGTATCGACGCCGCAGCACATGAAGGAGCACTTGAATCTGGTGGCAACACCCTTGCAGTGCTTGGCAGTGGGTTGTTGCAGATTTATCCGCGACAACACCANGANCTGGCTGATCGNATTTCAGGACAAGGTGCATTGCTTAGCGAATTCGCGCCGAATGTTGGGCCCAACAAAACCCATTTTCCACAGCGCAACCGGATCATATCCGGTTTGTCTTCGGCAACTATCGTCATACAGGCTGCGGAACGTAGTGGCGCGTTAATTACAGCTAATCTTGCTCTTGAACAAGGACGTGAGGTCTTTGCTATTCCGGGGCCGGTCAACGACTATCGCAGTCGCGGTTGTCATCAACTGATTCGTGACGGTGCCTATCTGGCGGAATCAGCAGACGATATTCTGTCCGTAATGGAAAATGCTCCTGTCTCTCAGATAATGCGAGGAGATGCCAAAGAGCAGACGGTGACGCATGAGCTAAGCAACTCTGAATTACTCGTTTATTCTTTAGTAGAAGAATCCTCAACGAGTGTGGACTACCTGATTCAGTCCTCTGAGTTGGTTGTGTCGGAGGTTCTTCAAACACTCACACAATTGGAGTTAAAGCGACTCATCGTTCGCGACAGCACCCAATATGTAAGNCGCGCGTAAGCTAACACCGGATTGGAATCAAACGTAATGAAATTCTTATACCTAAGGACTCACACATATTATCCCCCCTACGACAAACTAGGACTAGGTAGCACTATTCAGTCGCACACCATTGCCACCCAAGTCCGGGTATCGGCAGATGCCATTTACTACCTGAGCACCCGATGCAATATCGCTACTTAGAAGTGCAGCGCCATCCATATCAACATAGTCGAGCATCGGAAGTAGCTGCGCAATTCCTGATATCCCCACTGTCGATTCTGTCATACATCCAATCATCACTTTCAGCCCAAGCTCGCGTGCCTGATTGATCATGCGCCTCGCAGGCGTCATTCCGCCGCACTTTACAAGCTTGATATTGATGCCGTCAAAACCATGCTGACACTTAGCAACATCCGTCCGCTCGATGCAGTTTTCATCTGCCATTAACGGAAGAACACTGTGTTGCTTCACGCGAGGCATTTCCTCTACCAACTCGGCTGCCATCGGCTGCTCAATGAACTGCACACCAAGTGCTTTGAGCTCATGCGAGTTTTTGATCGTCTCATCTGCAGACCATGCACAATTAGCATCAACTCGAAATGCGGCATCTGTATGCTGTCTCAGTTCTCTCACAATATCAATGTCTTGATCCGTGCCAAGCTTGATCTTGTAAATCGGCCAATTTGCAAATTCCTGCATCTTCTCGACCATGATGGGTATCTCATCGATACCAATCGTGTAGTTACTGGGAACGTTGGACTCACAATTGAGCCCCCATAACTTCCAAACAGGCTGGCCTAGTTTCTTACCCCACAAATCATGTGCTGCCATATCAAGAGCACATTGTGCAAAAGGACAAGCCGTCAGTTTTTCATCCAACTGGTCGAATAGCTGTTCAGGGTTTTCCCAACCGGACGACTCCACCTCTTCTCGCACTGCTTCTAACGCCTCACACATCTTCTCGATGGTCGCATCGTAATAGGCATTCGTCGTCGCTTCGCCGAAACCGCTGAAGTCCCCATCCCTCAATTCAACGATTAGCGTTGACTGGACGGTGATCGTTTCACGCGAAATGGTAAACGGATGTAGAAGCGGTAGATCAAAAGTATGAAAAATCAATTCCATAAACTAGCCGTCCTGCTTTTTCTTGAGCCAATCGAGACGGAATTGATCCACGACATCCACCAGTTTTTCACGACCATCTCTAAACACATCACAAACGGGCAATCCAAGCTCGCCCTCAACGCGCCGCTTTTCTTCTTCCGCTTCTTCTGCGCTGACACGTCGACCATTCATAGAAACGGCGATTACCGGACACGGCTGAAACACCCCGCCCATCATCTCGTTTAGCTCTCTGATTTTCGTGAGCGGCGGAATGTTCATATGCTCAAGGCCAGTGATCGTATCGCGTAACACTTCATAGCACAGCACCAAAGCATGTGGAAATGAACCGTGCAGGATTCCAAGCGTTACTGCAGAGTAACTCGGATGAACAATGCTCCCCTGCCCTTCAATGACCAGGACATCGTGATGTTGCTGCTCTAGCACTAACTTCTCCGTAGCACCACTGATAAAGTCAGCAATGACACGATCCATTGGATAACCGATTCCTTCGATCATAATGCCGGTTTGACCGGTTGGCAAAAACTGTGCGTCGACACCACGATCCTTCAGACCGTTAGTGATTTCTACTGATGTCACCATCTTGCCGACGCTGCAATCATGGCCGACGGTATGAATACGAAAGCAATCTTCGCGAAAACCCGGGCGACGGGCAATTTCGGTCATATTATTCTTGCGTACGTCAATCAACTCCACTTCCTGCTGTGAGGCTGCATCCGCAAATTCCGTGTCGTCACTAATGAAGTCATGTAGTCCCGAAACGACGTTCATGCCTTTTTCAATGGCTTCGAGAATGATTGGGCGCCAGGATTCTGGAACCTTACCACCGGGAGGGGCAATACCGATTAACAATGTATTCGCCTGTGGTGCCTGGGAAAGTGAACTGATAAATAACAAGTCCTCTCCAACTCCCAGACAACTCGATACAGGCTTCCCTTCTTGTGTGCTATCGATGACAGCCAGTACCTCATCACCACGATAGCGGATAACACAACAGCCAGTCTTGGCTGTATGTGGATTTGAGTGTCCTTCTGTCAGGATTACAATCTTGCGATCCATAACTAAGCGATGCCCTCTCGTTGTTGCTCATTCAAAATCATCATGTGCAGGCACACTGTACGTCAGCCCTGCATCTACTATCGTACCGCCCCAGCTCGCTTGATAACATCGTCCACCCAGACACGTAGT
The DNA here is from genome assembly GCA_002714565.1 of Rhodopirellula sp. GTDB lineage: Bacteria > Planctomycetota > Planctomycetia > Pirellulales > Pirellulaceae > UBA11883. Next base: position 10,568 of record PAXU01000082.1, read on the forward strand.
TTTTCGCGTGCGGGACTCGGTCTCAAAAGCCACTGGTCATTGTGATTGCGGAATCCGGTATCCATAAATGTCATGTTTCTGGTCATGCCGGCAAGCGTCAAATATTGCCGTGTCGCCATCAGTGATCTTGGACTCACGGTGAACTCATGGCAAATAAACTGTGGGCGATTCCCGAGACGCTTAAGCCGCTGCATTGCTGAGAATGGATCCGACCCGACAAACTGCCACTGAAACACACCGTCATAATGACTGTACGGTATGAAGCCACACCACAGCTGGCTGATTTCATCATCGTGAAGACCGATACGATTACACGCGATCGCACCGCGAGAAAAGCCAACTAATAATGCTTGCTTCGGATTCCCGCCAAATTCTTTACACACCCACGGCACGATCTTCTTGGCATACTCGACCGTTGAATCGGGTGTATGTAAAGGAGCATCACCCCACCAGCTAATAACATTTTTCCTGCCATTGGCATTCAGATAGGGCAGGCACACCCAAATAAATCCTTTTCCACGAGAGATTCCATAACCCATACTGCAGTCGTCAACTTTACCTGTGCATTCATCTCCATACTGGCTCCTGTATGGCCCATTTCCGGCATACTCAAAAATAATCGGATACTGCTTTCCGGGTTCCCAGTCAGTCGGCAAATAGATGCTGTGGTAAACATCTGTCTTGGCATAATCCGGATGAGTTTGTGCAACTCGCTTACCCGCTGCCGGCTTCTCCTTAACCATCTTCGGAACAGTCAAATCAGCCTTTACCTCCCGGATATCTCTTACTTGCTGGGCATATACCGAAGGAATAGAGATCTGAAGGATGCACGCTAACCCAATACCAAGAGCCGTTCGATAACACACAAGCTGCTTGTTCATATTCAGCAGACCCTGCTATTTCATTAATGTACCGATGAAATTAGCAAGGACTTCCGGATTATCCTGCTTACGTAGATGCGAAATTGTTGCTTCTTTTACACCTAGTTTCTCAAGATGTGTGGCAACATGTTCCCAGTTTCGGGATCGCTTTTTACCCTCTGACAGGTATAACTCAGTAACGAGTTCCTGTAATCGTTGAATCGCAATTGCATCACGATTTTCATAGTAATTGCGTATGATTCCCTTTTGATGTTTACTTCGTTCAGGCATTTTCTCTGTTATCCGTTGAAACCGACTTTTGCCGGCTTACCCTCTCTAAATCCCCGTGGTAAATTCATAAAAGCACCGCTATTATATCGGTCAGAGCAGAGATTGAATCCCTGCTCCATTCAGATTTCAAACAAAGCACTTACATCTTGCAATTGAAGAAACGATGCCAAAAGTCACCTTTGTAAATGAAAACGTTGTTGCTGATGTCGAAGCAGGCACATCTATTCGTAATGCTGCCAAGAGCGTAAACATCAACACGAACCTCGGCGTAAACGGCATGGGTGCTGGAATCAATAAATTCCTCAACTGTAAAGGTATGGGAATGTGCGGTACATGTCGCGTGCTTGTCACCGAAGGCATGGAAAATACGAACGAGCCGGGACTACTCGAAAACAAATGCTTCAAGCTGCCGTTCCCAGATCCACTGCCAGCTCTGGCCTATTCAGAACATCCGGACACGATGCGACTCGCATGTAAGTGTGAGATCAACGGTGATATTACGGTTGAGACTGGTCCGGAAGTAAACTTGTTTGGTGACAACTTCTTTAGTTAGTGCTCATCGGTTTACATACGCAGCTCTTTTGTTTCAGTGGCTTGATCCAGCAGCTGATACCTCACGATTCAAAAAGCAACTGAGTCGCTTTATGGATCTATTCGCCGCAGATTCGCCAAACTTCGGTATGATAGACGTCTGTCAACGGTATACATAGCTTGCCAAAATGCGCATCGGGTTCACGCCTGCCATGCCATTAGTTTGAGAATCACTCGTGAAGCAAATTGTCGCCATCCTGCGTCCTTTCATCGCCGAACAGGTACTGGAAGGGCTAAAACGCGCGCCACTTGAGGCACTAAGCGTGCAGGAAGTAAAAGGGTATGGCCGTCAAAAAAGCCACTTAGATCAGTACGGTGACACCGAATACGCAACTGCATTTCTGCCCAAAGTGGAGATTACTTTGTGGGTCGATGAAATCCGAGTGGACGAAATCCTCAATCGCATAACTGAAATCGCTCGTACCGGACGAATGGGAGACGGCAAGATTTTTGTGCTACCGGCAGCAGAAGCGGAAGAGATTAATATCCAATCCGAGTAACGCACATTCGCTGCATGAGAATGATATGAAATCAAAAATCTCAAGAAATGATCTAAGGCCGGGCGAATCCTTATGCGACCACTGTACTGCGAAGTGCTGTAAGTACTTTGCAATACAAATTGAAACACCTGAATCGCATGAAGATTATCAATTCATCCGCTGGTATCTTTTTCACGATTTAACAAGTGTCTTTGTTGATGAGGGAAAATGGTACGTACTCGTCCACACGGCATGTGAACATCTACGTGAGGATAACCGTTGTGGAATTTATGACCGTAGACCAGCCATCTGCAGGGATTACACAACAGACAATTGTGAATACGATGATAGCTGGACATATGAAAAGTACTTTGAAACCGCTGAGCAAATAGAAGAGTACGCTGAAGCAGTCCTACCGCCCAAAGACAAGACAAGTATTCGGTCGCCAAGACCTAATCCACTTCCAATCATCGCGTAAGTTGTTGGCATTGAAACATATTTAGATCCTGCATGAATCAACCAGAATCACAAAACAAGAACAAGAAACGGCAGCTCATACAGCCACGAACTCTAAAAGGTTTCCGGGACTATCTTCCCGAATCTATGATCCCTCGTGAACAACTGATTGAAACTGCCAAGTCTGTCTACCGAAGCTACGGCTTTAGCCCGATCGATACACCGACGCTTGAGTATCTTGAGATACTAACTGGCAAAGGCAGCGATGAGACGGATCGACAACTTTACCGATTCCAGGATCACGGCGGCCGTGATGTTGGTATGCGATTTGATTTGACCGTACCGCTAGCAAGATTCGCCGCGCAACATATCAACACGCTTGGCACTCCGTTTAAGCGATATCACATAGCACCCGTTTGGCGTGGCGAAAACACGCAGCGTGGACGATACCGCGAATTCATGCAATGTGATTTCGATACCATCGGCACGACATCCGTTGCTTCAGATATCGAAACCGGACTCGTCATGCATGACCTACTACGGGCCATTGGATTCGAGCGGTTTACAATACGCGTGAATAACCGCCAGGTGTTAAATGGCCTACTGGAGAAACTGAATTTGTCCGAAGTATCCACGCCGGTGCTTCGCAGTCTCGACAAACTCGGAAAAATTGGGGTAGAGAAAACCGTCCAGGAAATGATGACTGCGGCCGGAACAACCGAACAGCAAGCACGCGAAGTACTTCAACTTTCTGAACTGAACGGATCAAACCAGGAAGTCCTTGAACAACTCAAGCCAATTATCAGCGGTAGTGACACAGGTGAAGAAGGGGTACACCGCCTCGAGCAAATTCTATCCGGACTAATTGCCGGAGGTGCAGACCCGGAAAGAATCAACGTTGATGTTTCGATTGCTCGTGGCCTCGATTATTACACCGGTGCTATTTTCGAGACGTTTCTTGACGACCTACCTGAAATTGGTAGCGTGTGCTCCGGCGGTAGATATGACAACCTAGCAGAACTCTACACCAAGCAGCACTTACCTGGTATCGGTGCATCACTTGGCCTGGATCGCTTGCTTGCGGCCATGGAAGAACTTGAGTTGATTGAAAAGGTGCGCACACCTGCCGATATCCTTATGACTTTTTTTGATAAGAGCCAGTTGCACAAGTATCTGGAAATTGCCAATGCAGTGCGGTCAGCAGGTTTTGCCACGGAGATGTTTCCGGATTCCAAGAAACTCGGGCAGCAACTCAAGTACGCAGACCAGCGAGGATTTACTCTGGCATTGATCGCAGGTGAAGATGAACTCGCAAATAATGCATGTCAACTGAAGGACTTGCGTACAGGTGAAAGCACAACGCATAGCCTTGAAAACGATTGCGCGGAATTGGTTCACGCAATCGATAATGCACTTGGATAGACGTGACCAGCTACGCAGCCATTCTGCTTTGAGAAACAAAGAAGTTTTGCATGCTATCTACAACTGCTTCAATTTCTTGTGGCTGGAGTTCCGGGAATATCGGTAGACTCAGTACTTCCTGTGTCGCACGTTCTGTTTCCGGTAGCTCGATTTCACCGATGCCCAAATCCAGAAAACACTGTTGCTGGTGTAAAGCAATCGGGTAGTAAATTGCACACCCCATACCATTTTGTTGTAGATGCTGCGCGAGTGCATCCCGCTGGCCATGTTTGACTCGAACGGTGTATTGATTCCAGACATGCCCGTCACCAACAGCAGACCGTGGATCTTCAATCCACCATCCCAAACCACGGTCAGCAAACAGCTCTGAATACAATGAAGCATTGGCCTGACGCCTGGAAGTCATCTCGTCGAGGTGTCTAATTTTGACGTTTAACCCGGCAGCCTGCATGGAATCCAGTCGACTGTTGATTCCAACCACGTGATGATAATAACGAGGCCGCATGCCGTGATTGGCCAACATTCGCAAGTCATCCCGTAATGACTCGTCGTTGGTAACAATCATCCCGCCATCGCCGAATCCACCAAGGTTCTTGGTGGGGTAAAAGCTTATACAACCAAGATCGCCGAATCCGCCAATTGGTTTACCGCCAATAGAGGCGCCAATTGACTGTGCGGCATCTTCAACAATGTTGATCGAGTGTTTTTTTGTTAGTGCCACAAGGCGAGGCATATCCACTGGCTGTCCGAATAAGTGAACTGGAATGATCGCCTTAGTATGGTTGGTAATCGCAGCTTCCACACAGTCGATATCGATATTGAAAGTGTCTGCTTCAATGTCCACAAAAACGGGCTTGGCACCTAACCGAGTTACCGCACTCGCCGTAGCGAAGAAAGTAAAGCTTGGCACGATTACTTCATCACCTTCACCTACTCCAAGTGCCATCAAGCTCAGTAACAAAGCATCACTTCCCGATGCACAGCCGATACCGAATTTCGCGCCGCTGATTTTTGCAACAGTTTCTTCCAGTTGCTTACAATCTTCGCCAAACAGAAAGCTGCCAGAGTCGACTACTTTAGCAATGGCGGCGAGTATTTCATCACGTATTGGTTCATTACCGCGCGGTACGTCCAAAAGTTTTACGGACGTTACTTCTTCACGTGGTGCCTGCGTCATGTGTTGTTCTAGCCTCCATGCTATTTAGCACAGTGTGATTTAATGTCATCACTACTATGTTTTCGTTCTTTACCGACCGCGCAATCCATGCGCAAAACGTCGGTACGTGAGGAAAAAATAGATCGCACAGATGATTCGGTCAAGGTCAATCAACGACGAACCAACCAGAACCAATTCATCGCATGCTGCCAGAGGACACTGCAAGCAACTAGCTCAGCCCATAGAGTCGTACTGCATTGTCATGCAGCAACTTACGTTGCTCGGCGATAGGACGCTCTGAAATGACGGCTTTAAGTGCTTCTACCCATTCACGATAACTCGCAACAAGGAGGCAAACAGGCCAGTCACCACCAAAAATAACGCGATCCGGACCAAATTCATCAAGACAGTGATTAATCACAGGTGCCAGAGTTTCAGGTCCCCAATTATCTTTGGGAGCACGTGCAACGATTCCCGAAATCTTACAAATTACGTTGTCACGCTTGGCCAGTTCAGCAATGTCGTGTTTCCACTGATCAACCGTATGCCAGGGCTCTTCACCCGGATCCTTTAGAAATGCTTTTGGGTCACCATTTCCACAATGGTCAACAATTAGGCGAGTATCTTTGCATTCATCCGCAAGCTTCCATCCATCACTCAGTTCTGTTGGACGCATGCACAGATCAAAGCTACGTCCAAGTTCGCCGAGCAAGTGGACTGACTTCACGTATTGTGGCTGAAGACACAATCCTTGTTCGGCGCTATCTACGTGAAGTACCTGACGGATACCCTTGATATACTCGCTCTTTGTGATTGTTCTGATATAGTTTTCAAAACCGTCGGAATTCGGACGGCCAGATACCACGGCTGCTGACGTTGGATGTTTACTGCTTTTGGATAACGCAATCAGGTGCTCCACTTCCTTCATTTGGTTCTCGACATTTACGTCGACTTCCATGTATACGGCCTGAGCGAGATTTAGACCTCGTGTAGCTTTCTTGAAATCACTGGTCACGTAACTGCGAGCAAGTACTTCCGGAGCTCCACCTAACCAGGGAGGTTGAAACAGATCGAGATCCCATAAGTGCTGATGCGTATCAACGAGCGGGAGGCTTGCCTGTGGATCTTTGGCTGCATGCAATACAGCTGGAGCTGCTGCAATGGCTGCCGCCTGCCCGGTTGTCTTAAGAAAACGTCGTCGTGTAATTGCCATGGATCGGACCTTATCAATTGAATTCATGCACGTGGTTACAGTCATACGGCGTTCTTTCAAATGTCGAACCATCTCACCTGACTGCCGTAAAGACTTTTGTAACCTACTCAAATTTGTATGCAATCAGTGATGTGATAATTCTCGCTGTGAATGACAATAATCGTTCTGTTAGGATAGGTAACAGACGATAACTATTTCATACATTTACATTTCTCGGTTTCGATAGTAACACCGGATTGGCTTCCTCAATGATTAATCGCCGCAATCTGCTTCAATTGGGTACATCTGCTATGGCAGGGGTTAATCTGCCGTCGATGCTGTTGGCAGACAACCAAAAACAACGCACTGCGATTCCCAAGGCAGACAACTGCATCATCATTTTTCTAAACGGTGGTCCTAGCCACTTAGATATGTGGGATATGAAACCGGACGGACCTGAAGAGAGCCGTGGCCAATTCAAGCCGATTCAGTCGTCACTTACCGGCGTTCAGGTTAGCGAGCATTTACCCGGGCTTTCAAAAGTAATGGATCGCTGTACCCTCGTGAGGTCAATGCACCATAGTGTGAATAATTCTCACGCCGCGGCCGTATATGTTTCCATGACCGGCCACGACCGAGGCGAACAAGGCGGTGGATTCAAGCCGACCGACAATCCGGGACCCGGTGCTGTCGCAGCCAAACTTCGGCCGTCACCAGCCGATACGATACAACACGCATGTCTTCCATACAAAACACTGGAGGGTGCAAAAGGACCACCACAACCCGGATTCTGGGGTGGTTATCTGGGACAGGCATTTGACCCGATGTGGATCACCAACGACCCGAATTCGGCAGATTTTGCCATTCCGGAATTCACCTTGGACAAGAGCGTGACTGGCAACCGGATTTCACAACGCTCGGCACTGTTACAGCGGTTTAACAGTAGACTGTCTAATCAAAAAAAGAACCAGTTACTGTCGAGTATGACCAGCTTTCAACAGCAGGCCTACGACATACTCACCTCGTCCACCGTACAAACTGCTTTCCGCATACAGGAAGAACCTGAAAAGCTTCGAGATGCTTACGGCCGCAACATATATGGGCAAAGTGTTTTGCTGGCGCGACGGATGCTCGAAGCCGGGACACGTGTCGTTACCGTTTCCTGGGCACCGGATGCCAACGCAACATGGGACACGCACTCCGGTAATTTCGATAAATTGAAAGGCTCATTGCTGCCTCAATTTGACTCTGCCTTCTCAACGTTAATGACCGATCTTGAAGACCGTGGAATGATCGACCGCACGCTCGTCTGTGTACTCGGTGACTTCGGACGTACGCCAAAGATCAATAACAACAACGCCGGTCGCGATCACTGGAATTTCTGTTATTCAATTTTGCTGGCTGGCGCTGGAATCAAAAAAGGCCATGTACACGGATCAAGTGATCATCAGGGTGCATTCCCAAATGATCTCCCGACAGCTCCCGGCGACATCCTCGCAACCATGTATCGAATCCTTGGTATCGATCATGAACTCGAACTTTACGATAGATTCAACCGTCCTCATCAAGTCGTAAAGAATGGTTCTGTTGTTCACGACTTGCTGGCGTAAAGAGCATGCACGAAGCTGCAGATGACAAACTGCAATCCAAAGAAAACCTACGTTCGGTATTGATCGTCGCATCCGCGTTTATCGCCGCAATGATCGTGATGCTGGCGAATTCCATTCCGACATCTTTCGGAAGTATCTTTCCACTGGTTGTAGCATGCGTCGCTGTGCTACCTCTGTTGCGTCGATACAACGACTGGGAATCGCCCTTCTTTAAAACATACAGTGCAGCATTTACCTACTCTATTGCAACCCTTGGAACCGTTGCTATCTATGTCTTCCTGTATCACGCGCATCCAACCATTGGCGGTGTTGATTGGTTCTACTACCTTTGTTACGCCCGTGACCAAATAAATGGCGTACCAACCTCTGAAAACATCTATAGCTATTTTCCCGGCGTATACATGTTTTGGCGACAAGCCATGTTTTGGTTTGGATTTGATGTGGACGCACTGCGCTGCATTGTCATTCTTGTCCTATTGATCAATGCAGTGCTCGTAGAGCTGATCATTTGGCGACAAACCAGGAGCGTTGCTTTGTCCTGGATCGGTGGGCTCGTGCATGGGGTTTTGTTGATTCGATTTCAGGGGCTTTCCGGGGTTACCGAGCCCGTTGCGTTGATTCCATTATTAGTTGCATTGGTCGTCTGGAATGGCGACGCTTTTGTCAGATGGAAAAAGTCCGTTACCGTTGGAATCTGCTTGGGACTTGTTGTGCTATGCAAACAACAAGCAGGGTTACTTACCCTTGGCGCCCTAGTGTGGCTGCCAGCTTGGAAACAACACGACAAACGGCAAGTGATTGCAATTCCAATTATTGCTTTGCTAACTCTGGTCTTGTTAACACTAACAGAAGGTGCCGGTCTTACACCTCTCTTCAAGGGTCTGGATACTGCCGCTAGCTATGCAAATGAAGGTTCGATGTTTCGAAACATCTTGATTCAGGCTGTGCACGACCCGATCGCAACTTTGGCATTGGTCTCCACGTGCGGAATCGCTTTTTGGCTTTCCAGACAGGAACTTGACGAGGATTCAACGAGTCAAGTAAGAATCATCGGATTCCTGATGATTGGTGCCATCGCATCTCTGGTCCAGTTTAGTTTTCGCAGTTACCACCACTATTTCCAATTAGCACTCCCAGCCGCTTCGATAGGCTTGATCTTGTCCTTGCATATTCTGCATCGACTCAAGTCACCGTTGAGAAATCTGGTCTTCCCATTCGCTATCGCTATTCTTGGTTACCAATCAACAACACATTTTGATACCGATGTACTGCAGTGGCCGAACAAAACATACATACAACATTACAAAGATTGGCATGACCAAGCGCCGATCGCTGTGGCACTTAAGGATCATGAGAAACTACAGCAAGTAATTCAAACCAAAGAACCNGTAATCTCTCTTCCGNCACNCTACAGCAGCTTCTTCTATCTGACTGGCTTACGCTCGGCATCAGCTCACGGTTATAGCTTTCGAGAGTTCGACATGAAGAATGGAAACTGGTTCGATGAAATTGCAAATCGAAATATTACTCCGGAATTCGTGATTCTCTGGCANTTCGAATCNCCTGAGTCCTCCANCAAAGACTGGAATGCTCAAAACGGACCGGCCGCTCAGAAGATGGATGCTTTATCAAATCGCTACGTGAGATTCAGNAGTCAGAAGGCCTATACAATTTGGCGACGCCGCTAAGATTCGCAACNCGNCACTCCACTGTGAGTCGCATGCACTTTCGGCNTNGATNGAGGGCATTACATCCCTCACAATCCGCACTGCCCGAAGCACTTTCACNTGTCACCCTGTGACATCTGCATTCTCGAAAGACGCAAACTTATTCGGCGCATGTCCCGTATTACGATGAAGTTGGCGTGCATATGCGCCACCGCTATTCCGTGTCATTTTTCCACTTTATAACATCCGTCATTACACATAGTTTTGATATGGCTTCTGCCGAAAAAACAATTCTCGTAACCGCATGCGGATCATCAATTGGACTAGAAGTTCTGCGCTCGCTTGACGCTGCGCGAACAAATAACACAAATGCAGGTAGTGAGAGGATTATTGGCACGGAGGTCTCATGGTGGGGAACTCAAATAGCTGAACAGTACTGCGACGAAGTAATTCGTGTTCCACGCGGTGACGAACCTGAATACGTCGATGCGCTCAACCAGACGATTGCCAATTATGGGGTGGATCTGGCCTTCATCAACACCGATCCAGAAGTTGAATCAATCGCACCGGTGCGTGATACGTTTGCAATTCCCTTATCCTGCCCAACTCAACCATCTCTGGCGAGTTGCATTGACAAGCAAGTCCTTCACGAAGAGCTCAATGGCACACCGTTCTGCGCAAGCACTGTCACCATAAGGTCGATAGAAGACCTGGAACATGCGGATCGCAGCTTCGACAAGCCCTTTTGGTTACGTTGCGCAACCGGACCTCGAGGTAGAGGCAGTATTCCCGTGGAAGAAATAGACGAAGCTCGTTTCTGGATTCAATACTGGCGTAATCGTGATAAATCCGACGACGTCTGGCTGGCACATGAATTCCTCCCCGGTCGCAACTTTAACTGGACAAGTATCTGGCACGAAGGATCGCTGATCGCTTGTTGCACCGGACAGCGTCTCAAGTACTTCTTATCGCAAGTCGCGGTGAGTGGGATTACCGGCAACGTCTCAAATGCTGTACTCGTACAGTCAGACTACATAAACGAAACATGTATGGAAGCTATCGAACGATTGGATGAACGGGCTACAGGAATCTACTCAGTCGATATCAAAGAGTCCTTCGAAGATGATCCCATTATCACAGAGATCAACGGACGCCAGGCTTTTCGCCCATACCTCTACACAACCGGTGGCGCCAATTTCTCAAGAATATTCGCTGACTTACACCTATATGGAATAAAGCCGGCTGATCCATTTTTTGATCAGGACGCCCAAGGTTGGGAAATCGTACGCGGTATGGATCACGAACCCTTGTTCCGAAAAAACGATATGACTCACCGTGAGATATAAGCTCAAGGCACTCATGAATACAGCATCTCCAAATCTAATCTCAGTCGTTGTACCGTGTTACAACAGTGGACCATGGCTGAACGAACTGGCCGACCAGGTACACGAAGTAATGACGGCAAATAGCTGGAATTACGAATTGATCCTTGTGAACGATGCTTCAGAACCGGAAACGTGGTCGGTGATTAAGGAGCTTGCTGAATCCCGCAGCCAGATCCGCGGCCTGGATCTGATGTTTAATACCGGCCAATACCGGGCAACGCTTTGCGGCCTTGAACAGGCTGTTGGCAATATCATCGTGACAATGGACGACGATTTACAGCATCCACCAAATCAACTACCGGTCATCATCAATACCCTGCTGGAAGACGAAACGACCGATTGTGTTTTTGGCTCTTTTGGTCGCAAACGTCATGGGTTGATACGGAATATCGGGACAGCCTTTATGTCATGGATGTTTCGCGTAGCCTACAAGAAACCAAAACATGTACGTCAGACAACCTTTCGCGCGATGCGGCGATCCCTGATTGATACGATCCTTGAATTCAGTACCGTTAACCCCAATATCAATCCACTGATTTTCCAGTCAAGTTCTCGTGTCGTCAGCGTAACTGTCGAACATGCTGCACGTGCTGCTGGCAAGAGCGGTTATGGACTCGGCGCCCTAANACGAATGATGCTCGACAACATCCTCAGCGTCTCAACGCTACCTTTGAAAGCGATGAGCTTCATCGGATTCCTTTCTGCATTTGGCAGTTTCTGTTTGGGGGTGTTTTATCTTGTTCAGTATCTCAACGATGTGATTAAGACTCCCGGTTTCTCAACCCAGGTNCTTTTNATCTGCTTCTTTGGTGGCATGACANTGATGAGCATTGGTTTACTGGGTGAATATGTCATCAGGATCATGGATGAAGTACGAGGCCGACCACGCTACGTCATTCGATCAGCTACAGACAGTCGTGAAGACAGCTAGTTGGTAACTCTGCACGGAGCAATTTAGCTTGAATCAAAANGACCCAAGTCGATCAATCGAACCCAACTACGGTTGGCGAGGCATCCGAGTACCACTGGTAATCGCTGTCGCTTTGGTGTTACTCGTGTACCTTCTTGGAGTCGTGTGCTTTGAAGTCATAGACGACATAGGCGCTATCATGATCTTGTCGGGCGCAGATGGATTCCACGCCAGCGCCGAAGTCCCGTTCATTTCCACTACTTTTAATCACCTGATTNTCAGCCTCTACCAGTGGTACCCGGACATAGCCTGGTATGGGTGGCTCTTAATCACAACAACTACCATCGCCGCCACCGTTCTTATTTGCCTTGTCATACAGCTTCCAATAACCAAGCCAACCAAAGGTGCGATGTTGTTATTTACGCTGGTGGTGCTCACGCAATGCCTNCTGAGTCCAACCTACACCAAGTCAGCGTTGCTCTGCTTATTCAGCTCNTTTGTCGTTCTGCTACAGTCGCAAANNGCACAAACGTCCAAAGTCGGTGGAAAATCCCTGATCGCCATCCTTTACTGGCTGAGTTACTTCTGGCGCTGGAAGGTTACGTTAATCTTTACGGTGTTTGCCTTTCCTGTACTGCTGATTGCTAGTANCCGTCAACTTCAGCGTCTGACCATCTTGCTGGCAGTAATTGCCGGACCAATCNTTCTTGATCAACTTTGGTCTTCTTCTCTTGAAACAGATTCTTCTCGTGAATTCCTTGAGTTCTACGAATTGCGCAGCCGTTTTTTCGACCGACCAGGAGGTGCAGCATCAGAATCACTTTCTATCGTTGCATCCCGAATTGGATGGCATCCTGATGACTACCAAGTCATCCGCAATACGTTTCTACTTCATGATGAACAACGAGTTTCAACACAAAGCCTACGTCAGTTTCTTGATGAAAATGCAAAGGCAAACACTGGCTCATTTAGCGCATCGATACAACGCGCTATCTCTGCGTTAGGTGAAAATAAGGCGATCCTCCTTCTTGCAATCACAATAGGAATACTNGTCGTGACTGAAAGATTGCCTGATTTCGTGAAGGCATCGAGCAGAGAAAAAACGAAGTTGGCATGCGTGCTGGTTGCATTAGCNGGAATCATCGGATTCCTNCTTTACTTTCGAATGGTGCCACGAATCGCGATACCGATCGCCATCTACACTGTTTTAATCGTGACCGTATTTCCNCTCGGCCAGCGTCAAAATACAAGTGGTTCGGCGCTCCAGCAGTTATTCGCTGCTGTTGCCTGTCTTCTCATCTTNTTTGTAGGCGTTCCGTGGATCACTGAAATCAATGACNCNAATTCAACTCGTCGAGCANATTCAGAGANCATCTACGATGAAATTAACTTNGCTACGGCTGCGACTGTGCTCATACGNTTGACCCCTCAGTCCACTTCCGGATTCGACGGGGNCAGCCCACTTGTTACACTGCCTCAATCAAAAGCAAGATTTGTACCGGCAGGATGGCAAATCAGATCTCCCCGTTATCAGGAGATACTCTCACAACTAGGATTTCATTCCGGACGAGAGATGTTGAGTAAATGGAATGGTAAGTCTCAATTGTTCTTTATTACCGGATCTGAAGATCATCGAATGGCCGTTTCAAAATCNTGGCTCGCGTACCTGATTCGAAATGATCTGGTAGCCTCTGATGTGATNATCANCACGCTNGCAGAATCAGAAACTGGCGGTGGCTGGGCCCTGTTTAGNTTTTGCACGAGACTGGCGGCGTTTGANCCGCCGTAANATTGCCGGCCGTCAGTCACCCGTTACCAAACGCGTNAATTCATTGACTACAAGCGTCTGCTGGTCTGCAGTCATATCAGGGTAAATCGGTAGTCGTATCAATCTACCGCTAACATCTTCTGTCACAGGCAATGTGTTACCAGCCGTCTGATACTTTTGTCCCGCCTTTGAGAGATGCAATGGCACATAATGAAACACTGCATGGATCCCGCATTTCTGAAGATTCTCTAATATGCGATCGCGTGTATCGCTGTTTCTAACGAGCACATGAAACAAGTGGTAGTTGCTATCACAATTATCCGGGATCACCGGCAATTGGATCAAGTTGTCCTCAGCAAGAGATTGAAAGGCATCAAGGTAACGATTAAAAATCTCTTTGCGTTTGGCCGTAATCTGATCGGCAGCCTGCAACTGTGCATACAAAAATGCTGAAGTCAGTTCACTCGGCAACAGCGATGAACCAATGTCCACCCAACTATACTTGTCCACCTGACCACTTAGAAACTGACGTCGATTCGTTCCCTTTTCCCTTAAAATCTCCGCGCGATCCACGAGAAATGGATCGTTGATACAAAGGGCACCTCCTTCACCACAGCTAAAATTCTTGGTCTGGTGAAAACTATATGTTCCGAGGTCTCCCATGGAACCAAGTGCGTTCCCATCGCAATAGGCATGGACTCCTTGTGCAGCATCTTCNATGATCCGCAATCCATTTTTCTGTGCAAGCGAGTTGAATGNTGACATTTCACATCCAACCCCCGCGTAGTGNACAGGAACAATAGCCTTGGTATTTGGGGTAATGGCNTGTTCAACCAATTCCGGATNGAGATTCAGCGTATCGGGACGTATGTCAACGAATACAGGCTTGCCACCCGCTCGGACGACTGCACTNGCTGTTGTTACGAAGGTAAACGACGGAACAATTACTTCGTCACCTTCGGACAGATCCAAAAGCATAAACGACAATTCCAGTGCCGCAGTACATGACGGAGTCAGCAGTACGTGGTGAATCCCGTATCTACTCTTAAGAAGTTCAGCGCATCGGTGTGAAAAATCTCCATCACCTGAGAGGTCTCCCTGTCCGATCGCCTCGGAAATGTATTCCAGCTCGTTTCCGGATTGAAANGGTCGATTGAATGGAACCTGAAAAGCCATGGTTAGCTGATGTATCGCCCAAGTAGATTCTAAACGTGCTCAGTGCTAGACTAACCGCATCAGCAGATTTCTCGTTGATTGCTGANATTCGGTTCNGTTGTCCTCTGCTCGTTNATACTGATTGTTAGAAACAGCTATGCCAAGACGAATTCACCTCGTTTTTCTTATTGCACTCTTTCTAAACGCTCCATTCGTTGCCGCACAGGATGCACCGTCAAGTATTCGGATCGCTACTTGGAACTTGGAGTGGTTTTATGATCACGACACCTCCGACAACAAAACAGATTTATCCAANAAGCTCTCGGCCCCAAGTGAAACTGAGTGGCACTGGCGAGTCAAAGTTACAGCCGAAGCAATTGCAAAGCTGAATCCGACAATTCTCGCACTACAAGAAATCGAAAACGAGAAAGTGCTCAACGACTTACGTAAAGAACTACGCACGAAACACGACTTGGAATTTCAAGTTGCCTTCATCCAGGGACGTGATACATATACCGAACAGGATGTTGGCTATCTTTATCGTNGCGAATTGGTCGACCTTTCNCGCAAATCACAGACCAAGGAGATGTACGACAGTAAGAAGTACTACAATCTCTCAAAGCATGCTTTTGCTACCTTCCGNTGGCAAAAGGGAGATAANTCCACTTCNNTNACNCTNNTGAATGTTCATCTGCGNGCNTCTGNACGNGGGGCNGATGCTCGATCACGGCAATGNCAACTCATCCAGCATTGGATTCGCCCGATGCTNAAAGAAGGTCANAATNTNATTGTTCTTGGAGACATNAATACCNCTGTCCCNTGNGNCAANACATCACCNNNNTCAGATGCCGGAGTGATTTGTAATCTGGCAAGCTCACTCNGCCAGTTGGTGTTGTTTGATCTGCATGCCAAGATCGCTGCGGAAGACCGAGCAACNCACCTAACCGGACGTCAATNCGACCGAATATTCATCAGCAAAACTTTAATGTTCGATTCGCGCCAGCAATTTGATCCATCNTTTAAGTCCATCGAAAATCGCAAGGATTTATGTGTCAGGAACATGCCGGACAAAGACCATTACGATATCTATTTCAAAATACCTCAAGAGGAACGCGACATAAGTGATCATTATCCGGTCGTCGTAACGTTTGATCTCAAATAAGCTCACAGCCTCGTGAGTCCTGAGTAACACGAACACTAAACAATATGAACACTGAACAAGAAGTACCACATATTCGACTNGATCACTTCATTAAACTTGCTAACGTCGTTGAAACGGGTGGTCAGGCAAAAGTGATGATTCAATCCGGTTTTGTTTTGGTTAACGGCGAAGTTGAGACACGGCGTCGACGNAAGCTCGTTGAAGGTGATATCGTCGAATTTGACGGTGAAGAACTGGAAGTCGCTGTTGAGTAGTTCGCCGAGTAGGCGTCCTTAGACACTACAACAATAGGCGACTTTGCTGTAAGCTGAGCGAATAATCAAACAGGTTGGTATTCTTCTAAAGAAACNACTATTTTTNCCACAAAGTTGAACGACGGGCCGTTCGATTCATGGCCCCTATGGCGAGAATTCAAATGAGACTCTCTTTCTTTACTTTGCTACCGGCANTACTTTCGCTTACANCATTGGTAATCGGACAAGAAGCCACNAAAACNGCTGATCAAGCTAAGGCGAAGCAAGCTAATCAAGCTGCTCAAGAATCCGATAGTGAAAAAGAGAAAGAATCCGCCGAAGATCCGGANAACACCTCCGGCCCGATTGCAGGGCACTCGTACCACGGCGAAGCATTCAACGAAGGCCCACGACAACAGGCATACCTAATGAAAGGGATGCCGAATATTGAATTCCCGATTACGTCGGAGTCCGAGGAAGCCAAGAAGTTTTTCATACAGGGAGTTGGTCAACTACACGGTTTCTGGTACTTGGAAGCCGAACGGTCATTCCGTCAGGCGCTAACTCTCGACCCTAAATGCGCGATGGCATACTGGGGAATGGGGATGGCTAATCGAAACAACACGAAGCGTTCCAAAGTGTTTATGGATGAAGCCAAAAAACTTTATGAAAACGTAACGGATCGGGAAAAGCGTTTCATTGATATGCTTCATGCATATGTCCATGCGGATCCAAATAAGAAGAAGGAACGCGCCGAGGCATATGTTAAAGCACTTGAGGCACTGCTGTTTGAGTACCCGGATGATATTGAGGCCCGGGCAATACTCGCACTTCACTTATGGGGAAGCCGCTCAAGTGGTATTCCAATCCCCAGTCACCTTGCAGTAGATGCACTACTGCAACAAGTGTTTGCCAAGAACCCGATGCATCCCTGCCACCATTATCGCATTCACCTGTGGGATTATGAAAAGCCGGAAACCGCAGTTTCCAGTGCGGCCAGATGCGGACAGACCTCGCCCGGAATTGCACATATGTGGCATATGCCGGGACATATCTTCTCTCGTTTAAGACGATACGAAGATGCGGTCTTTCAACAGGAAGCTTCGGCACGCGTGGATCACGCGCACATGATGCGTGATCAAGTACTACCGGATCAAATCCACAATTTTGCACACAATAACGAGTGGCTTTGCCGGAACCTTATGAACATCGGGCGTGTTCAGGATGCTATTAATCTCTCAAAGAATAGCATCTCCTTACCGCGTCACCCAAAGTACAACACGATGAGTCGTCGCGGAAGTAGTTACTACGGTCGTCAACGTCTGTTTACGACCCTGCTAATGTACGAACGCTGGGAAGACCTGATTGAGCTTTGTAATTCTCAATACCTGGATGCTACCAGCGATGAGTCAGAACAAATTAAGCGGCTGCGCCATTTGGGTATTGCCTATGTTCAAGTTGGTAACAACGAAGCCACCACACCGATCCTTGAAGACTTGCAAACCCGATTGGAAACGCAAAAATCTGAACAGTCCAAGGCGGAGCAGGAAGCTGAAACTAAAGAGAAAGAGAAACAAGCAAAAGAAAAGAAAGACGATAAGAAAGCGCTGGACAAAGCAAAGTCTGATGCCCGCCGAAAATACGATTCGAAAATTCGGTCAATCGAACAAGCTATCAGTGCTATCAATGGCTATAAGTTGCTAAACGAAGACAAGCTGAAACAAGCACATGAACAGCTCAAAAAAGCTGGAGCCATCGATAAGATTCTTATGGCTCGATTGCAATGGAAAACAGGTGACGTTGAAGGTGCAATCAAAACCGCTGATGGTCATGTGGATTCTCATAAGAACGAAGTGCAGCCTTTGGCACTCTACGTACAGCTACTTTGGGATATGGAAAAGAAAGATGATGCTAAGAAACGCATGAGCGATTTACAGGCTATCTCGAGTTCGGTTGATATGCAGTCACCCGTATTTGAGCGGGTAACCGCACTTGCAGAAGAACTGGGGTGTGAAGCTGATTGGCGCACGGAACCTGTATTACAGGATGACATTGGTGATCGACCTGAATTGGATACACTTGGGCCATTTCGTTGGTCACCACCGTCTGCTGAAAACTGGATCTTGCGAGATCATCGAAATAAAAAAGGGAATTTTGCGAAAATCAGCAATGGTAAACCAACTGTTGTGATTTTCTACCTTGGTCATGGCTGCCTGCTCTGCACTGAACAACTACAGAAATTTGCACCCATGGTAGAGAAATTCGAAGCAACTGGTGTCAATGTCGTCGCTGTCAGTACGGATAGTCTCGATGACCTCAAGGCATCGGTTCAGGCATACGCAGACGAAGGGAAATCGATGCCGATCCCTCTTTATAGTGATGAAAGCCTCGACGTCTTCAAAACATACCGTGCCTATGATGGCTTTGAAGATCAACCGTTACACGGCACATTCCTCGTCGATACCGATGGCTTAATTCGCTGGCAGGATATCAGCTATGAGCCATTTATGGACGTCGAATTTGTACTTTCTGAAAGCAAGCGACTTCTTGGCCTTAAATAGCCCCCGATCGATCGTTTTTTCGATCTGACTAAGGGGATTTCGCAAAAACAAATGCGGAAACTTCTTTTATGCGATTGTTTTATTGTGTTTTAGCGCAGTATTTGATCTGCAATCTGAGGTAAAATCGACGCTATACAAAGACTACTACCACGGTCTGGTTAATCGCTGATCTCATCTTAATTCAGCGAGTGCCACTCCAACGGACGGGATATATCAACTCAATGGACCAACAGCAGTTGCTCAGTCTCTACCGGTCTATGCTCACTGCACGTGAGATAGACAAGGTTGAAAAAGAGCTGACTAACAGAGGTGATGCATTTTTTCACCTCTCCGGCGCGGGGCATGAAGCCACCGCAGCGCTGGCCAGCCATCTCACAGCGGATGACTGGTTGCATTGCCATTACCGTGACCGAGCATTGCTCGTGGCTCGNGGCATAAACGTTCGCACGTTTTTTGACACACTACTGTGCACNGATAATTCGCCGGGTAGAGGACGCCGCATGAGCGGCTTTATGAATGATCCGGCACTGAATATCCTGAGCATGGTAACGCCAACTGGAAACAATGCGTTACAGGCTGTCGGCGTTGCAGCAGCTGTGCGAAACAACCCAAACAAACCAATCGTCTACTGTGGAATCGGCGATGGAACCACGCAACAGGGCGAAGTCCTCGAAGCTATCGGNGAAGCAGTTAGAGATGAATTACCGGTGTTGTTCGTCATTCAGGACAACAAATGGGCCATCTCAACCACAACAGATGGCAAAACGTTTTATTCGCTGCCTGATGGAGAGGCAGACTCCTTTTACGGCATCGATATTCACTATGTAAACGGTCGCGATCCACTTGAGTGCCACGAGAAATTTGGCGAAGTNGTAGCAGACGTAAGAGCATCTCGTAAACCAGCAATTATCGTCTGTAGTGTAGAGCGACTTACCAGCCATACCAATGCGGATGATCACACGATCTACCGAACGGAAGAAGATATTCGAAACGCTTGTGAGACAGGCGATCCGATTCTCGTAATGGAAGCGAAGCTACGTCAGGCAGGAATCACTGATGACGATCTCAAGCTCATACGAACTCAAGTAGCTGATCAGGTCGCAGCCGCGGAAGAGGATGCCCTCGCATCGGATACCCCGGCAGCCAAACTAGATGCAAAGAGCTTACTACCTGTAGAAGTCACTCATCCTTCAAAGGAAAAGTTCGGCAGTGGCGAAGGTGATCAGCTCAACATGAAAGATGCACTTCGCAAAGTGCTGGGNAATCACTTAGAGACCGACCCCGGCGTCACACTCTTGGGNGAAGACATCGAGGACCCCAAAGGAGACGTATTTGGTGTAACGCGCGGCTTAAGCACCGAATTCCCGAACCAGGTTTTCAATTCAGCGCTTTCTGAGTCCACCATCGTTGGCAAATCAATCGGACGTGCTCTTACCGGAGAACGCCCTGTTGCATTTATCCAATTCGCTGATTTCATGCCGACGGCATATAACCAAATCGTCTCAGAACTAGGTGCGATTCACTGGCGAACGGATGGCTCATGGAAAGCGCCCGTGATTCTCATGATCGCATGTGGCGCATTCCGGCCCGGACTTGGCCCATACCATGCTCAGACTTTTGAATCAGTGTTTGCACACTGCCCGGGCATCGATGTGTTCATGCCCTCTACAGCTGCCGATGCCGCCGGTATGCTCAATGCCGCGTTTNAGTCTGATCGACCAACCGTATTTCTGTATCCAAAGTCATGCTTAAATGACTCCGANCATACAACAAGTGANGATGTCCACGAACAATTTGTCCCGATTGGCGTGGCCAAAAAAGTTNATAGTGGCCGTGATATTACTTTGGTCGGATGGGGAAACACGGTTTCGCTCTGTGAGAATGCAGCNAATGCACTCTCTGATGTTGGCGTGGAAGCAGAAGTCATTGACCTCCGAAGTATCTCACCGTGGGATGAAAAGCTTGTCATATCCTCAGCGGAAACAACCGCTCGGCTCGTCGTGGTACATGAAGATAACCAGACATGTGGCATGGGTGCTGAGATACTCGCAACCGTTGCNGAACGGGCCAATGTCCCGGTTGCGATGCGGCGCGTAGCGCGTAAAGACACCTTTATCCCNTGTAACTTTGAAAACCAAATCGCTATCCTGCCATCCTTCAAGAAGGTACTGACGGCGTGTGCGGATTTGCTTGATATGGATCTGGACTGGATCCCACCGACTGAATTGGCCGACGGTGTGGCAATCATCGAAGCGATCGGTTCGGGGCCAGCTGANGAATCTGTCGAGATTGTCGAGATTCATGTTGAAGATGGTGGCACCGTTGCAAAAGGGGATGTGGTAGCAACGGTCGAAGCAACAAAGAGCGTATTTGATATCACCAGTTCCGTTGATGGGACGGTAGATGAAATACTTGGCGAAGTCGGCGAATCCATTGCTGTAGGTGCACCGCTTGTCGTACTGAGTGTTGAATCCACCACGCGTCGCAAGAAACCCGTTACACAGGAAAATGCGGGAACCGCCATTCTCGCTCAACGCAAATCAGGTCACACGATAAGCCTGGCCAGACCTACCGAAGAACGACGCCCATTCGACGTAGGACTATCCCACGTATCAAGCATTTGCGGGAATGAAGCTGTTTCAAATGACCGCCTGCTTGAAGGTCGCCATAAGATGACATCCGATGACATCGTACGCCGAACAGGAATCCGGCAACGATACTGGATGGACGAAACACAAACACCACTTCAGATGGCAGTGGATTCGTGNGCTTCCGTGTTAGAAAACGAGCAGTTACTAATTGATGACATCGATCTGCTGATCTGCTCAACAACCTCACCGGAGACCATTACTCCGAGTATGTCCTGCCGAATTCTGAGTGAACTTACCGGCGGTCAGGATACTATGCTGCAAGCTTATGATATTAGCGCAGCGTGTAGTGGTTACTTATATGCTCTACAGGCTGGCTATGACTTCTTGCAAAGTAAACCCGATGGTCGGGTACTTGTTACAACNGTTGAAGTCTTGTCTCCTCTNCTCGATTTGGACGACTTTGACACATCCGTATTGTTTGGCGATGCGACGACGGCAACGATGCTCTACGGCGAAGCACATTTTGATAAGAGNGTGGCNCGGTTGCACAGGCCGGAATTATCAGCGCGTGGCGAAGATGGCAGCACACTTTCTGTACCACTTATGAACAATGGCTCGATCAAAATGAAAGGCAAGCAGGTTTTCCAAAAGGCCGTACGTGCTATGATGTCGAGCCTGACCCGCGTATGCCAACACAAGGGAATCCTGATCGATCAACTTGATTTNGTTGTNCCGCATCAAGCCAATCAACGAATCATCGATGCCATACAGCGCCGCATCAATACAGAGGTGTTCAGCAATATCGCTCAACATGGCAATACTTCCAGNAGCAGTATCCCGTTGTGTCTGGAATCCGTNCTACCNGAATCAGAGGCTGGTGAGAGACTTGGCCTTTGTGCATTTGGTGGTGGATTCACTTTCGGCGCCGGGATTATTGAAAAACTATAGTCGGACAATCCAGGACTTGAAGTGAACAAAACTGACCCTGATTCACTTGGCTCCATTGGGATGCTTGAAACCACCGGTTTCACACCGGCAATGGTTGCTCTGGACATGATGTCAAAGACAGCTGAGGTTCAGGTACTTCAGGCAGAAGTGAATGACTTTCTTGGGATTTGCATCAAGATATATGGTGATACCGCTTCGGTAGAAGTTGCGTTAGCTGCCGGAATCGAAATTGCTGAGANGATGGAAGGCAAGCCTGTCATCAAGCAGCTCTTTCGACCCGATTCAAAGGCGCTAAAGGTTATAAACGGCCAACCTGAATTCAATCCACTCATTCAACAAGACGTAGTACATCTGCCGGCAACAGATCATAATTCGGATGGGGAATCCGAGCCAACCGAAGAAACAGAGGAGTCAACCATGGCAAATAACCAAGCACTCGGATTTATAGAGACTCAAGGCTTCACCGCTGTGTTCAATGCGATTGATACCGCGTGCAAGGCAGCCAATGTCGAAGTCATCGGCAAGGAGAAACTTGGCGGCGGCTATATTACCGTCGTGNTAAGTGGCGACGTTGCAGCAGTTTCAGCTGCGGTTGAAGCCGGAGAAAAGGCAGTGCAATCACTCGGAACCCTAATTGCCTCTCACGTGATTCCACGCCCAACAGACGCTGTCGTTAAGTTACTGCCCCAGTAGCCCCTAATGGTGCGTTTGATGATTCGCTTGACGGACTGCTAGATTCATCTTCTGCTGCGTTCCCTTCTTCGATCTGCCGCAACGTGGATCGACCAATCGTCTTTAGGTACAGAATGTAAAAAGTCGGCACCAAATACAGGATCAGCAAGGTGCCAACAAGCAGTCCAAATGTCAAACTCGTAGCCATTGGAATCAGCAACTTGGCTTGAAAGCTCGTCTCCATTAACAGTGGAAACAGACCTGCAATCGTGGTCATCGATGTGAGCAGGACGGGCCGGAATCGTCGACGCCCCGCTTCCACGAGCAATTCAACGGCATTATTACCCTGCTTAGTGATGTTTCGGTTAATGAAATCGACCAGCACAATTGAGTCATTAATGACGACACCTGTCAGAGCTACTAATCCAAACATGCTAAACAAAGTCACCGTCAGTCCCATGACAGCATGTCCCCAAACCGCACCGATCAAACCAAATGGGATAATGGCAAGTATCAAGAACGGTTGAAAATATGAGCGAAACTCCAGTGTCAGCAGCACGAACATACATAGCAACGCAACGATAAAGCCATTAAATAAACTTCCCAAACTCTCTTTACGCTGTTCTTCCTGACCTTCCCAGCGCACGCCTAACCACGGATACTCAGCCTGCAGCTTCAACACATCGTCAATCTGAAACTTAGCGGTGATTTCAAAAGCGTTACCTACGCCCTCCACCACATCAGCTCCAATGGTTACACTTCTCAACTGCTCTACACGGTTGATCTCGGCATAGCCGGCTTGTTCTTCGATATCCGCAAGTTCCACCAACGGACGTTGTATGCGATTCGGGCCACTTGTGACGCGGATATTAGCAATGTCCGCAAGCGTCTTACGTCGGTCCGGCGGGTAACGCACCATCAATTTCACTTCGTGGCGACCACGCTGAAGTCGCATTGCTTCAACACCATAGAAGGCCGCTCTTACTGCCTCCGCTACATCTGCATTGGTTACACCAAGTGCACGCGCCGATTCTTTGATCGTGAACTTGTATTCGAGCTTACCTGGATGCAGATCATCTTGTATGTCCTTCACACCTGCATACCGGCCAAGCATTGCCTTGCACTTTTCCACAGCAAGCTCTAACTCTGCCATTTTTTCGACCGGCGCCAGCAACTTAAACTCAATGGGTCGACCGGCTGGACCAAAGNATGGAACGCGAAATTCAACCTGTTCCGCTCCGGGAAACGCACCCGACTCATTTCGCCANGTATCGAGAATCTGGTCGCTATGAAATGGTCGCTTGGCTGTGTCCATNAANTCGACATAGACTCCACCTACGTGTGTGCCGCTACTCGTCGGATCCGGTCCAATATCGCCTTGATTTACTGTGTGGCCAACTGAACGNAAATGAAGCTTAAACAGAGAGTCATCCTGCAAAAGCTTCTGGCTTGTTCGCTTTAGAGACTCAACTAACTGTTCCGTTGCAGCCTCCGTTACCTTTAACGGTGTGCCATTGGGATAAACCACGGTTGCCTGAATGAAGTTACTATCTGTTTTGGGAAACACTTCAAATGGGGTTATTCCTGACTGGATCATTCCGACNGTAATTATCATCAGACTGATGCCACCACAGACACAGTACATTGGATGGTATAAGAACCATCTAAGTGTTGGNGTATAGAATTGATCGATAAACCAAGTTAAGCCACCGGTTGCCTTCTTGTTAACCCAACCGATTCCCAGTCCCAAAAATCGAATCGGAAAAAACAACCACGCAAGAAATCGAAATAATCCTACATCCTTGTGTCCAAGGTGGCAGGGCAGGATCACCATACTCTCGACAAGTGAAATCACCAACATGGCAACTACTGCAAGTGGAATCACGGCAATGAATTTCCCCATGACACCAGCAACAAAGAATAGCGGTGCAAATGCAAATATCGTTGTACTTACCGATGCAAGCACAGCAGGAAAGACTTCAAGTGTTCCTTCAATCGCAGCCTTCTTAAATGGCTTACCCAGTTGGCGGTGCGAGTAGATGTTTTCACCTATCACAATGGCATCATCGACCACAATTCCTAATGCAAGTAAGAATGAGAATAAGGTGAGCATATTGATGGTCTGGCCTGTATACAGCAATACACCACATGCACCAAGAATCGATACTGGAATTCCAAGTGCCACCCAAAATGCCAGCTTGATTTCAAGGAATACTGCCAGAACCAAGAATACGAGTATCAATCCCTGTATGCCATTTCTTCCTAACATGGACATTCGGTCGTAGACGTCGACAGAGGTGTCATACCAGATCTTTAGATCGTAACCGGGGGGTAGTGGCTTGCCTGCCATACCATTATTCTTGTTCGCCACGAAGTCGCGTACTACTCCGCAAATCTGTAGCAGGTCTTCGTTTGAAGTACGCTCGATGGTGAGAATCAGAGCCGGTTTACCATCGACTTCGCTGATTACCGGCATATCAGTGAACTCATCACGTACCGTGGCAATATCATTGATGGTTAATGCGGTACCGTCCTCTTCCGTTAAGATTGGGATCATCCCCAATTCGATACCATCTGTAGATTTATTATTTCCCCGCAGAATAATCTCGCGGCCTTCGGTGCGCAGCGTACCGGCGGGTACATCGCTATTTTGTCTTCGTAGTTTTGAAGCAAGATCTGNAAGAGATGTGTTGTACTTGCGGAGCGTTTCCTCGCTCACTTCGATATCAATTTGAAAATCTCGTCCNCCGGCAATTTGCACCTGGGAGATGACCGTTTTACGGGTTCCAGAAATCGCATTCCTCACGCCCTGCCCTAACGCGGAAAGCAAATTNTCCGGCACAGGNGGAGGAATCTGAAGTAATTCNGTGCGCAGATCTTCGGCAACCTCACGCAATTCCCACTCTGCGTCTTCGTTGTCAGACTCCGGTCCCATTAAAGCAACGCGGATGGCAGGATAACGCATCGTTATTTGTTGGACACTGTAGTCCTCCGCTAATTCCGGAAAACTTGAAATTTGGTTNACTCGGGATCTCACTTCATTTGTGATCTTATCCACGTTTTTTACCGTGGAAGAGAGTTCGAGAATTGAGTATCCGAAACCCTCTGCGGCAATCGACGACATTTTCTTAATTCCGGCAATCGATCGTACAGACTCCTCGATCTTCTGACAGATGCCCTCTTCAACTTCTGACGGAGTCGCACCTGGGTATGGGACCTGAACAAGTATGATCTCAAGTTCAAATTCCGGCATCACTTCACGGCGCATGCCGAGTACNCTTAGCATGCCGACGAACAAGATTGTCACCATGAACATGTTCATGGCCGGCGAATTTTCAATCGCCCAACGAACCACACGTTTCATTATTCGTTAGCTCCGCCTTGATCTGTCGCGGAGTTATTGGTGGATTCCAATAACTGTGATTGCGTTACGTAGTCCACCATCATTCCACCTTGGAGTCCCTTTGGATAGCCTTGCGGATTGGAAATGGTGATCGTATCGCCTGGCCGAAGGTCTGATTCCGCCGGGTCAACTATCCATGAATCCCGAATACCGGTTTCTGAATTGATCACTGGCCGTATCAATCGAAAGCCCGTAA
Source organism: Rhodopirellula sp. (assembly GCA_002714565.1). Lineage (GTDB taxonomy): Bacteria > Planctomycetota > Planctomycetia > Pirellulales > Pirellulaceae > UBA11883. The sequence continues at coordinate 37,276 of PAXU01000082.1, forward strand.
TCTTCTGCAATTCACCGGATAACATTTGCCCGTCACTGTTTTTCGTAGGCACAGCACCATCAACCCTCCAAAGGCGATGACTTGTCCGTGTATTCAACCGTAATGCTGAGGCCGGAACCGTAACAAGGTTGTCTTGTTTCTTCCCGGTAATACGTACTGTTACATACATGCCNCGGACAATTCGCTTGGGCCCGGGAGCAGCATCGCTACGCTGTGGTTCATCGATGACCACGCGGACAGGTAACATGTGCGTATCAGACTCCACCCCTTCACCGTCAAACCTTTCCAANCGTCCTAACCATAAGCACTCTTCTNTAGAGTTTTCGGTCCTATATATTACGTCGACATTCAGATTTCCAAGGCTACCACCTGATTGATCAACCTCCACTCGCTCACCGGTGATCCACTCCAGGTCGCTGATTCGGATTTTGCAACGTACTTCTGCACGTGAATGATCCTGAATGACAACGAGTGTTGATCCTTTTTGTGCAAACGAATCTTGCTCTACGACCTCTCGAACGATACGGCCACTGACGGTGGAATTAATTGTCGTTCGCTGAAGATCCAGTTTGGCACGCTCAACCTGAATTTCCGCAAGCTTCACCGAGTTTGATAAACGATAACGACGTTGGGCCAATGATCGCTGCTGATTGTCGAGCTGTTGACGATTCTGCTCTGCAGTTAAGAAAGTCCGTTTTGCCCGGTCGATATCGGACTGTGGAATGACCACCTTCGTCGCAATCTCCTCCAAGCGGTCCACTTCTTTCTTCTGGAGATCTGAGTCCGCCTGTGCCAATTCCAGCAGCTTGACCGTATTGTCGATGTCTAGTGATAACTCATCCAATTCGATCTTGGATTGATCTAATTGAGTCTCACATTTTCTTAATTCAATTTCATAGTCCGTCNGGTCAATCTTAAANAGTTCCTGCCCTTTTTGGACTTCGTTTCCTGCACGGCAATTGCTTGATTTCTCCAGCACAATGCCGGATACCTGAGTTGCCAATTGAATCTCGCGNAAAGGAACAACCAGTCCGTCTGCCTCAATAATCACCGCTGAATCATACGGGCCTACAGTTTGTACATGAACAACTGGAGTGTCATCAATAGAGAGACTGTCGTCACTTACCACTTTTCGCTTACCGAACGAAGCTACAATGGCTACGCCGGCAAACAGCAGTAGTAAAGGCGCAATGTATTGAGTTACAAACCGTTTTATAGAGTCACTTGTTTTTGTCATCAGTTCACGCGCAAGAAATCAAAGTTGTATTTATTTCTAACACAAATATTGATGGTGAGAATCGCTCAAAATGCGTTCGAGATTCGAAAAGACCGAAGTANCTACTCTGAAAAGCAAACGATTGTATAANCAGCCGTTTATATCAGANCAATTAGGCCTCCTACACTCGTACCGTTTCCTGATCAAGCACTNCGTCTAGTCGAGGAAACTGCGAAGTTTCTTCGAGCGGAACGGTTGTTGTAGCTTTTGGACAGCCTTGGATTCGATCTGCCGAACACGTTCCCGGGTTACCTGGAAAATGCGGCCAACCTCTTCTAACGTGTAGTTATAACCGTCCAGCAAGCCAAACCTTAGCTTGAGGATTTCACGTTCGCGATAATTCAATGCTTCCATGGCTTCCTTCAAGTGATGCTTGAGNGCATCGTGATTAGTTTCGCGAAGTGGGTCGGCTTCACTCGTATCTTTTAGAAAATCACCAAAATCATTATCGTCGTTATCACTGACAGGCTGATCNAGGGAGAGTGGATTCCTCAGCATCCGCAAGATGCAACGCGTGTCATCAATTGATACACCGGATGCTTCTGATACTTCTTCAGGAGTTGGCTGGCGGCCAANTTCCTGAACAAGATGCTGAGTCATGTTTCGCAATTTCGTCATGGTATCTACCATGTGGACAGGCACACGAATCGTACGACTTTGATCAGCCACTGCACGCGTGATAGCCTGACGAATCCACCANGTTGCATACGTTGAAAACTTGTAACCTCGCTGATATTCAAACTTCTCAACGGCTCTCATCAATCCGGTGTTGCCTTCCTGTATTAGNTCCAGGAACGTCAAACCGCGATTCCGATATTTCTTGGCAATTGAAACGACCAGACGTAAATTGCCGGCGGCCAGATGTCGTTTTGCCGCATCGTAGTCTTTTTGCAATTTGATGGTTGTTTCTACTCGTCGCTTGAGCGTTGCGGGACTTTCCTGCACANTGCTCATCATGGTAAATAATTCCTGACGAAGCTCTTTCTCGTCATACCATTCTGGTGCTTCGCCCTCTGCAATTTCAGTTAACTGTTGCTTGATAACCTGCATGCGGGTGTTGATTTTTTCCAACTGCTTAAACAAAGGCTGGATCTTATTGAGTCGTAGGTCAAGTTCCTCAATCAGGCGAACTGCTCGGTTTCGGCGTATAACTAATAGGCGCCACGCTTCTGCCTTCTTAGCCTTAGTGCTCTTGCGACTGATCGCCTGACGATAATTCTCTCGATTTTCTAACGAAAGCTGTCTCAGCGTTTCCAGATTTGGGCCAATGCGCATAAGCAGCCGCTCTTTTTGTGCTGCATCCGTTACGCTTACTTCTATCGTACGATCCAGACGAAGTTCCCCTTTGTATACTCGAGTCAAAATATCAATTGACCCGTTGAGGATATAGTCGCCGGAAAGCAGCAATTGACGATATTTGTCCCGTGTTGCTTCGATTCTTTTCGCAGCATCAATCTCCTCTTCACGTGTAAGAAGCGGCGTCTGCCCCATTTGCATTAGGTACATACGAATGGGATCACCAGTGATATTGGATGGATCGCGTGATTCACGCTCTACGGCTTTATCCAGATCCGGTGTTTCCGTAGCGGTTGTAGCTTCTCCGCTCGAATTAATACCTGTCAGTACTTTTTTACGACTCTTGATAGATGTCTTAACCATGGAAATTCTGCACTCAAACGGGGGTTTGGGGACGATTGGACACTACAAACATAGGTCACGACTTTTGCGGGGCGGGAAATCTACGGTAGATTTTTGCAAAAATCTGTGGAATAGCCGGCTGCTCCTTCATTTATAGGGTTTTTGGGTGGTTTCATCCTTTCTTATTCATGTAATCTCCTTTGGTTATAGGTATTATGCCATCATGCCTATACATGACACTTGGGATATATATGACCTCAAATAAAATAAGGCTTCGGTTTGGTTTAATACGGGAATAGAGTCGAGTGACCACCATATTTATCCTGTTTCTCGTGATTACTGCGATCGTTCTCGAGATCGACTACTGGTTTTTACGTTCTGATGGTGAATCAAAAGACCTTTATAGAAGGATGTGGATTCTGCATCCTGTAAATGCCTTCCTCATCCTGATGCCCGTGTACTTTGGTTACGCGATTGCATCACCTTTAGTTCTCACTNTCAGTCTGAAAACCGGGCTAAGAATCCGTTGGATTCATTCAATTCTGCTCGCTGTTTGCATATCAGCGATTTGTATAGGGACGGTATTTCTTTTGCTGTCTTATCTCGGTTCGATTGGCTATCCTGAAAGTACAAGTATTCACTCACTTATGTAATGGGCGACTTTGTCATATTTCTGGCAGCCATTTTGCACCTNTTAGCTCCCTCATGAAGAGACAAAACGCGTGACNCTACCACCCTATCTTGGAACCTTTGCCGGATCCGCCGGTGCTTGGGATGACTTAACTGCAAGTGTGCCAACTATCGTCGCAATGGCACAACTCTGCGCTAACCGTCTCATCGATCCACCCGAGTCCCTGCCCGAACTTGGGGATCAAGCCAGGGCTATACTTGTCTCAGCTCAGGATCAGGGCATCATTGAGATAAAAGGTAATAACAGTGAATTCGAATCATCCAGACGCATGATTGCTGTTTATGTCGAGATCGACAGCAACACACAGCTGATGTTTCGGGGTAAGACGCCTGAGATTACGATTCACTTCCTCGATGCATTTCGAGAATTGTGTTCTTCAGGCATCATCATTCACCATTTGGGTGGTGAATTTTCACTTAATACGGCCGGATACGAACTGGCCCGCAGTATCGATAAGAACGACATTTCAGAAATTCTCGACCAGGCAACTCTCGTACAGTAATTGAATTACATGCAACTGGACTGCCGTTAGGCCGGATGGATGGTAGCGTCGCCCGGCGAAGCGCAGCGACGACGGGCGACGAGAGCTATTCAATAAGTTCTTCAACATCGCGAGATGCAACCACCCACATTCGCTGCATCATGTCTTGTGCATCCACCTCTTCATAGTTGTTTATCACACCAACAACACCATTTAGCGGATTCTTTGAATCTTGGCTCTGTTCTACTTCTGATATGAATGCACCAAGATCTTCGGATAGCTCATTTGCGTAATCCATGTGCATTTCACCGCGGGCTATTTCCACAACCTTTTCCGGCCAGATTCTATTATCAACCAGACCGGGCGATACCCATTCGACTAGTGCCGTTTCCACGCCGCCGGCGTGCTGATCACCACGTTCGCCGGCAAACTGTATAAGTGGTTCGTGTAACCACCTAAATCGATAGTGATCACAACTACTAATTCGTAGGCCTTCCTGGATCGCATTTCTATGCACGATCGATCCGTGGACGTCGACGACGTAAATACCATATGGATTTAACCACTTCATAATGGCATCCGTAAAATGGGCGACGTACTGTACCAGCAAGCCCGGTGTAATATCGATGCTCATGCCAAACGGCAATCCCCAGGTTAAATGACCGTACTCTACTGGTGGCGCAATATAGATCTGGGGATACCGCAACCGCATTTGATCCAACACGGCGTAACTCTGAATTGTGTCAGTAGCTAGAGGTAAATGTGGACCATGTTCCTCNACCGCTGTGTCGACGCTAAAACAAACAACGCGGCCAGTNCNCGGGGCTTCATNCTCCTTCACTGGCATCTCGACAACAACCAGATCCGACTCCAATGCTCCACGGGCACGNGTACCTTCGTAGTATGGNAAACACTGACCGATTCGCTCGATAAGACTGCGTTTGAGATCCGGCGTAAGCGCTTCGTGATACAACGGCGGCAATACGAGTGGGCCAAGTTCGGCGAGTGACTCAACAGGTGTTCCAAGTGAGCAAATTGGAAGCACCGGACACTGATATTTGATTCTCGACTGCAATTCCGGCAGCGTATAACTCGTCAGGAACGGGCCTTCGTTTACCTGTTGCGGCAAGAGTTGTTGCCATTGTTCCATGACTTGTGCCTTGTGTTGATTCGTCCGCTTGTCAGCTATAACCGCTACAGATACGTTGAAGGGACGATTTTAGCTCATTTTTCCAATACGTGCATNAGATTCACGATGGGTGACTTGCGATAAGATCATAGCCGTATCAACCAAAGAATAATGACCAAACCAAATGGGTCGATGACATGTTTGAAGCAATGGAAATGGCACCACCTGACGCCATTTTGGGATTAACNGAAGCATTTAAGAATGATCCGAATCCTGAGAAAATCAGCCTTAGCGTTGGTGTATATAAGAATGACACCGGAACAACACCAATTCTTGAATGTGTTAAACAAGCTGAATCTAGAATCATTGAGAACGAAAATAGTAAGTCGTATCTTGGAATTGACGGTCTTGCCGAGTATGGTGCACTCGTTAGAACTCTTATCTTTGGCAAGGATATAGGCGGTCGCGCCGTAACATTGCAAACTCCTGGTGGAACCGGCGCATTACGCGTATCTGGTGACTTTTTGAAACATAANGTTGGAGCATCGANGATTTGGCTAAGCAATCCAACTTGGGCAAATCATGGTGGCGTTTTCAATGCTGCAGGTTTAAACACAGAAACATACACATACCTGAATGAATCACGCACAGGTCTCGACTTTCAGGGGCTATTAGACTCGATCAATCAGATTCCTGGCGGTGATGTAATCTGTTTGCACGCATGTTGCCACAATCCAACTGGTGTAGACCCCACTGCNGAACAATGGGAGCAAGTTGCTGCTCTATGTAATGAACGCAGTATTCTTCCGCTGGTTGACTTTGCATATCAGGGATTTGGAAACGGTATTTCAGAAGATGCCGCCGCTTTAATTCCATTTCGGCAGGGTGGCAAAGAGTTCATCGTCTGCAGTTCATTCTCCAANAACTTTGGTTTGTATGGGGAACGCATTGGTGCTTTGACNGTTGTTTCAGAAGACGACAACACCGCTGCTGTAACCCTAAGTCATGCAAAGCGCGCCGTGAGGACAAATTACAGCAATCCACCTAAACATGGTGGAGCTATTGTTTCGACCGTATTAAGTGACGAACAACTTCGCTCGCAATGGGAATCCGAAGTCGCTCAAATGCGAAACCGNATAAATGATATGCGGGATAAGTTTGTAAATGCGATGCAGCAACGCAATGCACCGGTTGACTTCGGGTTCATTCAATCACAGCGCGGGATGTTCAGCTTCTCTGGATTAAACAAAGAGCAAGTTGATACCCTTAGAAATGACCACTCGATTTATATCGTAGGCAGCGGACGAATCAATATTGCTGGCCTAACAGATGAAAACCTCGAGCGATTCTGTGACTGCGTAATGCAGGTCCTGTAAGTCCATCAGACCAATTTTCAAACACTTCGGGATTGTCATCTGATAGACTGAACTCAACCGATCAATTACTACGTGTTTACTCAACTGGGAGATCCCTAAATGACATTGATGAAGTGGATGGCAGCCTTGCTACTGCCCATGTTCGTCGCAAGCCAGGCGCTTGCCGATGACACACCTGCTGCCCTCAAGTTCAAAATGAAGAACATTGATGGCAAGGAAGTTGACTTATCCAAATATAAAGGTCGAGTGTTACTTGTTGTTAACCTCGCCAGTAAGTGAGGCCTTACCCCCCAATACCTGCAGTTGCAGGCACTTCACGATAAGTACAATAAAAAAGGTCTTTCCGTCATGGGATTTCCCTGCAATCAATTTGGAAAGCAGGAACCTGGCACAAATCTTGAAATCAAAGCATTTTGCACGCAACGGTATGACGTGACGTTTGATATGTTTGCAAAGATTGATGTCAACGGTGAGACAGCTTGTGGACTCTACAAGCACTTGACCGCTCTAGAAACACCTCCAAAGGGTGCCGGTAAAGTGAGCTGGAATTTCGAAAAATTCGTCATCGGTAAAGATGGCAAGGTTGTTGCTCGCTTTGAGCCACGTACCAAGCCGGATGCTCCGGAAGTNCTCAAGGCAATCGAAGCTGCGTTGGCAAAATAGTCTTTAACGCATTGAGATTACTTAAAAACGGGTAGTAAGACTGTTTAAGTTTTACTGCCCGTTTTTTTTGCGCCTTTTCATACNGATGGGAGCTTAGCATTTGCCATTCTCGTCAAACGTGCAAACAACTCCACTATGGCACTGTGTTTGAAGTCCCTTCAAGCTGATTGATGGCACGATTTAGAACTCGGACTACATATTTGCCATTNGCGTATAAGTCTGGCCTTGGTTTCAAGGCAGCTTTCATTTCTGCTAGTACAGGGATCGCCTGGTCATCGACCTCATCAAGTACGATCGCGGCATGCAGTCGCTCCCACTGAGCTCCAATAGTTAACACTTCCGTTAAACACTCCAATGCAGCGGAAGGCTTACTCATCCGACATAGCGCTCGGGATGCAGCAACTCGCACTACCACTGATGAGTCGTCGAGCATAGATATCAGTTTTGACTGAGTTGTGGATGCCTTCATACCGATCGTACCGAGGCCTGTTGCCCCCCAAAATCGCACGGCAGGATCTTTGTCATCAAGCGCCGCGACCAGATCGGGGATAGCGTCCGGGCCGCTGGATGCTGCCAAGGCCACCGTTGCCACTCGTTTGGCGAGCGTAGGGTCGTCTGAAGATCTGAGGATTGAGTATTGGTCACCTAATTTTTCTTGCTTTTCAATCAGAATAGGCTCAGCAATCAGGCCAAGATCCCCCGACTCGACAACCCACTGCTGGTGGACCGTGCGCATGTTTCTNAGGATATCCCTGTAGATTGGATTCGCGGCAAGATTATTTAACTCATGTGGGTCAACATCAGTGTCATACAACTCTTCTACAGGCTTAATGTCAGCAAAGTACTTTGCGGGGATCGCTGCGAGATTACCACTTTCAAAAAGTGTTCGCAGTTCTTTCATCGTTGCGCCTTTTTCCGGCGTGTTCATGTACTGATAGTACGTCTTNAGCGGTTCGTAATTTCGAATGTATTTGAACTGCTTGTCGCGAACCATTCGAATGATGTCATACCTCTCATCCATCCGATCTCGGGCACCATAAACATACTTGCGTTTAGTAGTCAGGTCGTCACCCAGAAAAGCCCGGCCCTGTATGTGATTCGGGATGTCTATTCCTGCCAGATTCAAAACCGTTGGTCCGAAATCGATGGAGCTAATCAATTCATCAGTCGTTGACCCGCTTTCGCCCTGCCCACTGAATCTCATCGCTTCGGGAATGCGTACAACTAATGGCACGTGGGTTCCAGAGTCGTAAAGCCAACGCTTGGCTCGTGGCAAGCCGATGCCATGATCTGACCAAAAGAAAATGATCGTGTTCTCATAGAGCCCATCTTCCTTTAGTTGTTTAACTAGATTCCCCGCCCAATAATCCATCGCTGTAATGAGCTCGTAGTTTCGCTTCCAGTCTTCGCGGCATATTTCAGTGTCTGGATAGTAAGGAGGAAATGTAGTGAGCTTGGATGCAATTTGCCTCTGATCAGCATTGAGAACCTTGGTCACCGACTCGTATTTAGACTTGGAAGCAATTCCACTTTCGTGACAGCCGGTGAAATTGAATACAGCAAAAAATGGCTGGTTCTTGTCTGGGCGGTTTCTCCAGTGTGCTTTNGAACTGGATGCATCCCAAGTCGTCTTAGGATGTGAAAACTGATAATCCGTCTTCGAATTGTTCGTACAGTAATAACCAAGTTCTCGCAGATAGATCGGAAAAGGCTTGATCNATGAGGGTAATTTGGCAACGCATCGCATGTGATGCGTACCAAGAGTCGTTTGATACATGCCTGTAATGATGCCGGATCGACATGGTGCACATACACCAGCGGTCGTAAAGCAGTTCGTGTATCTGACACCTTCTTTGGCCAACTGGTCAATGTTGGGAGTAATAGCATGTGGATCTCCGAAACAACTGATGTGGGGACTAATGTCTTCACAAGAAATCCAGAGAATATTTGGTNGATTTGCTGGTTCTGCACCNGTTGCTTGGGAGTTGCCCCAACACAGAGAAAACACACNCAGAATAGCCNGTATTAGTGTCTTAGCAGTGTTCATNTTCGGATAATCTCCACCACTATGGGGTACTACAGAGAGTAATAAACTAAGGACGATAATATTGAATAGATGGCGGCTTCCATGAGATAATAAACGCCAGTCAATAGTATGTAATAATCCACGNTCGATTTGTTATCAGGCAGACCAATTATGAAAAGTCTCGATAGGCGAGATCTGCTTCATGTAGGATGTTCGACTCTGTTCGGACTAACACTTCCGCGCATTATGAGCGCTGCGACCAATGCGTCTAATGGCGCTAAACCGAAGTCNGTNATNCTNGTNCTNCAATCCGGCGGTTGCCCCCAAATGGATTCGTTTGACCCAAAGCCTGATGGTCCAAGTGAAACGAAGGGTGAATTTGGTGCAATACAAACCAAGACGCCNGGCATGCTGTTTTCAGATCAGCTTCCTCATTTAGCAAAAGTCTCCGATAAGTTTGCCATCGTTCGAACAATGGCACACGGGGATAACCGGCATCTTTCGGCAACTCACCATGCATTAACAGGCGTGGCGCAGGTCTTCCGGGGTAATGCTAACGAAGACAAGGAACTATCTAGGCTTGATCGACCAAGTTACGGTAGCGCGCTTGAATATTTGCGTCCGTCCGTCAACGGCCTACCTAGTCAGGTAACTGCTCCACTGCCATTAATTGAGGGTCCACTAACGTGGCCTGGTCAACATAGCGGATTTCTGGGTCCAAAATTCGATCCATGGATTATCAACTCTGATCCAAGCACCGATGAATTCAAGGTCGACGGTGTACAGCTGATTGATGGAATGACGACCAGTCGACTGAAAAACCGTAAGGGTCTGTTGGAAGACTTGAATTCTCAAAAACGTTCGTTAGATCGGCTTGCTCGTAAACAACAATTCACCAGCCAACAGGACGTGGCTTTCAATTTACTCACATCGGGCAAGCTCACCGGGGCATGTGACATCCACGCAGAATCCGATGAACTGCGTGACCGATATGGCCGGAATAAATATGGCCAGACGCTCTTGCTCGCCCGCCGTATGGTTGAAAATGGCGTACCCTTTGTACAAGCCAACATGGGGCATGTTCAAAGTTGGGATACACATGCGGAGAATTTTCCAAGACTCAAAGGACATCTGCTTCCTGGTGTCGATCAGGGAGTTAGCGCCTTAATCACAGACTTGGAAGAACGTGGACTCATCGATGATGTGCTCATCGTTGTCGTGGGAGAATTCGGTCGTTCTCCGAGAATCTCCACGCTGCCAAATGCGACCGTCCCTGGTCGTGACCACTGGGCATATGTTTACAGTGCTTTGTTTGCAGGTGGTGGTGTTCGCGGTGGGCAGGTTATTGGTAANTCCGATCATCAAGGNGGTCACCCNACCACCACTCCNTATTCACCGGATGATATGGGNGCAACGATTTACAANACNNTNGGAATAAACCCACACGCTGAGATTATTGATCATCAGGATCGCCCAATGCGACTTAGCGAAGGCAACGTAATGGACGTTCTTTACACAGGCTAACTATTACTAGAATGGTAATTAGTTCCTTTTTGCATTCCGGTATCTCATCAATCTATGTCGATGATCAGGTGAACCTTCAGCTAGGATTGCCTTGTGGATCATTTTTTCTAGATAGTGGGACTAAGTCTCAAGTGTCACACAATCGCATACCTACTTGAAATCTCTATCTACGGGTATTTGCTTCAATATCCATTAAGACACGAATTAATTCTGAACTGGCATACCCACATAGCCTGCAAAACAGCAGCCACAAGAATATTAATGGTGCTGCAATAATTAATCCTACTATTATACCGAGGGCTTCCATGGTATGACCGCCCAACATCGTAATTGCTTCAACAAAACCGACCACAAGAACTATGGAATAAAGAACTAACGCAATCCAAAAGCAGACTTTTATTACAGTGTCTACAATGCTCAGGTATTTACTGAGGTTTGGATATCGAGTATTCCCGCTAACACTTTTTTTATTGCTTGAATCAATTGCAGCTGACTTAGCTTTCTCAAAAACGGTTGAAAAAGCGGCAGATGCAGTGCTGCCAAAGTCAGACGGTCCACCAGCAGTATGCTGTACAGATGCTGAAGGTAAAGGCGGGGGGAGCGGCTGTCCCAATCCACCAGTTGGTTGACCTATTGGACTACCGCTAATCAAGAATGCCTGATTACAGTTAGGGCATTGACCTCGCTGACCATTTAGCTCAGCAGGGAGAGTCATTTGGTGTCCGCAAAGTGGGCATGAAACATTGATTTCGGCCATCTCGTGCAATCCTTTCTTAAACTTAACAATGCTATTGTAAAAGTTCGAAGCACTCATGTCTAAATGCATTTTAAGATATATGCATATCGTACAATAGGCTAAATGAAAATGTCGGTTCAAAGCCTTAAAGCATACTCATGATCGGTATTTCTAGTAACTAAACTATCCACTCGCCACTGGTGTTCCAATCTCCCAATGAATTCAAAGGAATTAGCCAAGTCCAAGGCGCAGCGGAAAGCCCTTCTGTTCATTTGGGCAATGATTG
>PAXU01000083.1 GCA_002714565.1 Rhodopirellula sp.
ATTCAGTAGCTTCGCTAACATCAAGATGCATCCCTGCCAAGATGGATTCCTCCATTACACTCAATGTCACCAAACCCTGCGATTATCATTTAAGCCACAAACAAATATGTTGTCCTCAAATACACTACTAAAACACTTGGCCACTCCGCGTTTATTCACGTCTCCTATTCAACAAATTCGGCGGCTCTTGTTTTGCGATACGCTGAGCGTCACACGATTATTGGAAACACTCCACAAGTCGAGAGCTGGGAAATTATCCCGTGATGTTACGTAACGTCTTACGACCCTGCTCAATGAGCCTGACGTAAACAATGATCGTGACAATACCAATCACAAAGATGCTGACACCGGAAACCACTGCCAACACGGGCATGGTCATCAACATAATTGGAGTAAGAATCGCTAATCCGATTACTGTTACCATCAGCTTAAGAAACAGTGAGGCACGTCCCGCATTGATCGGATCGTTCAGAAAGCCAAAGAATCGTTGCATTCCCAAGCACCAACAGATGTTGTACGCGAGCTGCATTCCGAGCACCACGAGTGTCGGAGAAAGCTGGTCGGTTCTCGCCAACCTTACACGCCCGCTGAGCTGCTCTAACAGTTCAAAGTTTCCGANTAGTGAAAGTACTACTGCTCCAAGTTGAAGACCAAATGCAGCCTTTAGAAGCCCTTGCCCCGTGCATCGACTAGGGGCGGACATAAGGAAGCCATTTCCGATGACGCTAAACAGGAATGCCGTGAACCCTAGAACCCCAACGCCAATGCCAAATCCACGCAGCTCACGGGGTGAATTATTACCTGCAATCCCCAGAATTACNCCACCAAAAAACANAATGATGATCAGGATCACTGACGCATACAGATACGACAGTCCGGTNCGACACTTGGCGATTTGTGAAATCTCAACACCACTCAACCCGTGTTGCNATGATGGTGCCTGAATTGCAACCGCGTCAGCGACCGGTGCAGCAAACGGGTTAGACTCATCTACCGCAGCCGCAGCCGGAATTGCAANCGCCGCTGACTGATGAGGAATTTGAAATGTTGCGCCACATNCACATTGACCAATCTGACCTCCCAGATCATCCGGCATCTCGTATGCAGCNCCACAGCTTGCACAGGTAGCTGATATTGTCATTCCTTTTCACTCGCTCTATGAGATTCAACTCTTATCGCTNTTTTACANACCATAACAAATCATATTTTTCGCCAACTACTTACGTCTATAGAACCAGATAAGATGACGACTGATCAAAGAACCCTTCATCTCTTTGGTCACTTATCTCCATAAGAAAAGGAGTGGCGCTCATTATTATTAAAGAGCGCCACTCCCTTCATTTTTTCTGGGANCAATGGCGTGACCACTTAATTCCAAGCTAGCCCAACATTCTCGCTATGGCATCCCTACCACCCTTGAATGTCGTTATTAGTCTCACAGCAAAAACAATACTTACCACCANGGAAGCTAATCCAAGTACGAGAATTATAGGACCGCTGGAGACGAACATAACTACCACAAACAACGCGCATAACAAGTAGAACAGTTTGAGCAGACTTAAGGCTCTCGCTGCATTCACTGGTTCATTTACGAAGGTCATAAGGCGATTTGTACCCAGACACCACGTAATAAANCTAACAAGTGTGAGTGCATTCGTGATAAGAAACATTACTAAAGCACCTTTTAACGTCGCGACGATGAAACTAAGCGGATTTCCCCCACNNAGATTGTCGATACCATTCCCCAAAAAATCAAAGCCGACAAACGGCATTGCAAGGACAGCCAACTTGNATGCGAATGAAAGCTGATAAAGCTTCTTCGCATTTGAGCGAACTGGCGCGGTAATCAACATACCGTCGCCGATAATAGAAAGCAGGCTAATAAGGGGGATAACCCCGAACNNAGATAGTGCAATTATTTTAGCCATAAGATCTNCAGGTAAAATGAAGCCCCCCAGTACGACCAACANNATTGTAAAANNACCAATAATGACAGCCATANACAGCAATTTGAAACCCGTCTTACACGTTTTGAGAGATGCAAGTTCGATTGCGTCAAACCCCTCCGTCGACGGAGGCNCTACGGCCTCTACCGGCGCCTCAGGTGCTGAGAATGGGTTAGCCTCAATCGCAGCATCCGTCTCGTTTGCAGAAACTTGTTCTTCTGGGCTTTGGTCGTGCGCCNTATCATCCATTATTTGATCCTTTTCTGATCTTACAGTTTCTCTTCTAGAATTCTCTTAACACCCGCTATTAANGATGTTTTGTCTAGNCNTCATTAAAACAGCAAAGCAGCGCGTAACGCAAACATATTNCAGAATTANGGCAACTCAACTTTGCTACCACGACCAATATGATCCAGACGGTTACGCACTTGTGAAATCAACAACGACGATTCCATACCCAGGCCAATAATTTGAAAACCTTCGCCGACTCGACGATCTAAATCCGCGTTGTCCTTTGTAATCACACCCGCATAACGACCCTCGCCACGTAAACGGCTTACGATTTCGCGGATCTCGTCTGCAACCTGAGGCACATCCCATTGCCCAGCCTCGCCCGCCGATGCACAGTGGTCTGCAGGACCAAAATAGAACATATCCACATTGTGCTCAGCAGCAACCTCAAGAATGCCATTGAGATTCTTTATCACATCTACCGATTCAAAAAGTGGCATTATTACGGTATGCTCATTTGCAATCTGCACATGATCTGCGGTCCGCGTTCCCCAACCTGTAGCGCGATCACCACCGAGGCCGCGTTTACCATACGGAGCATATCTCCCGTACTCTACTGCCTCGAGTAATTTCTCTGCCGAATCACAACCCGGTACGACTATACCATCGGCACCAATATCCAACGCGCGTTTTACGTTCTCTTCACTTAGCTCCGGAATTCTGACCAAAGCCATCGTTGAACTGCGACTAACGCATCGCAGGTGGTTTGCCACATCACCCCANTCCAGATAGCCGTGTTCCTTNTCAATAATTACCCAATCCANTCCGATCGACACAGCGATTTCGGTAACAGCGGGAGCGTCAAACGTCACCCACATTCCGACAACCGGCTCACCGGCTTTGAGTTTAGCGCGTACACCTGTAATGGCCGCTGGGTTCATACTAATATTCCTTTACAATGGCAATTCGAGATCCGCGCCGCACTACGCAAGAACCGGCTCAATGGGTTTTCCAACAATGAGAGAGTGCGGCCTACCGCTGTTATCAAGAATGCGTGTATCAGCTGCGACCCCAATTAAGTGGTACAGCGTTGCAGCCATATCTGCNGGATCGATGGGAGTTGACTGTGGATAGGCCGCATTTTTATCTGATGCNCCATGCACAGCACCGCGTTTGATACCTGCCCCAAACAAAGCAAGTGAATATACAAACGGCCANTGGTCNCGNCCCGCATTCNNNTTNACTTTAGGNGTNCGNCCNAANTCNGCNTTNACGATNACNAGCGTGTCATCAGCCATACCGCGTTGATCAAGATCCTTAATCAATGCAGAAAATGCCTGATCAAGATCCGGCGCAAGTTTCTCTTTGGTTTTCGAAAAATGACGGCTGTGAGTATCCCACGAATCACCAGGCTTGTAGCAGTAGCTGATATTTACAACAGGTACTCCCGCTTCCGCCAAACGCCGTGCCAGCAAACATCGCTGCCCAAATTCAGTACTGCCGTACATCTCACGTGTTTCAACTGACTCAGCACTAATATCAAACGCGCGGCGAGTTTTAGAGCTACCCANCAAATCTGCGGCTCGACCGTAAAAATCGTCCAACTGTTGGCTCGCGGTCTCACGCTGTACCCGGTCACTCAGTTTATTGAATTCTTCTCGCAGGTTATTGCGGCCGCTCAGCCGAATATCATTGAGGCCTGACCGGCCTTGCACAGCTTGAATTTCGACGTCTTCGCCAACGAGTGGTTGATCAACTGCAAAGCTGGAATGTTTTGCACCTAAAAATCCTGGAGTCTGGCCATGCACAGTCGTGCCGTTATTGCGGCTCATCAGAGGGCCAATACGCACCCAATTCGGTAGTCGATTCTTACCATCATAGAGATGATCCACGACTGCTCCGACCGGTGGAAAATCAGTATCCGACGGTGGAAAGTCGCCCATAGATCGAAAACTCGCAGGATGTTTGTGCCCGGTCTGNGCTGGCAGGCATGCCTGCACATGATTTGTATTTTCGTGTGACATGCTTCTGACTACCGCAAATTGGTCAGCTANNGTTGCACACTTAGGCAGTAACTCGGAAAACTGTATGCCGGGTATCGCTGTGGAGATCGCGCCAAATTCACCCCGAGTTTCANTCGGGCCGTCCGGTTTTGGGTCGAAAGTCTCTTGCTGAGGATGCCCGCCATGCAAAAAGAGGATGATTACTTGCTTTGCTCTACCAAATCCCTGAGGGCCTGCGGCAGTAGCCNTGCGAGCTGCCAATANCTGTGGCAACGTTAATCCCAAGGTTGATGCGCCACCGATTTGCAGCACGCTGCGTCGCGTCAAATTGTGGTTTTGGATACTCATCTACTTAACATACCTGTCGCTGTGGACACTCTCTCTCCGCACCTTAATTTTNGCAACATCGTCTTTTCACTTCAATAACAAAAGACTGCTTATCGACTNGGAAGCTCAAANGAAAATATGAGCTTTTTNGTATCTTCTGCCACTTCGTTAACATCGACCTCAAAAGGCCGGCTCGGACTGTTTCCTGCTAGATCTTCAATCAGCGGGTTTATCCGCACTTCCATCGCACTTTCAGACCATTGGTCAACGTCTCGTTGGAATCGAATACCACGTTCCCCTGCCAANATTTCAATACGACCCACTACTTCNNTTCCATCTTGCTTTACCGTTAAACCTCTCTTTAACAGTGCATAGTCCAATGGTTCATTTGCCGTCACNATTAATGGATCACTGCTATTAGAATGTGGCAACTCGAATTGCCATTCTTCAGGGTCAGGCTGGGTATANTCTTTAGCAACAGCACGAAACCGTTTCTTATACGTTTCTCCTAAAGCACCNCCCTCAACGGACGACCAATTACTGTCAACCCGCAATTCGTATTCAAGACCCTCTTCAAGAATAGCGCCCAACTCTACATTGAGATTCACTCCTGACTTCTGCCTTCCAGGATGAAACCACAGAGTCAACTGTCTACCATCTTCGGACCAAAGCTCTGTGTGCCGAAATGGCCTGCCGACATTCTCCTCCTTGTCGATGCACCACAAGCTAAAGAACTTAAATATGTCACCTTGCCGCATTGGTTGATCAAAGAGCAAGTAGAACTTCAGATGATTGGCCGGCAATTCGTTACCCGTCGGGAATATCTGCATCAGCTTTGGCTGTTCCAGATCGATTGCCGGAACATTCCACTCTACTTTGTGCATACCACCGCCAAGGCTTTCCAAGTCCAACACTGCCAGATAGGTGTTGCCCGGTGCTAGTGAAAAAGCCGGAGTAAACACAGTTGATTGGTCATCCNCTGCATATTCGCCACCCATGGCGCCTATCATGTCACCAGCTTCATCCATCAGGCCAAACTTAAGAAGAGAAGGACTAACTTCCATTGCCGAGTCCTTCAGGCCACTTGGAAGCTTNGCGTGNACCTCCACATCCGANTGGTCACCATCGATCATTGTGATTGATAACGGCGCATCNTCATCCTCGCCATTTTCAACCTNATCAACTGACTTGCGTTGCTCNCNCAGGCCGGNTNTTTCAGCTTGCGCATCAACTGACGNCGATTCCTGAGAGCAACCGCATTGGCCACAAAACAGCAGCAGGATTGGAAGCCAATTATGGAAGCGGTGCGATTTCAAGGTCCAAGGTACCTTCATCATCTCGCAGAACCACCATCTCNTTGTTGCTCAGCTTCGCGACATGNTTTGCAAAGAACAGCGACTCGACGACTTCGATACCATCAGGACCCGCTTGCTTAGAAACATCTCGTCTAGCTGCATCCTCATTGATATCTTTCGCGCCGAGGTACGACATGTCGACTCGCACGCCCCAATACTGGCTCGGGCCAAGCGGACGACGAGAGTGATGAAAACGATCGGTATTGGTTACCAACCATTGCTTGCCATCCTTCTCGTAAGTNAACATATCGACCGGACGATTGCCACTACCCAATTCAACGACACTTGTGCCNTTGATTTGTGCACCGGAATCAATGTCATCAATAGGGAACTTTGCAATTGGCGTGCAAGAGAATGAACCTACGATAAAATTCTTACCATCTTCAACATATGGCACGAATGACTGGATGGGTGCACGTGTTTCCCAACGACCGTGTGCGACNTGATAAGTCTCGGTGCTGTAGATCGCGGCAGACTTACCATGCGTTAGCGGCAGAGGAAGTGAGTAGATCTTACTGGCAAATTCCTCATTACATTGTCCGGCTGCAAGGACACGGCCATTGGTAAATTCAACACCTGTGATATTGCGAATAACGGTGCCTTCTTTTACTGGTAANGGCACACGTACATAGCTAGCTTTTTTCAGNGATANCAATGCNANTTCACCATNCCCNTTTACNGTCGCAATGGCGCCAACGCCATCAGATTTTCGATGNAGCGACATGTAGATGGTNCCACTCTTCTTATTTACAGCCATATCAACCAGCTGCACATCTTCAGCAGTGACACCAAGTAACGCTGCCAGTTTTTTGTCAACGTCTTCCACCTTCTTGGACAGCTTCTTCATCGGACCACTGTCACCAGTTTGAATCNCNACGACCGACGCNCTGCCAACATCTGCGACCAACAAAACACCGTCCGGTCCAAAGCTCATGCGACCGATCCGTTTGAATTCCACGTTACCGGACTGAATATTCTCCAAAACAGGCTTCGCTTTTTTCTCAGCCGCTACTGTTTCGCCGTCGCCGGCAACAGTTAATGAAATGACTACAGCTAGAGCGCTAAGTAAACAGATTCCGATTAGACGTTTCATGATTCGACTCCTAAGTCGCAAATAGGTGCACCGGGTGACTCCTGAACTCAACTTAGCTTCAGGTTACGTCCCATACATCAGTTAGAATAACGCTTTCCGATGAGCATTGCACGGATCTATCAGGATTTATTCACCCTGCGTCAACAGAAGCACGTCATTGAGGCTCTTAAGAACTTCCTTAACCTTCAGTGCTGGCTTAAGAGCTTCGCTGACCTCGTCGGCGTTTGGATTGCCATCGTCACTGGTATACAAAAGCACGGTGTCTTTATCCTGAACCGATATACCAATTAGGTGGGGGATATCTCCGACGATATTGAACATGTTGGGCAATATGACTCCCACGTGGGATTTCTCATATGGGGTTCCACGAACAAGCGTATACGGCGCGTCAATCGCAACGACGCCTTGAACGTCTTTGATCAATGCATTGGCAGTAAAAGCAATAACACCGGCTTCTCCTGTTGAGAGAATTGAAACCCCCGATTCCTTGCCAATCAAGTCTTGAGCTTTTAGCACCTCGATCGTACGACGAAGATCAAACACCCACTGAGCCAGAAGGGGTCGTCCAATAAGGGCGCCCCATTGAAACGAATTGTGACCAACGGCTCGACTTATGACATCACCTCTAGGAAATGCGCTACCAGTCGCGCGGAGCTGGACTTCGTAATAACGAGCTTTATCGGGAATATCTGCAATCGCCTTGTCATGACCTTCTTTTCGATCAACCAGCGATATTAACAACACGACAGCTTCGCTCTTTTCGTCGCTTATGTCCTCTCGATAACGAACGACCACGTCTAATCCAGGTTCGGATTCGAAGCTAAACGATAGCTTCGTTCCTACGCTATCAATCCCCAACTTAATCTCATTGCTCAGCGCTGCGGTGTTTACACCATAGTCAAGTTCGTCGGCTAGCTGTTTTGTTCTGGTGTTCAAGTCCGTCCGGAGTGCCATCTCATGATCGTCAAACTCCTGACGCCCGATGGCATACTTCGCCAACTGTTCCGCAAACATCGGTACCGTCACATGATCCTTGGGTCGTGTCCCATTTGGATAACAACGTACACTCTCCGGGGCGCGTGTCTCGATTTCGGGCTCGGCAATTGGACTGCCGTCGCCCTCACCCTTAAGAAATCGCGTCATCCAACCATACATAGCTTCCCGCATCGGCTGGTTGTAATCGTGACCGGAATCAACAACAACGTGTCTAACATTCCCTGCGACGTTTAGAACGTCATACAGCTCGCCAGTGGATGCAAGTGACTTTTTCGCCTCAGCAACTGAAAACTGGATACCGTCTCTTGTTGCATTTATCACCATCAAACCGCGTGGAGCAGTTAACCCCAACACACCCCATTCTTCGGTGAACGCAAGTGCATCGGGCATGAGTTCACACATGCAGCATGCAACACCCAGATACGCCTGATAGTTCCCCACAGAACAAACCGGGACGACACACTTAAATCGTTCTTCAAGTGCACCCGCATACATCGTTTGATTGCCGCCGCCACTTGTCCCTGTTATCCCGAGGTTTTCCGATTGCACAAAAGGCAAGGACTGCAAGTAATCTGCCGCACGGATGTTTTCGTACACCTGGATGCCCGGCAATGTTGTACCTGTTGGAAGCAGCGTCGCGGCAACCATTTCACCGTGGTATTCGCCAAGTGGTGTATCAATTCCCCGCTCACCTGCACCAAATGCATCAACGCTTAATGCCACGAAGCCCAGCTTTGCCAGTCCAATGCATCTCGCTTGTACAACAGGGTCCTGCTTTGCCCCTTTCCAATGGCCGTGCACGCACAAAACAGCAGCGAACGGGCCTTCACCGTCCGGCTTATATAGATTGCCCGTCATCCACACACCGGCAATCGTCTGAAAAGACACTTTGGTCAATGTATAGCCATCTGCTTCAATTACTCCAAGGTCACGAGGCAACAGTTCGCATCGATCAACTTGTGGCAACCCGATCGACTCAATTACTCGGGACCTAATCGTCTCTCGCAGAGCTTTCCACTTGCGTGGAGTACTTGGAACGCTGTAACCGCTGGCTAGTTTCGCAGCAGTGTTTTTGATGTACGCGAGGTACTGCTTGTCGAGTTCCGCCATGAGATTCCTCGCTAACTATATGTAGCACATTGTGTTGCTGACGCTATTCGTCCTTGGCACCACCAAGTGTTACCGAGATCTTGTACTTGTCTTGTAAATGGGCATGAGCCGCGCTCGCGTAACTGTTCTTTGGCCAACGCTTACAAACGGATTGAAAAGCCTTAATCGCTGGCTCCTTCGCATTCATTTGTTCATAAGTGTATCCGATCTGAAGCTGTGCCCAAGGCGCCTGTGATTCACTACCGCCGACGATTTGGTTGTATAGAACCAATGCCTCACGATATTCCTTAAGACTCCGATGGCATGACGCCATTTGTTTGTAATTCTCCGGGAAATTCTCGCATTGTCTGTAAACACCAATCGCTTCCTTCAATTGACCTGCATTATGGTGCGCCGTGGCAATACTCCATAACCACTGCTGCGTGTTACCAGCATCAATTTTCAACAGCTCACGATAGATCGCGATGGCTTCAGCATACATACCGATCTCTCGATACGCTGCCGCCTCTTCACCTTTCCACCTTACTTCGTTTTCACGGTCCGAAGCAGCAAGCTGTCTATAGATATTCACAGCGTCGGCAAGCTTTTTCTCACTGCGAAAACTACCCGCAACCAATGCAAGACCTTCGTTCTTATTCTCGAATTGCCGAAAAATAGATCGGCCTTGCTCGTATAACATCCGGGAGACGTAGAAACTACCTAACCGCGCCAGCAACTCATCGTCCTTGCCAATCTTGGCTATCAATTGCTTGTAGCTATCCACGACCTTTTGATCACGCCGCGAATTTCCCTGTACTTCAATGATCCAATATGAGACTTGTTTATACTGAGCTCGATCCTTTTCTTCAGCGGTTGCAGCAGGATACGATTCAGCCAAAAAACCGGTAACGGTATCCGATAACTTCACCCCAAGCTCTCGTGTCTCGTCGTTTCCAGTCAAGCTACTAATCGGGGAACGGCAATAGTAATACACGTAATACGGCAGGTTTGACTTGTAGCTTGTCTCCAAAGCCGACTTAGCCTGATTGAAATCTCCCAGCCGGAAGTAATGGCCTGCCAGGCTATTGCTCGCGGTCACGCACACAGCTCTGGTTAACTTCGTGCGGGTTGTGTCAAAAGTGAGTCGTTTCCACAACTTCACCTGACTTTCAACATCCTGTTCGTCCGCGGCAATTTGGCTTAGATCACGAATCGCATAAACCGCCACTGCATGCTTCGAGAAATCATTCAGTACATTTTGATATGCCTTCTTGGAATCAGGCACTCGTCCCATACTTTTGTATGTATTTGCGATGTAGTAAGCCGACGCAGCCGCTTCTGGAGATTCAGGGAAGTAATCGATCACCGATTGGAATCCTTCCTTGATCGCTGTGTTTTGGCGGCGCAATTTGACCTGCGCCAAACTCCACTTCATCAGCGCGTAAGGTGCAGCTTCACTCCGTTCGTAAAGTGTTAAGTACTTTTCATACTCTGCAGCAGCAGTCTTCCAGTCCTCGTTGGTGTTTTTTGATTCACCTTTCTTATAGAATCGCTCAGCAATGTTCAGTTGATAGCGTTCCACTTCACGCAGTTTGCCCCACCGTTCAAGCGACATTTCATCGAGGCGTTGAGCATCGGCAACACCACCAAATGCCATGATGAATGCAAATGAAATACAAATTGCAGTCCTATTCTTCATCTTCTTTCCTCTTTTGCGCCTCTCGCCATTTNTGGTGCTCTGCATGTGCATAATTGATAACATTTGCACCTAGTTGATAGCAAGCATTCCAAATCTCAGCNGTTACGCCTGCATGGCCATCTGCCCAGGCATCACCNATGTCGCCTGGATGATAATAGCAAATCCAACGTCCATCCTTAAACCACCCAAGTGCTTCCTTACCGCCATGCGGCGCCACATACGGCAAATACGGTATTTGAAATGGGACTCGATGGATGATGTCATCCAGTGGAATTGGCACGGGCCGCACGTCGGGCATCACACGAGCCATCATGGAAACGAATTGGTTATGGAAATGTCGGCTACCACCGTTATCACCAAAAATCATCCCGTGCTTGTCGTTGATATATTCTTGTAGAATCTTTATCTCGTTGTTAGACATCGATATGCTGCGTTGCCCCGTCATGTACACGANCGGTGGACATCGTATCGCATCGNATGTGCCAAGCTGGCTGACCGTTACGGATTCTGTCTTCTCTTTTACATGCTGTTGTGTTAACTCAAAGTACTTGATCAGCATATTTAGGTCGCCGCCGACTCCCATATCCTGATTCCAATCACCACCACTGTATTCGAGTCGAATGAAACCAACTTTTCCGTCACTCGTACCGCTTGCAAAGCCGGCGCCTTCGCCTTCGCCCATTCCGATTTTATAGTTATGGCGAGTGATCTCCTCCAACTCGAGCTGAGTGTCGTCAATTTCCGGCATATCAAAAGAGATAGCGCTAAATGGGTTTACGACATAACGTTTACGGATAATCTTTTGAACTTTCACCACCTGCGCGACTGTCTGCTGCTCGCCACCACCAGCGGGCAAGTCATAAAAACGAGTACAACCATCAATGGAGGAAAGCAAAATACATAACAGTAGAAAGATGATGCTATACCCGGTAAATCCGGTGAGCGATTGGTTTAGCTTTGGGCTCTTCCTGCCATAATACGGTGCAAGCGGATCCATCGGATTCCAGCTTGGTGCCAATTCGGCCGCATCCGGATCCGAACGACGTGCGTGGTCATACCATTTACTTCGAATCTCCGTATACCAAATCACCCAACCCAACCCGGTGAAAAAGACCACGACCAAGCCCACCCGTGCTGCAAANGCCCGCAGCATCTCCAGGCCAAAGTAATCTGTAACTGCNATGCTTCCGTGCCAGAGCATGGGTGCCGCAATNGAGAAGCAGCACCAAAATATAATTTGCTTAATGTCCCAGTGTTTGGAACCTANATAAATCAGGTAGCACCCCAAACCTATTTCACCAACCCCAACAATCAAGTGAACTGTTTCTGGNAANANCTGCACATACGCCCAATCCACCAGCAATATGCACCAGGCCAGCATTGCAATTGCCGCCTGGATACTCTTGCTTTTCAAATTGAGAGCTAGTTGTGACATTTAGAGCCTTAGTTCCACGAAAGGACTATTTCCCATCAAGAAGTGATTCGAGGTCGTTATTGTTATCGAGTGGATTCTCGTCCTCCGGTGCCACCTTTGTCTCNCCGATGCCTAGGGCATCCATGACATCGTCATTACTCGGCTGNCCGTCCTGAGTCGCAGCACTGGACGCCTGTTCAGACAAACTGGATTCCCCTTGCTCAGATGACTCCGATTCACTGGCGGTCACTTCCGCNGTTTCCGTCTTCGCAGTAGCAGTCTCATCCCGCAACAGAAATGGAATCACGGTCAACACTATGATTAACGCAAAGCACGCCACAGTGGAAATGATCACACTCCGCACCAAACTATTTGACGCGATCGTACCCATCACCTCGTGCGGTCTCTTTCCCTTTAGTGTCCCAAGGAACTCACGTAATTCTCCAATGGAAGCGCCGCCACTTTCGCGTAAGCGTCTTACGTCACCACCGATTCCGGACTTGTTTGTATCGTTGTCGCTCATGGTCTTTTTCGATTTCGAATAGTTTATTGTGAGTGTTTCAATTTGTGAGATTGGCCTTCGTCAGCTTCGATCCTGTTCAACAATATGAACCAGATCGCCTCCGGCCTCGCTGATCGCTTCGATAACCGGTTCAAAGTACATTGCTGGCACCTCTCGATGCACCTTCAGCAACACAGTACGTTCACCCGCACCCGCTTCACCTAGTAAGCCTTCTATACGTTGTGCAAGATTCGCTTCACCAGTTTGTTGGCCGTTTACGTAGTATTTGTTTTCGTTGTCTATCAGCACGCTAACTTTCGACGCACCAGCACTTTCAACTTCAATTGCTTCAGCCGGTTGCCACTGCAGATGGCTGTCATCTTGAGCACGTGCAAGGATGACAAAGAAAATCAGCAGGTTAAACGCAATGTCACCCATTGCCATGCTTGGCACTTCGGCATTCGACTTTTTGCGTTTCATTTTCATATTTGAAATCTGTGTTCCTACGAGTTGGACGCTAACCTTCTGATGGAAGCATCACTTGCTGCTCTTCTTCTCGCTGAATCGTAATAACGCCACCAGCCTGCTCAATTAGCTCTGTGACCTTGATCCAATGATGGTAAGGCGTGTCTGTCTTGCTTTTCACAACGACGATCCGATCTTCAGGGCGTGTCTTATTCGCAAAGGCGCGATCAAGATACGGCTTGAAGTCCGACAATCGAATTACATTTCCGTTGATCATGGCTGAAGTACGCGTCAGCTGAACCTCGATATTATCAGACGTTTCCTGCTCCTCCGTCTTATCGCTTCGAGGTATCGTTTGCTTTCGCCCACTGTCCGGTTGTACTGAAGCGCATACAAGGAAAAACACAATCAGGTTAAACGCAATGTCACCTGTTGCACTCGATGGCGGCTCCGCCATTAGTTTCATTCTCTCACGTCGATTACGCATGAGTCAGAAAACTTTCCCTAAGAGTCTTTGCCAGTCACCGCAAGTTGCAGTGTGACACCTTCGATTAATTCAGTCGCAGATTGTTCCACTTCCAACACGAAACGATTAATGACGCTCGTAAAGTAGTTAAACGCCATAAACGCCGGAATTCCAACGATCAAACCGAAACACGTTGTGAGTAACGATACCTGAATACCGCCGGCCGCAGCCTCAACAATGTTTGTCTCACCCATTTGCTCGACGATATTCGCAAATGCAACGATCATACCTTGCACNGTACCCAGGAAACCAAGCATCGGTGCNGCACTTGAAATGGTTGCAAGGACCGGGAGATGCTTTTCAAGCCCTCCAACGATGTGCACCGAATAATCATCCATCGCCTTTACAACTTGCTCTTCGATACGTGCTGCATCGTAATCCAATTGGTCCAATACATAGTATTTCCTCAGGCCGGAAGCGAGGACCGCTGGCACAGGACCTTGTTCTTCCTCGCAAAACCGCAACGCCTCTTCAATGCTGTCGTCCTGCAACATTTGTTGAACATCATCGCGAATCTTCAACGAATCACTGTCCAGCATNTTTAGGCTGCGATAGCGTTCGATAATCACTCCAGTGGATAGAATGCCCATGATGAGAATCGGCCACATGAATAGNCCGCCATCAATCAGTAAGCCNAGTGCACCTGTTGAAAGCAATTCGCTAAACCAACTCGGATCTTCAGTGGATGGTTCCGCATCAGCTTGATCTTCGGTTTCAGCACCTTCCTCTGTAGTTGCGCTTCCATCACCCGANGNATCCGTTTCCTGCTCTCCTTCGACACCACTTTCTGGAATGTCCGGAATNGCTACNCCGTCTGGCGANCCNNCGTTCTCCGACTGGNCTTCAGCACCCGTATCATTTCCGNCCTCAGGAGTTGGCTGTTCNGTTTTNTCATTGTTGAGTTCGTTGAGGATATCATCGCCCTGAGCCATAACCGAACCGGTTACAAACAAACAGGTTAAAAAGACCCCAAGTAATAATCTTAAGCGTCGCATGGTTGCAAACTTCCGAATAGAGATCCTGTCTATGGTCAGCAGACGCAATACTAAGCCTCCCTGACATACACAGTGCTTAGTTGTCGTTATCAATACTGTTGGCTTCCGTTTCGAACTGCTGGATCATCTCCGGCAGCGCCAATCGACCACGGGCGTATTTTGCTGCCTCACTTGATGGGAAATCCCACCGGCAGCGATTGTATCGCCTGAATGCGAGTTGATTGTTATTACCCATTCGATAACTCTCACCGGCCCAGAACATGGAGTCACCGCCAAGTGGATCTTCAGGGAATAGCTTTGCAAATCGATCAAATGATGTTCCCGCTTCCGTGTATAGCTCACTCTTGTAGTAACATTGACCGACGCGGAACGCCATNCGCGACGCATATTCGTGACTCGAGAACTTCTCAAGGAATTTCTCGCCCACCTGAGCGGCGACCTTANAGTTTTCCTGTTTATAGAAATGGTCAGCAATACGAATCATNACGCTCGCGATCAGCGGGCTCTTGGGATACGTTGCCGCAAGGGTCACGTACGCCTCCAACGCTTCGTCAAAATCACCNGCNTCTTCATACGTCTGNGCCAGCTTATATTGCGCATCCGCTGCGAGCGTATGATCCGGATACTGCGTGAGCAATANTTCGTATGAGCGAATGGCTTCGCTCCATTGCTCTAATTCCTGAGCAAATTGACCTCGCAGNTATGCAATACGTGGCACGTATTTCGGNTCAGGATAATCTTCCATAACTTCTTTGAGAATTCGTCGTCCTGCTTCCAGATCCCGGCCAAGATCCTNATCACGGCCAAGTTCCTTATGACTCTTGAACAACTCAAAGTAGCTCTCCGCGATACGAAACTTTGTTTCGACGGCTAACTCTTCATCGTTAAACACCTTGGTAAAGGCCGACACCAGNCCATTAGTTCCGACCACNACNGGGATTTCGTGCAACACGGATAATTCCCCNGTTTCAGTTGCCGCAGTGTCATCGATATAAGAAACACTGATCACATCTCCAAAGTAGCTTTCGATTTTTGGTTCAGTGTCGTCCGAATTTGAAGGTGTTGGTTTTTCCGCAGCAATNAACTGGTANGANCCAGTGAATTCGCCACTGTGAATCGTCGTCTCGAAGAGTTTAACAACTTCTTTTTCACCAAGTTCTGTTGTTATTTCGACAACGACCTCATCTCGCTCGTCACTAATATCTTTGTCAGCATCATAAACTCGCAGATAGAGTTTTTCNCCAACATGAAGCTGTTCCACTGCATCCTCGTACTCACGGTCGGTTACGTGCAATTGTCCGTTGGAGACGAGTTTTGCATTCGCCCGCAATAAGCTCGGTTCACCAGTCGCTCGTTTCTCGTCCTTATAAGCAAGTAACACTTGATCCTCACCAGATAGATTTAGCACTCTGGCTACGAGTCCACCCAGATCCCCATCCTCTTCCTCATCCGGCAATCGCGNCCGTCCCACCAAACCACGTGGCATGCCAATCGTCAGAGGAACTAACGCCGGTGAATCTTTGCTGCCAAGCTGCATAATGATTTGGCCAATAAACCGTCCCTGATACAACGCCTCGTCCCGCTCAGTGCTTGCCGGCAANTCACTGAATTGCGAGGACACNACACAGTCCACCAGTAATGTAGAGCCGTTACTTGCCTGGACGGCCACAGTAATCTGACTGCGATCATCCTTAGCCATGTCCGGATCGATAACTTCCACGAGTAGTGGTACTTCAAATGCAACAGCACTTACATCTCCCTCATCCACAGGCAGATAAACAGGAGTTGGAAGGCCAGCTTGACCCTCAGGACGCGGAATCATTCGGGATGACACTATTCGAATCTGAGCATCTGTTGGCTCNTTCACATAAACAACGGATTCCCGTTTCACCGAATGGCCAGGGAACGTATTCTGCTCATCCAAGTAACGGATGTAAATGCGATCTCCCTGTTTGACTACCAGTCGATCGTCCATCTCCTCACCAGCTGTATCCACTTCCTTTGTGAATATGCCTGAATATGCATCCGTCTCTGTCGCTGTTAGAACGATTGGGGCATCNTTGTTGACTGACACCTCCACAAGAATTTCATCTAACTCATCCGATTGATCGCGATCGTAATCAGTGACCTGAATCGTAACACGTTCGCCCGGATCAATACGCATAAGTGATTTTGGAGTAAATGTNACACCACCTGCACCACTTCTCTGTTGGTCATATGCAATCGGCGCAATAGACGCGTTGTAATAGGTTGCCTGTAACTCACTTGTGAGGAGCCGACCGGTACCGCCCTGATTTTGAGTGCGTTCGTCAGTGTAGGTCGCGCGAACAATATCACCGGCGGCAATCTCAAGGATGTTATTTTGTGCCAAGGATAAAATATCGGCATCNGTTGGTATTTGCGTTTCCTTTGCACTCGCGTCACCAACCACTACGTGGTTAATNGCAACAGAATTACCGATGTATTCATTCACGATGATTCGCGTATAGCGTAAGTCATAACTCGGGAACCTAAATTCCCACTCGTTGTTCAGACCCACAATTCCCTGCTTTGCCGGCATTAGGAATATGTTACGCAGTTCCATCAGGCCACCACCCTGAATCTCAAGCGGCTTAATAAGCAAGTCTCTTGAACCACCGTCCTCTACAAGAATAACTCCCGCTCGATCTGGTACGTAAACNCCCCATCCTCCACTATCAATCACTGGATGTTCTATTTCCTGACGNCCGAGTTGAACAGAGAAGCGTCCGGACGTACCTGGGTGTGCGTACTCCAACCACAATTCATACAACCCCGGGCGAACGGCACCAAGCGATACAGCTATCTGATCCTCCAGGCTGGTCCAGTTCCCAACGACCTTTACCATCTCGGTTTCCTTGAATCCGAATTCTGCCGTCGTCTTAATGAATCGAGCAGTGCTTAGGTCCACCTCCTGTCGACCGGTAAGTGGTGTTTCTTCAACCACCACCTGCTCTCGCTCTGCTGCCCACTCTTCCTCTGTAAACGGCTGAAGCGACACTTGTTGAGTGTTGACCGAAGCATAGGCGCGCTTTACCCGAACACCAGTCGATCCTTTGCTACATGCCGCGAACACCGTGATTTCGTGCTGGCCCTTTTCAAGCCAGACATCGACGTTTCTAGCACCCGCGTTTAGGGCCAATTCCATTACGCCGTCTACCAATAATGCCGTCGTTTCACCTTCTACGCGGATACGAACCGCACCGGCTCGGTCAGCAGTCAATAAACCATGCCAGACTACCGCATGTGCAGGATCGACTACCTTCTCATCTTCTTCGATTGCGTCCTTGTTCCAATCCAGATCACCGAATTCTTCAAATCCTGGCTCATCGGCGACCGGTGTGCCGGTACTAACGAGGTTTAACACCTGATTCCAGTCTCGATATGTCCTGTAGTCGCCCTCGTATACCCGACGATTAATTCCGACATACTCATCTGCAACACCCTTAAGTGGTGCCTGCGCTGGATAAGTAGCAACTCGGAACCAATATTCGCCATCATACGATCCCTGTATATCCATTCGCACCGGCGCCTGATCTTCCTCACTCGGTGTCGCCACTCGCACTCTCGAGACCGGATACAGGTCCTTCATGTCGACCGTGAGAACCTTGGGAGTTTGCCCATCGGGGCGACTTACCCAAACTGTGTCTTTGCTCTGATCGATTGCCATTAAAGGACTGTGGTCGATTGCGGTGTCGCTAGCAGTCGCGCCAGCCGGCAATTCTGCCGTAGGAACCTGGCCTTCAAAGATACCACTATGGGGTTCGGTTTCCGTAACAACTACTTGAACTTCATCGCCGCTGTCAGTTGCGAGCTTAACAACCACCTCGTCCTGACCGGCAGTCGTATCACGATCCGCATCTTCAATCCGGATATACAGTGGATTCCCAGGCTTCACCTGTGTCGCTGGCCGAATCTGCGAAACACGTTGATCATCGTTCTCCTGCTCCAATTCTTGACTAAACGTAGCTTCTTCTTCTGTTTCGATCACACTGCT
Source organism: Rhodopirellula sp. (assembly GCA_002714565.1). Taxonomy (GTDB): domain Bacteria; phylum Planctomycetota; class Planctomycetia; order Pirellulales; family Pirellulaceae; genus UBA11883. Next base: position 18,657 of record PAXU01000083.1, read on the forward strand.
TTGAACCGCAAAATCAGCATTGGCAGCAACCTTAATCTCAACATCCGACAAGGGGACGTTCTTGAAATCCTGTTTAAACTCCTCCGGGTAATCGCACTTAACAACGTCATCACCCATCAGTTGCAGGATGCCATCGCCTTCAGTAACTTCTCCCAAAGCTGTGTCCAAATCAGCCCTAAATAAACCTTTGCCCGCCCCGGTACTCGTAAGGAAGATTTCTTCCACGTCGCCCCCGGGAATGGTGGTGACCACGACTGGGATCCGATTGTGACCACGGCTAATTCCCAAGTCACTATCGTGTACAACGATCGACAGCGCTAGGCCCGGTGCGTGGAATCGCTTGCTAATGTGGCCAAGGCGACCAACAGTACGCAACAAATTCAATTGATCGATGTATCGCTCTTCGACGCGATAAATCTCGGCGAGGTTATACAGTGTTTGGTTTGCCAACTCGACATCGGGAACACGTTCGAGTACCGAACGGAATACATCCCGAGCCTCATTTCTGTCACCACGTCGGAACATTAGTACACCCTGCAGGAATTCTGCACGGATGATCGTCAATGCATTTGATGAACGTGTTAGTTCTTCAAATACCTGTTCGGCCTGATCAAAGACCTTCTGTTCCATAAAGGACTCCCCGATACCAAACTGGGCTTCAGTCGCTTCCTCAGTTTCCGGGTACAGATTCGTTACGGTGGTATATTCACTTCGGGCCAAGTCAAAACGACGGGCAATAAAGTAGTTTCTAGCAAGCAACAACTGCACCTTGGCCTTGTTCTCTTGAGTGATCTGTGCGGATTCCGCATTTCGTACCACCCAGGTTCTCAAAACGTCTTCTACATAGTCGTGGTTATCATCTCCGCCGGCAGCAACGAGCGATTCAGACACGAACAATATCAGATCAACTGGCACCTCATCCCGATGTTCGTCAAACAGGGCTTTATTCTCTTCGTAGAGATCGTATGCAAGCTGGCGATCACCTAAACGTAGATATAGGGCGGATTGTAGAAGTGGCGCAACCGGACTGTCTTCATCAATCGTCAACCCAACGCCGCCGCTCTGCGTGTAACTTCGGCTGACAATCGTTCGCATCGCGTCACGACGTCCCTGATCAACGCTTGTGATGTTGGTAAGCAATCCGGTGCCAACTGTTGTGACGAAAATATGATCTTGTTCGGCAATCGCTAAATCAACGAATGACTTCAGCGCATCCCATCCGCGATATTCGTTTTGCGAACGAAGCGTAGCAGCTTGCAGACGCTTTAAACGCTCCATCGGTGTTACGTTGGCTGACGAAGCAAGCTGCAGTTTTACGATATCAGCGTATGCCGCACTATTAAACAACCTCAGGTTCAACACCGCGTCGTAAAACGCCAGTTTTACCTGATCCGTTATTTCTTCGTTGGCTCTGATCGCTGCGACCCACGACATCACCGTGTTGTCGTCGATATCAAACGTGGTGAATGGCAACTCGTCACGGCGTGTACGAATCTCTTTAAGCAGCGTCGCGATTTGATTGAAGTCTGGTTGCTCTTCAGCAAGTAAGATATTGGCGATCACCTGAACGTATCCAGCGTAATTGGTATTTACCGGCCCATTCATCGCCTGTCGATACATGGCAATCCGCGCAGGTGCCTCAGCTTCACTATTTGCATTAATGCGGCTCAGCGCATCTCTTGTTTCTCTATTGCCAACGGCTAGATACCGTCGCCAGTGGGCCATTGCCTGATCTGACATTTCAAGCGCGATCAGCGGATCCGCAGCTGTGACACCGTAGTTGTTTGCAAATCCGTATTTCTGTTCCAACTGCTGATACCAACTCAAAACCCGCTGTGCTAAACCTTTATCCTTGTTTCGCTCAGCTACTAACATCATGCGTCTGAATGCATCACCGTCGGTTACTTCCACTTGCTGTGTCAGCATATGATTTGCAGCCGCCTTCTGAATCTCCTCCGGTGCGTAATCTGTCGCTGCACTCAGATAGTACCTCGCGTACGTAAGCTCCTTTGGAACCATCTGTACCAGCTTGGCCCACTCTGTCGCGGCACCTGCGCGCTGTGCAGTTGGTGCCTGGTATTGCAAATAATATGCCTGAGCATAAAGCAGCCGCCGCTTCATCTCAGTGGACATCTGATTGAATTCAGGAGAGGTCAGCATAGCAGCTCGCGTGCGTCCACCGTTTGCGTTATTTGTCCCCAGGAGCTGCCAGTTTTTAACGATGGCTTGCCCGGTGTGCGCCTGATATTCGTTTCGCAAGGCATCATGCCGAGGCTTCAATTCCTTATTCGACTTAATCGAGTTGATATACGACCCGACTCCCCCTGCGTAGTTGATATGCATGTATTTGCGCTGCCTGTCGAGCAATTGACGTGCGCTATTTCTCGCCGCGTTATCATCTGGCGTAGCCGAGAGTGCCAGGCTTGCCAGTTGAGCGGCGTAGTTACCATCATCCTTTTCCAACCGCATAAGCCCTTCCATGGCGACTTGATGAGCTCGGGCCGGGTTCATTTGACCGGTTAGATGCACCCGCTGGGCAAGTACGTAATAGAGGTAGCTGCGGTGTCGCTCGTTTTTGTTGATTGCATCGCGAAGCACACGTTCTGTATCAGCCAACTTTGCAGGCTCCACTCCGTTTCTCGACGCAAAAGTATTAGCCGCTCCGGAAGTATACGCATCATCGACCAACACAGCACGCCAAAGTGAAAGTGCTTTTGCCTCGTTGCCTTCCGTGTCGTATTGTGATGCAACACTGATTCGAAGTGATCCTTTTCGCAGATCATTTGGAAAGCGTCCGTAAAATTGATTGACAATTGACTCGGACTGCTGCGCGCTAGACTTTGACGCAATAATACTTTGGCACTGAGCATAGAAAAGATCGGCATCGTCGTTTATGGCACGGGCTTGCTGATATGCATTGGCTGCGTTTGTGTATTGCTCCAACGAACGGTAATTCGAAGCGCGTCGAACATGCAACTCCTGTTGCTTAACACGATCCGGCACAAGTCCCCGCTTTAGCAATGTGTCGATTACTCGATTGCTTTCCGCCCATCTTGAAAGCGCCACATATGTAGCATTTGCACTCTGCCCCATTGCGGATGCATAGGTTCCGTTGGGCATCTTGTTCAAAATATCTTCAGCTAGTTCAGCAGCCGTAAGACGACTATCACCGCCAAGTGTCAAATACAATTGCACTGCGCGTTCGGCGAATTCCTTGCCAAGCACCGAATTGCCGTTGCGCACCCACACTGCCTTCGCCGCATCAGCAGCTTCGAGCACGGTTTTTCCGTCGTTAAGGACGTCGGCAAGCAAAATCTCTACATTGCGAGCGTTGCCGGACGTAGCGTATCGCGTCAGATACTGGCGGCATGTAGCTACTAAGTCTTTATTTCGAGAAAGCACTTGCAGACCATCGACCAGCCGCAGCATCATTTGCTCATGTCGCGCATCCGATACGTGTGCTGTTGTAAAGGTCTGAGTAACACGAACCAATCCAAGAGCACGCCCGTTATTGAAGTACAGGTCAGCCAACTGCACCATCACGTTGCCGGCCTCTGGGGACGTATCGCGATATTTGCCTAACGATGCTTCCAGTTGACTCGCTTGCTGACTTACCTCATCCTGCGCTTCGGCATCTTGCGCACATAGCCATGCGGCGTTTGCGAACGTCACTAGCATCAGCACGCTTGCGACAACTACGATTTTTGGGAATTGGATTTTCATATCTTACAGCTCTCTGGTTTGCGATTTATTGCTCGCGTTTTCGTTGGATTAACTTCCCTGTCGAGACAGTGCTTCTGCAATCTGCTTGGCATCGGTTGCCAGATTGCTTTCCGGGAAATCCCCGATCAGTTGTTCAAATCGCTGGCGTGCCTCTGCGCGCCGATTTAGGCGATACAGGCAGCGTCCATAGTTAAACAGGATTACATCCAGGTACTTTGCATCAGGCTGGTTTTCCAGCACAGTTTCAAATGTATCGATTGCTCTCGCGTAGTCTTGTTGGTCGTAGTAATGGTTAGCCATTTTTGCAACAGCTTCTCCTACGCGTCCGCTATCAGGAAACTGGTCGTAAACCTTCTTGTATTCCTGAAACGCGCGATCCCTCAATTGCACGGCGCTTGCCTCGGTGGCATCGTTTGCCATTGCTTCGTAACATTCTGCGATGCCAAACTGTGCTTCGCCACGCAGCTGGCTGGTTTGCATATTCGCCAAACGCGTATAGATTCCAATCGCGCGGTTTATGTCGCCTTCGGCTCGGGCAACATCGCCGAGTTGCAGCAGAGCATCATCCACAAAGCCACTGGCGGGAAATTCTCGCTGCAGTCGTTCGCACATAGCAGCGGCCAAATTCAGGCGATCCATTTCAAAGTACACATGCCAAAGCTGCACGTACGTCTCTTCAAGTAGTCGCCCACGCAGTCGCCGCACATCCGGCATGACAGACTCGCACGTTGCTAACGCCTGGTCGTACTTTTGCTT
>PAXU01000084.1 GCA_002714565.1 Rhodopirellula sp.
CTGTTGTAGTGGCTGTTGTAGTGGCTGTTGTAGTGGCTGTTGTAGTGGCTGTTGTAGTGGCTGTTGTAGTGGCTGTTGTAGTGGCTGTTGTGATTTATCTATTTGCACAAGAGTTTTACAACTTGGGCAATTCCCCTTCTTGCCAATGACATCTACTGGTAATTGAATAGAATACGCGCAATGAGGACAGGTAAAGAGAAAAGTNGCCATCGTATTAACTCAAAGGTGGGTAAACGTAAGTACTATTGTTTCTCTATTGATATGCGTACATTACCCGACACACTCGCATTCAAAATTCGACGAGTTNCACTTTTTGTCAGATTCCAATTCGCANAGCTTCACTGCAACTCAACANATAGGTCAGAANNTCAGAGCACTGATTGGAGAATTAGGGGCTTATCAGATNCNGCTTGNACTAGCTTGGTTGTTGAAGCTCTTTGATTTGTGCTTCTACAGTGTCAACGCCACCCTCAGCCTCTGTGACGCCATTAGCGGCGTTTTCAACGGCTGTGCGAGCGTCAGCGAGCTTCACTTCAAACGGCTTTAGCTCCGCTTCACGCGTGGCAACAAGTGCCCGAGCATCTGTAAGTGCTTTCTGTGCTTTGGCTAGTTCTGCTTGTGTAGCAGTGTAACCGTCTTTCGCAGTCTTAAGTTCCGTTGTGCGAGTGGTAAGTAATTCCTGAGCAGCCTTAAGTTCGGTTTCCTTCTTCGTTTTCAGCGTCTTTAGAGAATCAGCTGCTGCTTTTAGGTCAGCATCGCCACCAGACTTGGTAACAGCTTCGTCCGCACTCGCAATGGCTGCTGCGAGTGGTGCCAGACCAGCTTGTAGTGCATTAGCAGCCTTAGTGGCAGCCTGATGGTTCGTCGTGGCTGTATCTAGAGCTTTCTTTGCATCATTGTCTGTCTTCACTGCAGTGGTGACACGGACATTTGCATTTTCAGCAGTTGTTTTCGCTTCAGCCAGTGCTGCATTTGATTTATTAAACTCACCTTCTGCCACAGCTGCGGCATCGACCATGTCCTGATGTGATTGCATTTTGGCTGTGAGCATATCAAATGCTGCATTGAGCCTGGTGCGAAGATCAGATAACTGTGCAGTGAACTGAATTTCTGCTTGCCAGTATGTTAATGACGCTTTTGCTGCTTCGAGAACACCAGCGGCGTCATTTGCTTTAGCTGTATCGGCAGCAAGCTTTTCCTCAGCAGGTTTGATAAGGTTAGTAGTAGCGACGACTTCCGCTTCGGCTTTTTTCATTTCAGCGTCGGCTGTGTTCATTTCCGTTGTCGCCTTGGCTAGCAGTTCCTTGTTCTTAGCAATTGCGGTCGTGCGTTCCGTTGCCGTTTTCTTATTTGCTTCCAGCTCGGCGTTACGTTTGTTCGTCAACGCCTCGAGCTGAGCTGCCAGCTGTGCAACTTCCTTATCTTCGGCGTTCTTGGCTGCTGCATCTTTGGCCTTTGCAACGGATTCGGTCAAAGCGGGTACAACTGGTGTCAGTTTATTTACGATAGCCGTAGCTGCTTTTAATTCGCCATCGAGTTTTGCAATTTCTTTGTTGTAAGTTTCAACCTGACCTTTAGCTGTGTCGTATGCAGCTTTATAGTCAACAACCAGCTTTTGAGCGGCTGCCAGCTTTGCTTTGAGGTCATTAAGTGCTTTGGTAGAAGCTGCTGCAACTTCAGCAAGTGGCTTGTAGGCAGCGTCTGCAGCGGCAACAGCAGCCGTGGCTTGTTGCATTCGCATTTCTAGCTTTAGTGGGTTTGTTGCAAGTGTGCCAACTTGTGCACCATCAGCTACATTCCATACACGGATTTCACCGGTCCAGTCGCCAGCGATCACCCGGTTGGTTTCGTTACAAATTGCACAACGCAGTGCTAGATCACCAAAGGCTGCAAAAGCAACCTGTTGTTGACCGCCTTGGTCCCACACTTTTGTTACACGGTCACGGCCACACGAGACAATACGTCCATCACGAGCGAAGGACATGAATGCCGTACCCCCACCGTGTGCNCCCCAACTGCGCACCTGACCACCATTTTCCATTTCCCAAAGTCGAATGGATCCATCTTCACTGGAGGATGCCAGAATATTTGAATCTGCACGCCAGGAGATTCCAGAGATGCTGCCNCTATGGCCTTTAAGAGTCAGGTATTCACGTCCTGTGAACGATTCCCAAACATGAAGACCACCGTTTCGGTCACCGGTTGCCAACAGGATGCCATCGGGGCTGAATTCCATCTGGGTTACCCAGTCGGTGTGCTTTTTAATCTCGTTAAGTAGCGTTCCATCTTGCGTTGAGTAGATNCGAATCATGCGTTCAGGGCCACCAAGTGCAATCATNGACTGATCAGCGGAAATATCTGCGCCCAGTACCGAGTCGAGCTCATCGCCAACTTCGAACACACGTTCACCGTTGGTGACATTAAANACGACGACTTTACCACTACTTGAAGCATGGCCACCCCCAGCTAGCAGCAAGCTACCATTGCGGCTGAACTTTAGGACTTGCGCGACGCCTTCCGGGAATTCAAGTACACCCGCAAGCGACAGGTCACTTGTGTTGTACAACATGATTTGTCTGAAACCAGCTACCGCAGCCAATGGCGACCACGGGTTAGTTGCAATGGCTGAAACGGCCGTTGTCTTTGGCGAAAAACTAATCGCTTCTTTGCTGAGTCGATTTGGCATTGGCGGTACTTCCGGCTTTGCAGTCGGGTCGCCTTCAAGTTTGAATTCAAACTTCTTCTTTTTNGGCACCATGATCTTGGAGCCAGCATTTTCCGGCATGCCCTGCTCGATCCATTTTCGGATGAGATTGATTTCCGTATCAGGCATNTTGGGAGACTTGGGCGGCATGAATGGTTCAGATTCATGGGTAATGAGCAGGAACAANTAGCTGTCATCAGGACTNCCNGNTTCCANGACATCACCACTGCTACCACCGAGCATTAGATTNGTATAGGTNGTTANATCCAGACCACTACTNTTCTTNTTTTGGTTNTGGCAGGAAAAGCACTTTTGGCGGAGGATTGGCTGCACATGGTCATCAAACGTAACTTTTTCCTGTGCTGTCACTGCAGTNGNTGCAAGGAGGAAAANCAATGTCGATGAAAACAAGGTCTTAAGACCAGTGGCGGTAGCATTCAAACGCATGATTGCTGATCTCCGGGGGGAGGGGGATAAAGTAAGCTAAAAGCCCACTGTTATGTTTATTTGGTTCATATCCTAGTCACTTGCACGCAAGGCTTTCCATGTGCGCAAAAACATCGGATTAAATAAAATCTACCACCTGAGCAATCTATTACCCGTTATTCCCGACTGATTCTTAGGGAGATTATCAGAGCAACCACTATTCTTTTGGCAAACTCTAACGGTTAGGTAAGGTTTAATTGTCCCATTAGTGGTTAAACAGGAATTCACGTGAGTTAAGCAATGCCCAGAACACGTCTTCCAGTGCTTGTTTCTTNTCTTCTTGCTCTGCAACGATTGCCAACAGATTGGTCATTTCCTTCTCAGTTGGCTTACGGGTAAAGCAACGAATATACATTTCTTCGATGATTTGCTCGTGCGGCACTTGCTCTTCAATGCGACGACCGATCAGATTGCCGGCAGCGATTTTAGAGTTCACCGTGTCGCCGTTCAGCATATGCAGTGCTTGAGACAGGTTTGGTTCCATCTTTACTTCACATGAGCAAACAGTCTCACGTTTTGCACGACCGAAGGTGGTAAGGAAGTATGTGCTNGTGTTTCCATCTGCAATTTGTACGGCATTTGCACCGATTGGCAGACCACGGAATTTATTCTCGGTGTCGGTAACGCCACTAATTGCATCGAGCATCACTTCCGCCCGCATACGCCGAAGTGTTGAATGCGAGAAGTTTCGCACGTCCGATTCATTGGTTTCATTGGTTTGTGTGCTGTACTGGTAAGCACGTGAAACACAGATGTCACGAACAAGCTTTTTAAAGTCGTAGTTGTAACCAGTAAATTTCGAAGCGAGTGCGTCGAGCAGTTCCGGGTTTACTGGTGGGTTACTTATACGTACATCATCAACTTCATCAATAATGCCACGACCAAAGAAGTGAGCCCAAACGATATTTGCCAGGTTCCTGGCAAAGAATGGGTTTTCAGCAGAAGCGAGCCAATTNGCCATCACAACGCGGCGATCCTTACCGGCTACGTCNGGNACTTCNCCACCGAGGAATTTNGGTTGCATCACTCGATTACCAACAAGGTGGCGTACGTCACCACTTCCNCTGTTGNAAATGATCAANTCACGCGGGTCTTCACCACGTTTGCGACCNATTTGNGAGAAGAATGCAGCAAAGCTGTAGTANTCATCCATCGTCCANCGGTCAAATGGGTGATTGTGGCACTGTGCACATTGGATTCGCATACCCATGAACACTTGAGCAACATTTTCAGAGACTTTCAGCGTGTTTGTCTCGTTTTGATAGTAGTTTGTTGCTGCATTGGCGAATGTACCACCGCTGCTACCAAGCAATTCCTGCACCATTACGTTCATGGGCATGTTGTTAGCAACACGTTCCTGTAGCCAGTTGTAGTAGAGCAGCATGGACTTATAGCTGATTTGATTTGTGGTACGAACGGTGAGCAATTCAGCCCATTTCATCACCCACATTTCAACGAACTCTTTACGGTTGAGNAGATCATCGATGAGGTTTTCACGTTTCTTTGGATCTTCGCTTGAAACAAATGCATGATACTCGTCTACGGAAGGCAGGCGACCACAGATATCAAGCGTTGCACGTCGCAGGAATTCTTCGTCAGAACAAAGTTCGGAAGGTACGATACGCAGCTTCTGAAATTTTTGATGCATTAGCGTATCGACATAGTTATTCTCCGGCATGTTTTCCGGCCAGGCGAATTGCAAATCCTTTGGAAGGATAATGAAGTGAACACCAACGGTATGGGTATCAAATCGAGCCATAATAAAGGCTTCACCGCGATTTTGAGCTGTAACTGTTCCGTCCTGCTCAATCGTTGCCGAGTTGTCATTGTTAGAGCTGAAGTAAGCTAGATGAGTGACATCACGATCGGTTCCGTCTGAGTAATATGCTCTAACGGTTACACGTTGTTGGGCGCCCTGCCCATTCATGACAGCACCCTTCGGGTAGACGTCAACACGGTCTACAGTCGGGATTTCACCAGCATCATTATTTGCACCTTCTTCGAGCCAGCGATTGACCGTCGAGTAGAGTTGGTCGCCAGATTCAAATCGTGAACCACCGGTGTGAGGTACTTCACCAGCTCCCTTTTCCAGCAGCAGACTACTGGTTGTAAAGGCGAGGTTAATACGACGACCGCTGATCTCTCGCGTAACNCGGTAGTGNTCACCATTAGGATCGAAACCAAACAACGACAAACGNAANCCGTCTTTACCCCGTGCAGCACCGTGGCAACTACCTGTATTACAGTTAGCTTTCATGAAGATCGGCATGATATCGTTCTTGAAGCTAAGAGCGGGATTAGCTGTTGAGTCTTTTACGACCGTCGGAAGAACAATTTGCTTTCCGCCAAAAGCTACTGTTACCTGTGTTTCACCGTCAGCTTTCGGGAACACTTCGGAACCACTCAGCGTGACGACATTTGCATCACCAACGGTTATGGTTGCCTGTTCGGTAACATCTTCNGTCAGGCCGTTTGCGAAACGCGCTTGCACAAGAATCCTTTGGTTATCCCGAGCATTACTCAAGTTGATGTTCTCAGGATAGACGTTGATTTCACTCAATTCATTTTGAGCGTTGACGCTTCCGGTAAGGAGCATCATGGCAATCAGTGAAAGTGAAAATGTGGTGAAACGTTTAAGTGACATTCTGTTGTCCTTGTCGACTTCGACTATGTGCGACCGGTATGGCCTTCAAAAGTGATTTGTATAACCCAATCCCTGGTTTGGTTACTCTTCTTCCGAACCAGCAGTTTGTTGAGCACGTTCCTTAGCTGCCAGACGAAGTTTTTCCAAACGTGTCAGAGGCTTCGCCATTGGCTTTGGAGCTGGTTTAGGTGCTGCAGCAGTGGCCATTGGCATTGGCTTAGGCATTGGTTTNGCATTTGGCGGAGGTGGCAATGGCTTATCAACTTGAAGCTGTGTACCACCACTACGTGCGATGACAGGTTCTGCATTTTGTGTAATGTGCACTTTGCAGAATACGTTGTGCTTTCCGGCNGGAGTGTCTGCTGCTGTTGTGATATTAAAAATCAGCTGTTCTGTTTCTTTTGTGAAGTCGAGAACTTGTGTAGCAGCCTTTGCTGGCAGACCTACCAGTTCAAGCTTGGCAGTGCCTTCAAACTCTGTGACGTGAGTCAGGTTCACAACAAGTTGTGTTTCCTGACCTTGTTCACAAGACGCCCTCTCCATTGCCACATTCACGATTGGTGCCGTGACATTGAGCTTGGCTAGTTGTGATGACACCCATGCTGCTCCATTTACATCGGAGGAACCAAGGGCGTAGATAGGCCACTCTCGGACCTGAGCGTTGCCAGCTGCATTTAGCGGATACAACACTTCGTTCTGACCTTCAGGAATATTAACGCTACTGGTTGTACCAATCCCGGGTGGTCGGAATGGGAANTGAACGTTNATAGCNTTGGTGAATCCTTCTTTTCGGTGAGCGACAATTTTCAATTGCATTTCGCCGTTTTGAACGATGGGTACGTTTGGCTGTACGATTTCGAGCTGGAAGGGTAATTCATCTACAACCGCAACAGCGAGTTGACCAACGTCTTTCCAGACATAGAGTGACTGGCCCGGGGCACCGATAATGAGATCAGCACGATTGCGGAATCCACCAGCGATACCTGTGTTGGCATCAACATGCTTAGCCTGGAAGTCGACGAGTTTACCGGCGAGTGGTGCGTCGGCAGTTGCTTCAAAAACAATCGGAGCAACACTCATGTTGGATGGCATATTTTCAGTGACCATCGAAATACCTTCAGGCAAGTTATTGCCTTCAAAAGTAAGATCGCCGCCGAAGTTGCTGCGACTTGCCGACATCAATGTAGCAAAGCGGTTTCCACGGGCAACATAGATTTGTTGACGGTACTGCGAGTATCGTGCAACACGTGGGATACCGAGAGTCAGTACTGGTTTCACAGCACGAAATTCGACACGGTAAACGAAGTCTACTCCACCGCGACCGAGGTGATCGGTAATTCGCAATACGTATTCACCGTCATCCGGGAACGTGTATCGGAAGTAGCTATCAGGACCGCGTGAGTCATCGTTACCGGCAAGGCTTTGACCGTTTGCACGGTAGAGGTTCATGACCGGATCAAGTGGCGATCGCACACGACGTGCATAACACTCGATATCAAAAACCTGCCCNTTTGTNGCTGTGAATTTAAAGCAGTCGACATCATTTGCTTCCTGNATGATTCCATTGAATGCATTTGGCAGTNCAGCAGGTGATCCCTGTGCGACTTCGTTGTTGGGCTCCACTTCCAGCGAGTTACCGTTTTCGGAGATCATGAACGTATTTGGTGAAGGNGAAACTCCACCTTCGTCGGATATCTCCAGTCCGTATTCTGTTAGCACTTCACTTGGAACGGTTATGTCACGAACCAATTCGCCTGATGGGTCACCAAGNAATTTGACTTGCATTGCTTCGCCAACTTTACCACCTGCTGGATAAACACCAGTTGGTCGTGGGAATGTACCTACGTGAAGTCGATAACGACAGTTCCCGTTTCCACCATAAGAACTTTCACGAACCATGATGTAGTACTTGCCATCTTCCGGTGCGACAGCTGACGCAACAGCATCCTGGCGTACCAGCGGTGTGTCATCATCGGCGGAGAGCTCAAAACGCTTTGAGTTGAGTACGGCGATGTATGGATCGAATTGCGTTGTCCCCAGTCGCATTCCTTCGACTTCAGCTGAGATTCGTTGACCAGCTTTGGCTTCAACGACGTAGTAATCAACATCTTCATTTGTCACGACACCTTGAACGGTGACGTTCATCGCAATTGCTTGTGGNTCATCAAAAGAGCTGTTTGGTTCAACTTCATCCACATTTGCGTATGGGCTTACAAAAAACGTCTTGTATTCACTGATTCCACTACGCGTGCGAACTTGTGCTACATGTTCACCCAGTCGAGCATTCTCAGTAACCTTGACCTTCACCTTGACCTGACTTGCCGTCGCTTCAAGGCTTAGCACTTCAAACCCTGGCGAGTAGAAGAAAATCTCTTCGGCATCATCCAGACGACCGCCGTTAAATGTTACTTCGGTTTCTACTCCACGCTGAATTCCGCGAGGAAGGATAATGCCCAGTGATGGTGAAGCAGCAAAAAGGGGCGCTGAAATCAGAGTGACAAGCATGCATGAAACGATTTGTTGCCATGCTGCACGGGTGCGGCGAAGGGATGCCATGGTTTTCTCCTGGGGGGAGGTTTGACAGGTGCGGTGCAGTCCTAATTCGTTTCGACTGCACCTTTGTGTATTAATAGCGGGTCCCATCGGCAAAGCGATGGGACCCGCTGATCATCAATCGGTTTTTACCGGGAATCAATCAACATTCCCAGTTGGGTTGGATTGCTTCGCAGGTTATGCGAGCAATTCCTGGCGGACTTTACCACCGTCTACGATTTCGATTGGTCGATCACCAGGAGCCATCAGCTCTTTATCAGCGGTGATACCCAATCGGTTGTAGATTGTGGTTGCCCAGTCTTCGACATTCAGAGCGTCTTCTTCAGGTTCACTGGCAGTCGCATTTGACTTACCGTAAACGATGCCGCCCTTAATACCGCCACCAGCGAGTACTACGCTGAAGACTTTTGGCCAGTGGTCACGGCCGGCACTGCCGTTGATCTTCGGTGTACGACCGAATTCAGAAGCGATGCAAACCATGGTGGAATCGAGCAGTCCTCGCTCGTCCAGATCTCGAATCAGAGTTGCGAAACCTTGATCCAGCGCTGGAACCTGACCGCGAATGGCGCCAGCAATGTTGCTGTGCATATCCCATCCACCGTAGGTGAGTGTTACAAAACGAACGCCTGCTTCAACCAGACGACGTGCAAGCAACATTCGGGAACCTGCAGTGTTTCGACCGTATCGATCGCGAGTCGCAGCATCTTCCTTGTTCAGGTCGAATGCTTCGCGTGCCTTCTGAGAGCTAATCAGGTTGTAAGCTCTTGTATAGAAGGTATCGACTGCGTCGAGCGAGTCAGCTTTTTCTTTACCTGCAAAGTGATCGTTGACAGCGTCAAGAACACGACGACGTGTGCCGAAACGGTTATCATCAACGCCACCTGGCAGGGCAAGGTCACGTACGTTGAAATTGCCACTTGCCGGATCTGAACCGAGGCTGAATCCTGCGTAGGATGAGCTCAGGTAACCAGTACCAGCAAATACGTTTGGCTGATTTGGAATGCAAACGTATGGAGGCAGGTTTTCACGTGGGCCGAATTCGTGCGATACCACGCTACCCATACTTGGGTACTGCAGTGCCGGACTTGGTCGGTAACCGGTGAACATGTTGTGCGTTCCACGTTCGTGAGCAGCTTCGCCGTGAGTCATACTACGGCAGATAGCGATTTTGTCAGCAACCTGTGCGGTTTGCTTTAGTTGCTCACTTAGGCGAGTGCCAGCAACATTTGTTTCGATATTGGCAAGTGGTCCGCGATACTCGATCGGAGCATAGGGTTTTGGATCCCATGTTTCCTGATGAGCGGCTCCACCGGGGAGATATATAAAGATCACTGACTTTGCAGGACCTTCTTTGCTTTCATAGAACTTCTGTTCGCCACGAGCTTCTTTCATACGAAAGTAATCTGACAGGCCAATTCCCAGGCCGCCAAGAAAACCAACTTGCATGAAGCTACGTCGTCCAACAGGGCTACCTTTGCACTTCATTGTTAACGTCTTTCTTCAAAAACCAATTGATGATCGCCTGCGCAATGCAGACTGATTGATGATTCAAATATCTTGCTCATCCGATGAGCTGAACCGTGATGTTGTCACAGCCTGAAACATGCAGTTCCGTTTTGTGACCGTTGTCTAGGTTGGGTCTATTCGGTGGGCAATGTACGCAGTTACCGCTTTACGCGATCCCATGTACATGCCTTTAAAATAAACCTGCAACGAACAAATTACAACTCTTTACCCACCGAAATAGGGGGATGTAATTTTGCTGTATTTTGTAGTGTTCACATACGAAATGCGAATACCTATATAAACTTCTGCTCACAGTTCGCTTCGAACATTGCAAAACGACTACATGGTGGATCATCACCGGTCTCGTTATTGCTGCTATCAAGTATGCCGTCTGTTTGGCATTTAGCAGTCAATAATGCTAATTAAGATCCGGCAATTACATGCCAACCCAATTCTTATGTCGGTGATTTAGCATTGGTAAATTCAGTAAGAAGTAACGATTATGCCGGATATATCAACTGAGACTGATGCATCATTGTCGGCTGCGATTTATGAAAAGGATGTGCATTCATGGCATCCTTTACTTTTCCTGGCTATCCAGCCATTCGCATTGGGAGAATGACTGCGACAGGTGCTGGATCCTTAGGTTCTTCTATGAGTTCCAGCTCATCCCGCAGCACTTTTAAGTCTGCTGGTGCTTCGATACCAACTCGCACCTTATCACCTGATACTCTTACAATCGTTACGGTGATTGAATCACCGACGCGAATGCGTTCACTTTCTTTACGCGACAGTACTAGCATGTGCGCGATTCCTTTCTACGCTTCACCTCATTTCGATCTCAATTCCTGCTTCCTATGATAATGAACAAATGTACACTATACAGTCAGCAGGCTCAAGCCTGATTGCACAGCCTATTCACTTGCGGTCCATAGGCTGTAGATTTCAGGCTTTTTGCAGTACCTAAGGGCAGTGTCTTAGGCAGCCTGAGCAAGAATTCCCTGCAGGCACTCATCCAGTTCTACCCGGTGCTGGCGTTGGCCGCTGCAACCGTAGAACAAGATTGTGTTGCGTTCTGCTTCCCATACAGCCGTGAGCTTGACGCTTCTTGGGCCGTGCAGGCAAAACAGCATTCCGCATGGATTGTTGTTTGAGATCAGGAGCTTTTCAGTCATTTGAAAAGCGCCAGGTTCGAGATGGTTAAATTCACAAAGTACAGATTGAACAAAATGACGAAGATCCAGCAAAGTCCTAATGGGGGTCCGAATAGGAGTGGTAGCAGGCATACGTCCTCCAATGGGTCAATCAAGTTGTAATTTAAGCCAGCACATAAAGTGTTAAGAAACACGGCTGGGTTAAAATGGGTGGAGTAAGGTGTCTTGCGACAATGGGTACTATCGGAATCCTGTGAAAACTTTTTTGATTGCGAGTGTACATTCGGATAAAAAAAATACGGAATGTGGTCGTACTTTGCAGTCAAGCAAGGACATAACGGTTGTACCGGTTAGCAGTCAATTTATTGCGGTTTGTAACGAGATTTGGCTTAAGATCTTTGGTAAAACGGTTACTACCAATTCTGCAATTCCCTGGCAGCTTTTCGAAACGAAAGAAACACTATGAAAACTGGATTCAAAATAACCTGCGACCCATTCAGACGCATTTTTGTCTCAGCACTTTTGATCACCGTCGTGCTTATTTATTCCAGCAGTGCATTGCTTGCTGAATCGAAATTTGAACTTACTGAAACTCCTGACGGGGTCGCAGTGAAGTTAAATGGGAAGCTACTAACCAACTATCTCGTGAAATCCGGCGCAAAGCCGATCCTTTGGCCTCTAATCGGGCCATATGGAAATGAGATTACGCGTGCATATCCTATGAGAGATGCCGGTGAGTTTGAACGAGATGACCATGTTCACCACAGAAGCTTTTGGTTTACCCATGGTGATGTGAACGGCATCGATTTTTGGAGCGAAACCGAAGGTCATGGGAATATCATCCATAAGGGCTTTGACAAAGTGCGTGGTGGAAAGACAGGCGTAATCGTGACCCGAAATGATTGGGTGGGTCCGGACGGAAAACGGATTTGCCAGGACACACGGACACTTACCTTTCATGCTGACGGCGATCTCTACTGGATCGACTTTGACACGACGGTTACGGCCGGAGATGGATCGGTTAAGTTTGGCGATACAAAAGAAGGATCATTCGGTGTCCGTGTCGCAGGCAGCATGAAGGTCACTTCGGAGATGGGTGGAAAAATCATCAACATCCATGGAGATACAGATTTGAAAGCGTGGGGCAAGCAATCACCATGGGTTGATTATCACGGACCTGTCAAAGGAAACGTGGTTGGCATCACGATCATGAATCATCCAAGCAGTTTTCGTTATCCATCCTATTGGCACGCGCGTACCTATGGCTTATTCACGGCGAATCCATTTGGTCTGCACCACTTCAAGGGTGACAATTCAATTGACGGATCTCACCAAATGGAAAAGGGTGATTCCTTTACATTGCGGTACCGCGTTCTGGTTCATAAAGGAACCGAAAAAGAAGCCGATGTCGCTAAGCACTTTGAAGCGTATAAAAACGTCAAGAAGTAACAAGTGCGTCTTAGATTTAATGCCGAAGTGAAACAGCTTTGCTTGGCAATCGACATACGGCCTAGCGACTGAAGTAGGCGTCGTGCGCAACTTCTTTATACTCGGCCAGTTGATTGCTTACATCTGCAATGCGTTTGCGATCGGTATTGGTCCACAGCCAGTTGGTGTTGTGCGTAGCGCGTACCACTTGTCGTCGAATTCCAGCTTTTAGTACACGGGTAACGGATTCAGGAATCATCTTATGATCCGCAACAACCTGGTTGATACGAATCCGCGCTTGAGGTGGTAAGTTTCCAACACGCGTTGCATTAAGACGCGCGAACCAATCGGCAAAATACTGAAAGCGTTTTACAGCGGATGGGAACTTCGCAGCAGCACCTTCTACGGTATAGGTCAGGTTATCACTGCTGACAGAGAATCTCTTGGTTCCCACTTCAGCTTCTTCCGTGAGGTTGGCATTGAATAGCTTGTTGTTGGTTTCCTCCGAAGCATTTTGTCGCAATTGCTTTACATACATAAGGAGAAACTCAGTTGTCAGTGTCGTTTTGATTTGCCTTGCGGGATTTAGCAAAACGATTCGACCACGATTTAGATCAAAAACCGTCACTTCACCACCGCTTGCTTCAACGAAGTCATAAATCACTGAATCGGAAAACAGTGTCAGATTTGTCGAACTCGGTTTTTCGTCCTGCTCTAAGTAGACATTTGTCGTAATTCTGAATTCCTGGCCGATTGCAGTAGAGGCGGTTGCGGATACGGAGATCATGCATAAAACCACTAGAAATGCGCCTTTAATTTGTTGGTTGTTTTTTACAAACATCACTTCACTTGCCACCGTATAAGGTAGGGTTGAGTAGCGGTCCTGCCCCCGGCCATTGGTCCATTGAACCGAATTCAGCCGGATGGGATTCGCTTGTTACCGTTATGAGCAGCATGAGATTAATAAAAACAGGTGTTGCCTGTCTAGGTGAACATCACTCCGAGTGCCCATACCATCAGGCAAGTGCCCGATGACACGTCGATAAAACAATTCAGTCGCGATCAGACCATTGAGCAACTTCAACAGCATAAATCGAATCCTTGTGACTGGCGGCGCGGGTTTTCTCGGTACACGTCTTTGCGAGATGCTTGTAGAGCAGGGTCACGATGTGATTTGTCTGGACAACTTCTTTACTAGCCAAAAGTCCAACGTGGATCACTTGCTAAATGAACGCAACTTTGAATTAGTACGGCACGATGTGACCATGCCGATTTGGCTTGAAGTCGACGAAATCTACAATCTTGCCTGTCCCGCAGCACCCGGCCACTATCAATATAATCCGATCAAGACGATGAAGACGTCCGTCATCGGAGCCATCCACATGCTTGGAATGGCCAAGCGCTGCAAGGCCCGTGTACTGCAGGCCTCCACCAGTGAAGTTTACGGTGATCCGGAAGTGCATCCACAAACCGAAGAATATCGGGGCAGTGTGAACCCGATTGGCCCGCGTGCCTGCTATGACGAAGGCAAGCGCGCTGCTGAAACCATGTTCTTTGACTACCATCGCTCTAACAATGTCCAAATCAGAGTCGCGCGAATCTTCAATACGTATGGCCCGGGTATGCATCCATTTGATGGTCGTGTGGTATCGACATTCATACGCCAGGCTCTGGCCAACGAATCCATCACATTATTCGGCGACGGCCAACAAACGCGGTCGTTCTGCTTTCGTGATGATCTTGTCAGCGGGCTCATATCCATGATGAATCACGCCGACCATTGTGTTGGTCCGATCAACCTCGGCAATCCTCATGAATGCTCCGTCGGTGAATTGGCAGAGAAGATTATTGCCTTAACCGGTTCGTCATCCAAGATAGAGCATTGCGAGCTACCACAAGATGATCCTCTAAGGCGTCAACCGGACATAACGAAAGCTCGGGAGATTTTAAGCTGGGAACCGGTTACCGATCTTGATGATGGTCTGAATCAAACCATTGAGTGGTTTAGGTCTATTGATCTGAGACACTACCGACCACCTACACCGAACTACACGTAGCCCATGGTTTGATGCTGGGTGGTCCGGCCTGCGGCTACTTCACAGGCTTGAAGCGAATTGGCACGATGATTTCCATCGATACCGTTTTGCCTTCCTCGACAGCGGGATCAAATTCCCAAACACGTACGGCTTGAATCGCAGCATCATCAAATGACTTGTGACCTGACGAACGATCGACGCTGAGTTGATCTACCAGACCGTTTTGATTTACAAGAACGCGTAACCGTACGACACCGCCGATTCCCTTGGCAAGCAACAGAGAAGGGTATTTCGGATCTTGGTTCTTAGAGATCCTTGGAAGTTGCTTTTCACCAGTGTTCGCGTTACTTATAGCCGTGTCTTTCGCATTTCCGCGACTTGGGACCTTAATGGACATCGGGTCAATGACGGGTTCGAGGTTGGGTATGACGCGTGCGGGTTGTTCAGCTGTATCTAAGGGAGCAGATATTTCACGTTGCGGACGTGCGGAGTGAACCGGTCTAAGATTTGCTCTTTCGATTACAGGATCGGATTTAATTTTCTCCGTGACCGGCGTAGAAGTTGGAACAGTGTCGGCATCAGTTCGCACAAGGTTTGTTTCTGGCGTTTGAAGATTGGTCGACTTACCGTTGGGACTTACATTAGATACCTGACCTTCAGGTACCACGGTGTATTGAATGGCATTGGTGCTGGCCACGCGTTCGAAGACTTCGTTGGAAGGTTTGAGAGAGGGTGATTCGGCGGAGCGATCCAACGGTGGTTCGTTGTTTCGTTCGATCGTTGCCTGATCGGTCGGTGCACTTGCCGGTGCATTGGTCTTTGCTTCCGCTTGCAGTTTCTCGATCGACTTGTCTTGAAGTTCAGGTCGCTCAGTCTGAACGGGTTTTAGATGCTCAGGCTGTGTTGTCTCGGTGATTTCAGCAGACAGTATGCCGGCGATCTGAACTAACTCACTAGCCTGTGTGCCACCGTCACGATCGATTCTTGGAGTCGTCGACTGCCGGGCAAGATCTCCGCTTATCAGTACGAAACTCCCGTGTGCAGCAACACTACAGGTTGCAGCAAAGACGAGAGCTCGGTTTATCGTGAAGCGAAACATGGTTATATGGTCATTATAAGCAGACAGTGAATGAATTGCCCTCTAGGGATACTCTACCTTTTACTTCGGAAAAAGTTGGTAAGGATCCTGCCACAATCTTCGGCTAATACACCGCCGGTTACCTGGACCGTGTGATTCAGACGTGTATCGGTCAGTAGGTTATATAGCGACGTCACGGCACCCGCCTTTGGATCCGTTGCCCCGTAAACGATTCGCGGAATCCTTGATTGAATAATAGCACCGGCGCACATGGGACAGGGCTCCAAGGTTACATACATTGTGCAGTGTTCCAGACGCCAATCCCCGATCGCTTCTGCAGCTTGAGTAATTGCGATCATCTCAGCATGTGCCGTCGGATCGTGCAGTTGTTCACGCTGGTTATAGGCGGCGGCAATAATGCGATCCTGATTCAGAATGATCGCTCCGACCGGCACTTCATCTTCAACTTGAGCTTGTTGGGCTTGTTGCAACGCAAGCCTCATAAAGTGATCGTCCATCAGCTTTGAGAATCCAAATCAGTAACCGTGCTATTTGATTTCACGGATTTGAATATCTTTAAGAGCCGACTTGGTCTCCCAGGTTGAGAAACCAAGTGGTTTATTAAGGTCAACCTCATTGCGTGTTGAGATTTTTCGACCGTCAATATTCACGCTTACGATGTTCTTGCCGTTGATCCATGTGCTGATGTTATTGGGTGTTACTCTTACACGAACCTTGTACCACTTTCCGTGAGGGAAATTCATATACGTGGTTGTCTCGTTTTCGGACGCATCCCGGTCTTCAATGCTTGAGAGTCCGACGACACCGCCACCCCATCCTCCGACGATGAAACTGCAATGGCTGTCAGCAACTGGAAATGTAATGCCGCAGAAGAAGTCGTTGCCGTCAAGTTTTGCTGCTTTTAACCGCAATTCATAATTTGTTTTCGGCAGGTCGTCTTTATCGTACGTAATTCCAGTCATCGAGTTTCCAAAACCGAGAGTTAACTCGCCTTTGGAGATTTCGATGTCACCTTCACCACCAAAGTTGGTCTTCTTCCAGCCGGTGAGAGTCTTTCCATCAAAGAGCGATCGCCATTTGCCGGCTAAAGCAGATGAACCTGGTGCACTGAGAATGAACGTGCCTGCAATACAAGCACAGAGTAAGTGTTTCAAGGTGCTATGAATCATGGTTCGCTTTTCTTGTTAAATCAGTACAGCGGCATTACTCGACGTAATCACCAGAGCTGAGTTGATACGAATAGGACGGCATATGAGACCGACCGTTATCAGGCGTCATTAGTGATTGCAATACTGCATAGTCGATGTCTTGGCTAAGGAACTGAGAGTGACCGTCCGCATAGACAACATTGGCACCGCCTTGATGCATGCTAGAAAGGCGGGCAACATCAACCGGTGTTGGTGCAAACGGGTTTTTGACCAGGAAGTCGATGTCCCCGTTAATGGTAAAGCGTGGACGCATGACAATACTCGGCACGGGTCGGCCGCTTCCGAGTGGCTTATCGGTTGAGTACAACCATACAAATGTGCTGGCAAAACGGTTGAGGCTGTCAGCTGTTCCGGTCACAGTCCAAAGTGTGGATTGCACGTTTTCGCCTAGCAAAATTGTCTGGCCGCCACCGTCAACCATATCCTTCAAGCTTGTCTTTGCATCAGGTTTTGCAATGAGATCATGAAAGATACCATTTGCGCGGGTTTGTGCTGCCAGCAGAATTTGTCCTGCCGACATGTTGCTTTGATTTACAAATACACCATTGGGAATGCCTGTTGGATGAAACCCAGCATTTGCTGTATAGGATGTATACGGAGGTAGGTCGTTGGCCCACGGCATAACAAAGGCNGGATCATATACCGGCAGATTTGAGTTGTTATGTACGTCGATTAGTCCTTCGAAAATGTCCGGAATGTTGTTTGTATTTGCATCTAACATCACATCCGGAATGGGTTCTGTCGTGGGATCTTCAGCACATGTGAGTCCATTAAGACTCGGTGCAAGTTGATCGATGTGGTTAACGTAATCTAGTGATGGATTATCCCATTTGTCGTACAGTGCTTCCTGGTCGTAGTAAGGAAGTATTTTTACTGTCCAGCTGACGTTCTTATTTGCGCCCAATCCTGTGTTATTGCTTCTTGCAACTAGGCTACGATAGCCGGGGTATTGACGCTTGATGGACTCGTACTGCATTACCGCTTTTCCGAGATTCGTGACATTGGCCAGACACGCAGACTTACGTGCTGCGGAAGTTACCATGCCGATTGCCGGAATCAATAGTCCAGCCATAATGCCAAGGATTGTTATTACGACAAGCAATTCAACCAATGTCATACCACGTCGACGTCGGTGCATTTCTAATTCCTTGCGGGTAAAATAAGGGATGAAAGGGTAAAAGAAGCGATGAAAGTTATAAGCAACAGAGATAAGGGGTCGTGATTGAGCTGTGATCTGCTCCAGCGGTAATTTCACGTATTACCTAACCGGATTTAATTATACGCTACACAGCCTCCAATGCTCTAATACAGGTGACGAGTTTTCTAGACTGAATCGCGAAATAATTAATGTGTCTCAACAGAATTGCACAGAGTGCATCACGAAAACACCTTTAAAAACTACCGGGTGTAGGTCAGTCCGGCATATACTCCGAATCCACGCGTGCCGTATCCAAAAACCTCTTCATATTGAGTGTCTAAGACATTCTCGAATCGAAGAAATGCAGACCAATGATCATCTAGCTGACGGTCTGCAAAAACATCTAGCAGTGTATAGGGTGCGAGCGAGTTTCCGCCGTCACGACGACTGCCAACCAAAAGGTATCTTAGGCCAACGGACGTGCGTGAATCTTCAAGGTTGTGGCGCAGTGTGACGTTTACCTTATTACGTGGACGCCGTGCAAGTTCGAGACCGGAATCTAAATCGATCGCATTTGTAAACGTATACATGGCACGAAGTTTTGTTTGCTTGCTGAGTTGCCAGTCTGCTGTCAACTCAACCCCGCTGCTCTGTGCATGACCTACGTTGTTCAGCATGCCCCACAACCCTGCACTAGGATCCCAGACGATCAGGTTGCGAAAGTCATTTCTGAAATAAGTGGCATCAAGCACGATCATCTTTTCATTTAAGTAACGCGTGATACCAACTTCCCATCCCCTGCTCTCTTCCGGTGCCAGATTTGGATTACCAAATGCAAATAAGTTCTCAGCCAGAGCCGGTGCGCGAAACCCAGTGCCAAGTGCCGCATGGATCATATCGCCGGACTCATTCAGGTGATATGCGAGATTCATCCTATACGTGTCTGCTTTTCCCGCTGCACTGTGATCGTCATGGCGAAAGCCAATTCCGGCATGCAGCTGCTCGCTAAAACTGATTTGATCCTGGGCAAATACAGACGCAATCGTCTGTGCCGCTAGCGGATTTGATTCACTNGATGCTTCCTCGTGCTGGTAGCCTGCTCCGATGGTTAGCAAGTTGAAGTCATTGACCGTGTAATCCGCTTGATATTCAGCCAGACGGGTTTGTCCCCGATAAAACGAATCCCACGGTGTGTCGGTATCTTCCCGGTCATAATCTGTCAGTCCCATCGTAAATCGATGATCGAGTCGTCCATCCATCGTGGATCGCTCAAATAGAATTCGGTTTGCAAAGCTTCGGCCTACNTTGGCTCGGATCAAGTTATCAACCGGGTTGGGATCACCGAAATTCCAATCATCGATTTCAGCACGTGAGCTGTTGTATCGCAACACATAATCGATGTTCCATTCGTTTTCAGTGATCCAGCCAATGCGTGCAGATAAGTTGGCCGAATAAAAGTCGTCACTTTCGGTGTTTCCAAATCGTGAATTGGCCTGTGATACGTTATGCGTATCGACAAATGAGCCGGCGATTGAATAGTAATGGCGGTCGTCACCGGCACTTTGGGTTAGTGATTGAACCGATGTTCCGAAACTGCCACCGGCAGCTTTATAAGTGAGGGTTGGGTCACCATTTCCACGTTTGGTTATGATGTTGACTACACCACCAATTGCATCGCTTCCGTATAGGACACTTTGGGGACCTCTCAGGATTTCAACACGCTCGATGTTCTCTGTGGTTAGATTTGCAAAGTCAAAGCTGCGACTGGCNTTACTAGGGTCATTAAGTGGCATTCCATCAAGCAGGACTTTTGTATGTGCAGAGTTTGCTCCCCNGAGAAACAGTGAGGTAGCGGCACCGGCACCGCCGCTACGAACAACATCGATGCCCAGTCTTCCACGAAGTGCATCTGCAAGTGAGCCCCGCCCTTCCCTTGAGAGTTCTTCACCGGAAACGACGCTAACTGAACTTCCAGAGTACTTGCTTAAACTCGTCGATCGATTGATTGTCAGTACGGCGTTTGGATCTAACGGATTACGTGGAAATAAATTCGGACGCCCGGTGACGACGGTTTCTGGAATAGCAGGATCTGCTTGTTCTTGTGGCTGCTGTTGTTCTTGTTGTTTTTGGGTCGTCGAGTTCTCCTGTGACCAGACCGGGTGCACGAGGGAAAGGACCAGCAACCAGACGAGCAAACTGTGCCCTAGATTTGTGTTCTGATTACGCGACATTAGGAATCTAATTCGTACTGCTTCTCGATTAATACAGCGCGTAGCGACGCTAAGTGCTACCGCATATATCGAATATTTCGATTATCCGGCTTAAATCTGTTTCCGAAGTCCCTACAGATGTTACAGCTATTTTTCTCCGAGGGCAGAGAGGCTGTTACCGTGGAAGTCGTACCAAGAGATTGCTTGTCCAAACCGATGACGAGATTAGCAGCTGCCACAGCCA
>PAXU01000085.1 GCA_002714565.1 Rhodopirellula sp.
GGGCGTCGGTGACGGAGACCGCTGGAAAATATACCTGTGAAGTAACGATTGACGGGCGTCAGATTTGGTCGGGCGGCATCGACGCGAAACTTATGGCTGACATCAACGGTCCGGTCGGGTTCCGTTCGGATAACGGCAGCTTCATCTTCAAACTGTTTGTTAACGATACTGATTCCAGCAACAAGTAGCACCCATCCACCATCGGGCAAGGAAATTTGGTGGTGTTACTGATTATTGTATTTTTACATGAGCGGTTGGCAGACTAGTGAGATGGTAAGACGTTCTACCTTACTCCGACTTTCTGCTTGTGTGCCATTGATCACCGCGTGAAATCCGTGTCGACAGTCTACTGCTTCCTCTCCTCTCGTTCTTGTTTGAACAACCAATCCCGATTCTCTTTGTTACCAACAATCGGCCCGCGGACGAAGTGGCCTCGGCCCTTGTAGATGTGGTAAGTCACATCGGCTCCGGCATCCTCTATCACATTCCCTACCGAGAACGTGAGCAACTTCCGTCTAGCACAACTTACCCCCCCAGTACACGCTCTCCTCGCTCATCTTGGAGGTTAACGTTCGTCCTGGACACCACGTCTAGAGCTCTAACGGAAAGTGCTACTATGTACTTGTTGCTCTTGCGCTATGGATTCGAATTTCGACAACGAGGTGACTCTAGTGGTACAATGCCGGTATCCCACGTTGTCTTTTCCGCTCGTTCCCATACCTCAATGACGTTGGTTGCCATGCGATCCTCAATAGCACTCGGCTTAGTGTTGACCGGGCTTTCGTGTCTCGTGGGCTACAGTAGCGACGATTCACCCAAAGTTGCCTCTGATGTTAGTGGCGGCGCTCAACCAGCCGAAGACGCCCCTGCAACGCCTGGCCACGGCATGACAGACCTAGTGGCAGCCGTCCCTGGCATGGCCGATCCCGCAGCTCAAGTCAGGACGAATCCCATCGAGTTATGGAACGTGTGGGGCCCATCGTGGGGGAAGAGTGGGTTGTCGGCGCTGAGTCCTGGGGTCGAGACACGCATACGGCCGACCCCCGGGGACGTCTCCTTCTCCTGGGGGACAGATCGCCCGCGGTGCCTGGTCTGGAAAGCGTATTCCGCACCCGACGGCTTCATAAACTTCTACTCGGAAGACGTCCTGCCGGGCGTGACAAAAATGGTGGTCGAGGATGCAGCTGGACGCTGGGCCGGCGCCGCGACGTATGCCAACACGTACCTGCACACGGCAAAATCCAGAGACGTCGACTTAGTGGTTGAATCAGGCCAGCCCGTGGTCATTTGGCTGAATGGAACGCGGCTTACGGAACAAGACGGCGGCCCGTTTCCGATGCACCTGAATACTGGTTGGAACCGGCTCCTGATCAAAGTTCTCAGTCCATCGAGCACTCGCGGTGTGCCGCCTGTGTATCCAACGGCCGGGCAGCCAGGCAATTGGACGCTGCGTGCCAGCATATCGCTGCCGGGCGGGGGACCCGTTCCGCGGCTTCGCGTGCAATGCGAAGATCCTGAGCGAAACTCTCCCAGCGCCGACGATGCCGCCGTTCCCGTACGGTATCTATCCACGTTGCGTGGTCCCGAGGACAGACGTCCGCTGTTCGTGCGGGGAGAGTCGACCGACCTGACCTTAACGATCCAAGCAGCAGCCGGCTCGTACGAGCACTTCCCCGCCAACCCCCACGACAATTACGAGGGTGAGGCCTGGACGTACGCGGCGCCACCCGGGCCACCGACAACTTCGGCAGACAGCAACGTTTCCCTCGACCAACTTAAGCAGGCCGCAGCCAAGCACGTTGCGGTCTCCCTCTTCGATTTCGACGGGAAACGCGTGTTGGCTGACCACTTTCCGCTCGACTTCCGCGAATCCGCCGAAGGCGGCCTTGTCTGCACCGTATCCCTGTACCGCGGTTCATTACCGATGGGTCATTACACGCTGACGACCGATTTTATCGACTCGGATGGCCGGATTCAGGCGCGGGACCACGAGCATGCTGTCGCCGTGGTTCGGGGACCGGTGGATGTCTCCCGAGACGTAACGAGCCGGCGGCTTTCCTGCATCGGGCATTGGCTTGCTGTTCGGCCGAATGCCTTCGAGAAGCTCGAATGGCTGCACCGCGTTGGCGTCACTCAGCACCAGAAGCTCTGCCAGGGCTGGAATGTGTGGGGAGTGAAGCACGATGGCGAGGGCAATGTGACGATCGGCGATGCCCCGGTGATCGACGANCTGCTCGACAAGGCCGAAGAGGTCGGCATCCGTGTCGTCGGTGACCTCACGTTCGGCTATGAGCGTCCGGACCTCAAACGTGAAGNNGGGCANAAAACGGAAGAACAGAACACCAACACGCNGCCATCCCAAGTTGAGGATCTGGCNCGTGGCATTCGCCTNGTTCCGTACGGCGCCCGGCCTCTACCGCCATACGGAACACCNGATTTNGAAAAGACACTCCACGACTACGCCCATGCTGTGGTCTCACGGTACAAAGACAGGGTGAAGCTGTGGTGCGGGGACAACGAGGTGGACAATGTCGGTGCCGTCACACCAGCAGTCGCGGCCGTTTACGCTCATGCTTCCCGGATCCTCTACGATGCCGTGAAGGAGGCCGACCCAGAGGCCGAGTTCATCACAGCGTCTCTCGTACGGCGAAGCACTTCCACAGACGAACTTTTGCGGCGGGGGTACGCCAGGTTCTCGGATCACGTGGACGTGCACGCCCACCCCTACCGTGCGCCACGGATATCGGACCCCCTGATCGGCAACTCCCACCTTGAGGGGCACGGGGTTTTGCTGCCGTACCTAGCTGAGGGTACGGAAAACGCCTGTTCGGTGTATTACGGCGAAGTGTCCTCGCCTCTGGCCCATGCCGCAAACGGGGCGACCGGCCAGGCCGAGGGCGTGCTGAAACAGCTGGGATGGACCTTGAAGCATCCCATCGTCAAGTCACTGGCATATCTGTCCCTGTACGACAACGCGGCCTGCCTGGGGTTCTGCAACCTGTACGGCGACCCACTCCCGGCCAACAACGCAATCAACGTGGCCAGCCATCTCCTCGACGGTCGTCCGCTGCTGGATGACCTGCCCGGACTGCCTGACAANATCGAGCAGATCTGTGTCGCAGGCGGCGACGANCGGCAAACCCTCATGCTCTGGAGTCAACAATCCCAGACGNTACTNATTCCCTGTCATGGGACGGAAGTTGATCTGATCGATCTATTGGGCCGCACGGGCAGATTGTCGGTCACCGACGGCAACGTCGCGGTGCACGTAACGCCCACTCCTCAGTTGATTAGGGCTCGATTCAGAGCACCTGGCACCGCTGGGGAGGGCCATTGAGCGGGGAGAATGGTGCACCTGAAAAAAATGACCAGCCTGCAAACACTCTCGTTGTCTTACACCGACATCACGNAACTCGGACTGACTCACAGCAAGGGATTGAAGAACCTGAANNCGCTTCATCTGGATAAGTGGACTCTTTTCAGCGAGACAAGTATCGCCAACCTCAAAAGGGCCTTGCCCGACTGCAAAATCTATCACTAACCGACCACCAGCATGATCTGCTGCTAAGAATATTACACACGCCCCTGATAACAAAAGGTAACCGGACATGAATCAAGCAAAACGCATCGTGTTTTTAACCGGCTTGTTGCTGCTGACTTTTAAGGCAGTCAACGCGGCTCCTATCAAAGTTGGTGTCATTGGCTTNGATAATTACCAGGCCGTGGCTTTTACCAGTCTCTTCCGTGCCGCGAAAGCAGATGAACCCCTGTCGGGATTCGAGGTGGTAGCAGCCTTTCCCGGTGGCAGTCCAGATATTCCGGCGAGCGTAGAAGCGCTGCCACGGTGGACCAAAAGTTTTGTAGAAATGGGCATCCCCTGCGTGGATTCCATTTCCGAGGTAGTTGAACGTGCGGACGTAGTCATTCTCATGAGCCTTGATGGTCGCGTACANCTGAAACAGGCTACCCCCGTTCTTAAGGCCGGCAAACCACTATACATCGGGCGTCCCATGGCGGCCTCGCTGGTGGACGTACTGAAGATATTTCAAGTCGCCGAGGCACACAACGCCCCGCTCTTTTCTTGCTCACAACACCGATTCGTTCCCGCTTTTAGTGGCATGCGCAATCATCCGCAGGTCGGTCGGGTCTTGGGGTGCAGTGTGTACGGGGGCCTCCAGTTTGAGGAAACACACGCAGACTTATTCTGGCACTCGATTCACAGTGCCGAAACCTTGTATACGATCATGGGGACCGGTTGTGTCAGTGTGACACGTGCTTCGACACCCCAAGCTGAACTAGTTACCGGCACGTGGAAGGATGGCCGCATTGGTACTTTCCGCGGCTTGGGCACTGGAAACGTGAAGTACAGTGGTATTGTGTTTGGCGAAAAGGGGATCTTGCGAGCCGGCAACTACGGCCGTGGTGTACCAACCTTGAAAACGGATGCCGAGGGGGAGCACTGGCTGGCACCACAAGGTGAGTACATGGGTTATAAGGGCGTGGCGCTGGCAATGGCTGACTTTTTTCGGACTCGCAAGCCGCCTATTAGCGCTGCAGAGACAATCGAGATCTTTGCATTCCTTGAAGCTGCCCATGAAAGCAAACGCCAAAATGGTGTTCCCGTAAAACTTGAAACCGTGTTGAATCATGCCCGTAGCCAGTTGAAGGCAGGCAAATAGTGATCGCTGCTAGCGAATCGAATGACGTAACACCAAGCGAATCGATAGTCCTGCTTTCCCCTGCCACTTTTATACTGCAGCCACTCTCGACAGCGCTAGCCTCAGTCACTCGATTTGCCATGTTATACTAGTCCTTCGGACAGACTCCCTGAACGAATCTCCAGGACTTCCCGACATGCGTTCTGTAACTTGCGGCAATCTTACTGCTACGTGCTGGCTTCTGTTAGCTCACCTTGCCGCTGCCACTTCTATTTACGCNGATGAAGGCATTGATTTCTTCGAGCAAAANATTCGGCCGGTACTGGTCGACCGCTGCTACTCGTGTCACTCCGCAAACGCAGCGGCAAAGAAGAATTTAAAAGGCGGACTCTTACTCGACACGCGTGAAACACTTCGAATGGGTGGTGAAAGTGGACCGGCTATTATCCCCGGAAAGCCGCGTGAGAGTCTCTTAATCGCAGCCATCCGCCATGAATCCCTCGAAATGCCACCCAAGGAAAAGCTCTCCGCGCAGGTAATCGCAGACTTCGAAAAGTGGGTGCAAATTGGCGCGCCAGACCCACGTGATGAACTTGTTGCGACGACNACAGGCATCGACATAGCGGCGGCACGAAGATCGTGGACCTACCAGACGCCAAAGCTACCTCCAGAGCCAACCATCACCAACAATAAATGGCCTCGCAGCATGATCGATCGACTCCTGCTTGCAAATCTTGAATCAAATCACCTAACGCCCGCGCCGCCTGCCAACAAAAGAACTCTTATTCGCCGCGCTGCGTACGACCTCCTTGGATTGCCTCCCACGGCAGACGAAATTACGGCATTCCTTTCGGACGACAGTCCAAACGCATTTGCCCGTGCGGTGGACCAAATGCTGAGATCACCGGACTTCGGTATACGCTGGGCTCGACACTGGCTCGACAATGTCCGCTATGCCCAAGACGATCCGACCTGTGCGGCAAACGACAATGGAACTTTTTCAATAGGGCCGTACCGTGACTGGGTGGTGAAGTCATTCAATCNAGACTTGCCATACGATCAATTCATACGNCTGCANGTGGCGGGCGACCTAATTCCAATGGAAGACCCGGAGTTAATCAACGCAGACGGATTGACGGCAACCGGGATCTGGGGACTAGCCCACCTAATCGAGGGNAACGACAAAGAGAAGGTCATTGCAGACTTTGTAGATGAACAGCTCGACGTCCTTGGNCGCACATTTCTGGGGCTTACGATTTCATGTTCNCGATGCCACGATCACAAATTCGACCCGATCAGCCAGGAAGACTATTACGCACTTTCAGGCGTCTTCTANAGCAGCCACATCTTCACCTTCAAAGGAAAAAGCGCCCGCACCAGACATCGTATCCAACAACGGGCCGTCAGCACCAAAACCGAACAGGACCAACTCACGGAAGACGAAAANCAACTNGCGAATATCGAGGCACAAATCGCGCCNCTGGAAAAGAAACACAGCAAAGCTCTCGAGCTAATNAAAATACGTCGTGACNTNGAAGAGCAACTGAAGCTAAAGGAAAAAGCCGGCGATGACAAATCTGAATTCGATAAACGTATTNCTGAATTACGCGAGAAGGAATCGGAGCTTACTGCTGACCAAGAGAAGAACGGGTGGGATGAAAACCCTGATGAATTAAAAGAACACGCGAAGCTNGTTACACGTCGTGATGAATTTAACGAAAAGGTTTCACGCTTTCCATTACGGATGATCATTNAGGAGGGCCCAGTTCCCGGAAGTCGACACAAGACCATGGGCGACATGCCTATTTTNATTCGGGGGGATCATCTTACTCCGGGTGAAATTGTCACCAGAGCGATTCCGAGTGTTTTTGCGACCGGAAACGACGACTTTGAGATCACTGGTAGCGGCCGGCTGGAGCTCGCGAACTGGCTGACCCAACCAGATCACCCCCTTACCGCACGCGTCATGGCAAACCGTATCTGGCAACATCTTTTTGGAAGAGGAATCGTTGCCACACCGAGTAACTTCGGGCGACTCGGGCAACCACCAACGCATCCAGAATTACTTGACTATCTGGCCGTGCGGCTGGTTGAAAGTGGGTGGTCCGTAAAATCACTCATCCGTGAAATTATGACATCTCAGGCATATCAACAGGCGAGCATCACGACACCGGATAATCTCTCTCGCGATCCGAACAACGAGTGGTTTGGGCGGATGAATCGCAAACGACTTGATGCCGAAGCATTAATGGACACACTCGCTGTACATAACAAAGTTGTTAAGCGAAGTGATCTAACTGCCCCTGCATGGAAGCTCGTTTTATCTGGCCGCATGCTTTTTACCGAATTCAGCCGAGACAAACCGCCGACGACTTCAGACCTGTTCGATGGCGCAAATCCTGATCTATTAGTACCGGCCCGTGTTGACTCCACATCGGCGCCACAAGCGCTATTTATGCTGAACAACGACATCGTATTAGGCACGGCAAATACCTTGGCAACAACTATCACCGCNGGTTCACAGCGCCGGCGACAGCGAATCTCAATGCTCTACCAGCAACTGTTTGGGCGGCCAGCCAGTCTTGTAGAATACAGATTGGCCGCGGACCTTCTTCGTATTTCAACCGAGACTCGCCAACAACTGGCCACGAGCGACCAGTCAGATGTCGACGTAATCACAGGGCCCTGGGAAGATCTCTGTGTGGCGCTTTTATGCAACAACGAGTTTCTCTATATCGACTGANATTAATGAACCAAATAAAACGAAAACACGAGAATCTGTCATCGATGATATCACGGCGTGAGCTTCTTCGAAAAACATCGGCTGGATTTCCTTCGCTTGCATTAACTGCTCTTCTCGCTCAGGAATCAATCGCGACAAAAGTCAATCCACTGGCTGCAAAACGTCCGCACCATGCTCCGCGCGCCAAAAGTGTTATTTTTCTGTTCATGGGTGGAGGTCCATCTCAAGTAGACCTATTTGACCCGAAACCGAAACTCGCGGAGTTTGAAAATAAAAAGATACCCATCACGCTACCTCGTATTACGCGGGATGCAACTCCGAACTGCCGGCCATCACCGTACACCTTCCAGAAACACGGTGAATCTGGAATCGTCATTAGCGATCTTTTACCGCATCTCGCCAAATGTGCTGACGACCTTTGCGTGATACGCTCGATGCATTGCGACCACATTGAACATAGTGCAGCGATTCGGCAATTAACAACTGGTGACGGTGTGCTGCCACGTCCAAGCCTGGGATCATGGCTCCTTTATGGCCTTGGCTCCGA
Organism: Rhodopirellula sp.; assembly: GCA_002714565.1. Taxonomy (GTDB): domain Bacteria; phylum Planctomycetota; class Planctomycetia; order Pirellulales; family Pirellulaceae; genus UBA11883. The sequence continues at coordinate 7,949 of PAXU01000085.1, forward strand.
GGTCGACAACCTGCCCGGCTTCATTTCCTTCGGTGCTCAGGGAGACCTCGAAGGCAAGACACCTTATGGTTCCGCATTTCTACCGACTGTGCATGAAGGTGTCGCTATCACCAACCTCGAAAATCCGATCGAGAACCTTGAATTGTCAATTCCGAAAGGCATTCAGTCAGGACGACTTGCCGCGATCCGTCGACTCAACGAAGTTCATCGTCGCAAACGTGCGGATGACAGTCGGTTAGATGCTCGAATCGCCGCCTATGAATTGGCGTTTCGAATGCAAACTCAAGCACCAGAAGCATTCGACCTCTCGCGTGAATCTAAAGCCACTCATGAACTTTACGGCCTCGATAACGAGGATACAAAGGACTACGCCCAAAAGTGCCTGCTGGCACGCCGTATGGTTGAACGCGGCGTAAGGTATGTGGTTGCTAACGTGGGTGGCCAATGGGACAGCCACGCAAATGTTACAGACCATGAAAAAGTGGCGGCATCATGTGACCANCCGGTCGCAGCGCTGTTGACTGANCTCAAATTACGCGGGCTTCTCGACGAGACACTGGTGGTTTGGGGTGGGGAATTCGGGCGTACGCCAACGGCNCAGGGATCCGGGCGGGACCACCATCCACATGGTTTCACAATGTGGATGGNCGGTGGCGGCGCAAAACCGGGACTGACCTACGGAACGACAGATGAATTCGGCTTCTTCGCCGTCGAAAACAAGGTTCATATCCACGACCTTCATGCCACCATATTACATCTGGTGGGTCTCAACCATGAACGCCTTACCTACCGATACAGCGGTCGCGATTTTCGTCTCACGGATGTCCACGGCCGGGTTGTCCATGACATCATTGCTTAAAGCACAATCGCCCTAGGAAAGTTTGACCGATCCTGTGTCGAAATCGGTATTCCGCTTACTGATACAAATCCATCGCCATTCGTATCCAGGAAGATTTAAGGATCGTTTTTGTCTCCGCACTCTGGAGCTGCTCGGCGTGCATTTCTGGCACGTGACATTTGCAGGCTCAGGAAGTGCACAGAGCCTCTCAAAATAGTTGATGCAAAACCATGTCCACGGAACGCGGTCAATGAAAAGTCGTTCAACGGATCAATGAGGTTGTCCAGCTCATTGAATTGTTGTCCTTCTTTTAACCGATCTGTGTATTGCAGCTTTCGTTCCTGCCTTTACGACACCACCACCTCTGGTTTGAGGCGCCTCGCTCTGTCCAAGTGCTCTTACATCTCAGCCAGTTGAGTCGGAACAGGATGCTACGTTTGGGTAGTATCAGCCTTTTTCCGGTTCCGCCAGTGCTGCATAGCCTTACGATGACCATCATCCATCATCTCCAAGAAAGGCTTTTTTGGCCTCGACGGAAATCTGCCGCAACCCTTATTGCAATTCTTTTGCATTTGCAGTCTATTTGCATTAACAGAAACCTGCTTGTAATTCTTCGCAATTGTGGAGCCACCGGTTTCTGCGAAGAACCGTGCCCTTCTATTTTGTATGACTATTGGAGTGTCCATGAACACGCATCAGTTGCCCTCCACACAATCCCGCCTGCCGGTCACAGTGCTTAGCGGTTTTCTTGGAGCTGGCAAAACCACCATGCTTAATCACATCTTGTCCAATCGCGAGAAAATGCGAGTTGCGGTAATCGTGAATGATATGAGCGAGGTCAATATCGATGCTTCGCTAGTACGCGATGGTGGTGCAGATCTATCCAGAACCGAAGAACAACTTGTTGAAATGACGAATGGCTGCATTTGTTGCACGCTGCGNGAGGACTTGCTCGTGGAAGTTGGGCGATTGGCGAGGGAAGGCAGGTTTGACTATCTGTTAATCGAATCGACGGGAATTAGCGAACCGATGCCTGTCGCAGAAACATTTACGTTCGAGGATGAAGAAGGGGAAAGCCTGTCGAAAATCGCTGACCTGGATACGATGGTGACCGTTGTCGATGCCGGGAACTTCATGAAGGATTTTGGTTCTTGGGATGACTTGACGGATCGNCGCATAGGATTGAATGAAGAAGACGACCGTAACATTGTNGATTTGCTGGTTGAACAGGTTGAGTTTGCAAATGTGATCGTAATAAACAAGACGGATCTTATTTCCCCTTACGATCTTGAACAATTAGATCGGATTATCCAAAAGCTTAATCCGAATGCGTTGGTTTTGCATTCGACTGAGAGCCGCGTACCGTTATCAGAGATTCTGGGAACCAAGCGTTTTCAGTTAGATGAGGCAGAGACCATGCCAGATTGGCTTGCCGAACCCCGGGGGGAGGAACAAACAGAGACGGAAGAATATGGCATATCCAGNTTTGTTTACCAACGTGCTCGCCCGTTACANCCAGAGAGACTAAATGACCTGATTATCAAAGGCGATCTTGAGGAAGGTTTCTTCGCGGGAATTCTTCGTAGCAAGGGGCTAATGTGGCTTGCCTCCCGCCATGACTATGCTTTCGATTGGTCTCAGGCAGGTTGCTCAATCCGTTTGAACCCTGCGGGTTATTGGTGGGCCGCCGCTCCTGAAGAGGAGTGGCCGGAAGATGACGACCAGATCGCTGAGATTCGCGCCAACTTTGTTGGTGAATATGGGGATCGCCATCAGGAATTGGTGTTTATAGGCCAAAATCTGGATCAACATCTTATTGAGAGCATGTTGGACGACTGTTTATTAACTGATGAGGAGTTCGATCAGGGCCCAACTGCTTGGGAAAAGTACGAGGATCCCCTACGGCCTCTTGAATCTGAAAACGAGACGAGCATGCTATGAATACATTAACGAGTAAAAAAGATTATGACGTTATCGTCGTCGGCGGCGGTGCTGCTGGCTTAGGAGTTTCGATCGCTCTGACTCATGCCGGAATCGAAGATTTTATTGTGCTTGAACGACACACCGTCGGTTTATCCTTTGCCTTATGGCCGGCCGAAACAAGATTCATAACCCCCTCGTTCCCAACCAATTCTATTGGCATGCTTGATTTGAATTCGATTGCGATAGGGGTTTCGCCGGCATACAGTTTAGAGGTTGAGCATCCTACAGGCCTAGAATATGCACAGCACCTCCAGGGTGTCGCGCGTTATTTCCAGTTGCCAATACAAGAGAATACAGAAGTCAAACGAGTTACCAAAATCGGTNATGACTTTGTTGTTGACACTACGGATGATACGCTACGAGCCAAACATGTGATTTGGGCAGCGGGTGAATTTCAGTACCCGCGTTTGAAAGGCTTCGAAGGTATCGAGTTATGTCAACATACGGCAACCATACCCAGTTATCAAAAGCTTGAAGGCGACGACTTTATCATTGTTGGTGGCTACGAAAGTGGCGTCGACGCAGCATACCATCTGTCACAACGAGGCAAACGGGTGCGACTGTTTGACAAGAATTGTCCTTGGAAAGCGGATAGCTCCGACCCAAGTGTTGCTTTGTCTACGTATTCGGCGGAACGAATGCGGAAACAGTGGTTTAAGGAACATGTAGAGCTATATCCCAATACTCCGATCCAATTCGTAAAGAAATTCGACGAATTTTACGAAGTGACTACTCATGACGGAAAAACTTTCCAATCTCCGGTGCCGCCGTTAATGGCTGGTGGATTTGACGGAAGTCATAAGTTGGTTGCAGATCTATTTGAACAACGTGATGATGGCTTCCCACTATTAAACGAAGACGATGAGTCGACTCTCGTCTCGGGTATGTTTCTCTGCGGGCCAACAGTTCGCCATGATAATCATGTGTTTTGTTTCATCTATAAGTTTCGCCAACGCTTCGCAGTTGTTGCAAAAGCGATAGCCACTTCGCTGGGATTACCGGCGGAAGAACTGGAAATATATCGGATGTGGGGAATGTATCTGGATGACCTCACTTGCTGTGGTGAGGAGTGTGTATGTTGAACGTTAATGTTAAGCATGAACCATTGCCAGCTTCCCATAAACTAACGTCTGNCGCGGATGCAACTCGAGACACATTGTCCTGCACGCCAAACAACCGGCAAAAGAAGACCTTTTGTATCGAGTGGCTGGGACAAACCATCGCAAGCCTTTGTTGGATAGGCAGTGTCCTGACTTACGGGATCAATTCTGGTGGTGATTGGTTACAGTTGTGCGCTGCCTCAGCGTGGCTAATGGCAAACATTGCACCTGCCGTGACAGCCAAAAGTACTTAACATGTTTCCACGAGTTTCAGGAAATACTTCGCTAACCATAAACCGCGATCTTATTGATCGCGCGATCACTCTTTTGAGTCAGGAAATCTGGTGCTGGGGACGGGACATTCTTCGGCCCGAAGGTAACTGGCTACTAGATGCTGGTTTTCGCCAATTTGAACCGCCAGAAAGCCGTAAAGATTGTTCCAGCGTTTATTCGCTAGAGCTGCCCGATGAACGAGTTGTAGTGCTTCGCGGATTCGGCGTGTTCTACGGAGACAATCGACTCGGTGGCATTTTCATGCCTCGTTATGAATTTCGTCCGATGTATACGAAGCATTCCAAATTGGAGAAACANCCGTGGCTGAAAGCTGACCTACCCGAGCTAAGTTCGCCGACTGACTTACAGCGTGCTAATTGTGCTGCATTAACGCTCGATCTGATTGATTGGATAAGGANGTACGAAGTAAATATCGCGGAAACGTTAGGTGTGGAGTACCGCCAGTCAACGTTAGTTCAGTGGGACAACGGGGAGAGGGACATCATCCCGGCGGAGGATATNCCGCGTGAGTGGCGATTACTTGGCATTGCAATAGCTGCAGATCTTCGAGCCATCCTCCCGGATCATTACAGGTACAGAAGCTAAGTTCCATGAATATTTCTCTTAAAGAAAAAGCTCACAGCCACAAAACCACCCGCGTTGGACAGGGATGGTGTATGCCGAGACAGATCCTGCGATTCGGTGACCAGTTAATGCAGCAACAACTCTGGTGCTGGGGAAGAGACGTGGAGCGCGCCGAAGGTAACTTGTTGATGGAGTTTGGGTTTGAACGTCACCGAGACTGTGCGATTGATCCTCAATCTACTTGCTATCGATTGGACTGTGACGAGCTGCACGTCTCACTATGGGGATTTGGNATGTTTTTTGGGAGACGAGATCTTGGAGGTCTCTATATCAACCGTTTCGACTTCCGTCCACGATGGGCCCCGATTGAGTCGCTAGCTGAGGGAATNCATTGGCCGCAAGAACTACCAGCGTTCGCGCGACCGCGNGGGAGGNCGCAGTGGGTGCGTGCTCGGGACCTCTGGTCTGGATTACTACGCTGGATTGCCGACTATGAGGCGTGGGTACAGGATACGAGTGAACCGACTTACCGTTCTAAAACCGTCGAAACATGGTTACGTCCGTTCGTCAGGGCAGAGAAGATGTCGGCAGCATGGCAATTTCTTAGCAACCAAGACTGGAACGGACAAAGTAAACCATTAAGTGAATTGCTAAAACGTTACAAATTGCCAAGAGGGGCCAAATGAAAAAATTACCTGTGACGGTACTCTCCGGATTTCTAGGAGCTGGAAAGACCACTCTCCTCAACCACGTTTTGGCAAATCGTGAAGAGTTGCGGGTTGCTGTGATCGTCAACGACATGAGTGAGGTCAATATCGATGCACAGTTGATCGTAGGTGGTGAAGCGGCGTTAAGTCGAACGGAAGAGAAGCTTATTGAGATGACCAATGGTTGNATCTGCTGCACGCTGCGTGAAGANCTCCTTGCGGAAGTAGCAGATTTGGCAGCCGAAGGACGATTTGACTATCTGTTAATAGAATCGACAGGTATTTCTGAACCAGCTCCTGTGGCGGACACGTTTACATTTGCGATCGGTGACGGTACGCCNCTTTCGGAAGTTGCCGAGCTAGATACGATGGTTACGGTTGTAGATGCAGCTAACTTCTTAGAGGACCTGCGAATTGGAAAGGATTTGAAGAGCCTTGATCAGGCAGCTACAGAGGACGACCCGCGTACGGTCGCAGATCTTTTGACCGAACAAGCCGAGTTTGCCAATGTCATAGTTTTGAACAAAACAGATCTTATTGATGCCGATTCATTGGAAACTATAGAAGGCTTTATTGAACATTTGAACCCACATGCACTTAAACTNCGNACGACNTTTGGTCGGATAAAACCGTCGCAAATCATGGGTACGGGCCGCTTTGATTTTGANATTGCTAAACAGAGCAAAGGGTGGCAACTTACTTTGCGAGACGATGGGGCGAGTGAAGTTGAAGAATACGGGGTCGCCAGTTTTGTGTACCGCTCAAGACGCCCATTTCACCCGCGACGCTTTTATGACCTTTTAAACCAAGATTGGAAAGGTGTATTGCGGAGCAAAGGTTTTTTCTGGCTGGCCAGTCGACTTGATAAAATTGGCGTTTGGTCACAGGCCGGTCGCGTTGCACGTTTGGATTTTGGTGGATTTTGGTGGGCAGCGGTTCCCCGTGAACACTGGCCGGACTCCNCTGCATTCGAGGCGGAGATGGAAAACAAATGGGATCCGCTGGTGGGTGACTGCCGTCAGGAGTTGGTATTCATCGGTATTGGCATGAACGAGTCTGCTATCTGTGAGGCACTAGACAAATGCTTACTGACTGAAGACGAAGATGCGGAAGGCATTGAAGCCTGGAAAGGGCTGGACGACCCCTTCCCAACGTGGAAGTTGACTGTGGACGAAGCTCTCGCTGCGAATTCCTAACGAAATCCGCTACGCGACGACGTGCGGTTATCTAATAACTTCTAGAGATCCTATAATCCTATTCAAAGTCATAGCATTGGGATTAACGAACCACCGGCGCTGTATGGCCTCACGATGATCATCATCTGCAAGTAATGTTCTGAATCTGTGGTGAGTTCCCCAGCCATATACCAATTCACCGTCGGCTATATCCAAACACTTTGTTCAGCTCCGCAATCAAAGTCGACCGCGTGTTTACAAATGGCTTGGGTCATAACTTTTTACCATGCGCCTTCACAAACCCTCTTCNGAACTGCGTTGGGCAGGGATCGTGTCTGTTAACTCCTGTTAAGGGGAGTTATTTACGGAGTCACAGTTCAAAACATGTAAATTCCTGATCGCACAATCTAAGAACTTAACCCATTCTTTGTATTGCGTTCTACACTAATGGACTTTAATTGCAGGCGAAATGGACCCTCTTTCTTATCGCCAAGAAGAAATCCCAAGCCNGCGGCATCCTCAGGTTTAAATCGTTGCTTTGGGAATACACGTCCTCTCCAAGTGGCAACAAATTTNTCGACGGGCAATCGCACTTCNATCAACTTGTTAGGTAATGTTCTAAAAGACTGACGGTAGGAAAAACCGCCAAGATTTTTCTGAGCATAAAGGTTCATATTATAAGTCCGGCCGTCACCTTTGAGCTTCAAAATCAGAACATCACCTTTTCTCAACTCGAAATCGTCCGCAGGTAATCGTATAGATGCAAAACCACCATTATTCTCCAGAGACAGGCGGCCATAAAATTCGAGCATACTTTCATCTGTTAATCGATAACGGCCAACAGATCGTCCTCCCATNACACCGTCATTAACAGCTCTCCATTTCTTTAAACAATTCGGGTCTTCGAAGTCCAGTAATATCTCACGACTGGCGGCGGCACAAAGAGTGCCCACAAACAACGAAAACAATACAATGCCTAAGACTGGTTTTGTCATAACTATTCCTTTTCTGATATGTACTNATATACTTACAGTCNAAAGGGGTTTTGAAAGCATCGTCTGCTAAAAAAGCGGTAAAAATCGGTACAGAGTTGAGCTCCGCATAATCNCGAGNCCTATTGATTGGTGACGCCAAAGATAGACNGGCTAACCTCTANTCTTGCAGTTGTGGACATCAGTGTCTTCNTCATTTCAACTTACGACACTGACTACTGTCTCGTCAAAGAGGATGATNTGGATCGTGCGGTGGAGACTCTGAAGCAGTCCGGTTACCAATTCGACGACCATTCTCCATAGCCAGAGTTGGATATCATCCGGGTGAAAACGGCTTCAGGTATTCAGGCAAAAGTATCTGGGATNTAAAACCTAGTTGCACTTTAATATCAACGCCGACAGGTCATCGTTAAATCCTGCCTTGCCACACCACCGCCTGATCTCGGTTCTAAGCTCACGCATTATTCGTTTNGCAGAGCTATCAGATTCCAATTTGTTTAAGAATGTCACAAATCGGTCTTCTCCATAAAGTTCGCCATCAATCTCTCGCATGGCTTCAGTAATNCCATCAGAATAAATAACCAAAGATTGTTTTTCATCCAGAATAATCTCTCGCTCTGTAAAGTCAGTCTGGTCAACTACACCAACAGGCAAGTCTGAATCTCCGTTGAGCATCCGNGTATTTGAAGAGAGTATCACAGGGGAAGAATGCGCNGCATTAACATAGACTAGTGACCTGGATTNCGGATTAAAAAGTCCGTAAATCATTGTGAAAAACTGATTTGACTCNGGAGTAATCTGAAAACGTCTATTCAGTTCTCCGACCACTTTGGCCGGAGGATTTGGGAGCTTCGTTTTNCTATCCAAAACGATATTGTCAGGATTATTCGGGTTTAATAGCCGCAAAAGATTAACTGCGAGCAGAGCCGCCTTAACACCGTGTCCCGTTACATCCAATTGGTAAACAATTACTTGCTGACCATTCAACTTGTACGCGCCAAACGCATCCCCTGCTAGTTCGTCACATGGCTCGTATAACCAGCTTATTTCCGAGCCAGCAATCTCAGGTGGCTGTTCTTGCATCAGCGATCGTTGAAACGCAGCGGCGGCCTCTAAGCTACTCGTCATGTAACGATTTGCCAACTCTAGTCGCGAGTTTTTATAGAGCAACAGCGTCACCACGAAACATGCCGCTGCAACAACTACCCCCAACACGACTATCACTATATCTGTCAAATGACTTCTCCAAGTACGAAGTTTACGAACTTGGATATAGTTGCATTAGTACCGGATATGGAAACCCTAAATTTATCTTTTTCGCTAAATTAACGGACTTTGCCGTTTGAAATGCATTGACATCTCCGATCCTTTCGGAAGAAAGCGTTTATATGAGATCGCATGTCTACCAAAGCCATCTAAAGCCAAACTTTTCTCAGAACTTGGTGGAATCTTAATTGCCAAACAGATGACGGTAGTAATAGTTTGCCTGTTCGCCAGTCAACGTATTTAAGGAGATCGCATGTCCAAACGAAAAGCACGGCTAGTTTACCTACTTTCAAGTGGGATTTCTTTTGTCCTCTCTGTATCTCTGTGGTTCTTGGATTATCGAGATGAGGCTGTGTTCGTGGGTATCTGGGTGCCNTCAATACTCGCCCTTGGGAGTCTTATGCTCCAGACATCAGGAGAAAAANGGTGATCGATTTAGTGATTTTTATATTTGGGGCAATAGTCGCTTCAGCTTCGCTTACCGTGACAATACTTCTTGTGAAGCATGCTACCGTCGATGGATATTAGAAGTTTTCAGCTACGCTCCTCTACAGCACCAGTTAGTACAAAAAAGAANAAGAAGGACAGAAACAGATGGGGACTTATTTACAGATCGCTCAAGTGGTAGTAGGCGTGACAATTTTGATGGTTTGGTTAGTACGTGCTAATAGNGATACGAATTACCGTGGTGGAGATGCAAAAACAATGCGAGAAGAATTTGCAGTCTATGGTTTTCCAGATTGGTTATTGTTTCCGGTTGGTATCCTCAAAGTGCTCTTAGCATTATTTCTCCTCAGTGGAATTTGGTATGCCCCAATTGTGCGGCCAGCCGCAACAGCAATGGCATTTCTAATGCTAGTAGCAGTGGTTTCGCATTTTCGTGTACGGAGTGATAGCCCAAGAAAAGCTTTACCTGCACTGTGCATACTACTAATATCAATGTCTATCGCTATTTATATTTGATNACGACTTCCAGACCTCATGAAGCNATACCGCACATTTCTGTAGAGNGGTACTTTTAGCGATNGTTTAAAATAGCAAATCNAGTTCATTCTCCCGTTTGACTAACTCCACACGCCTCTTACCATGGCATAGCGTANGTTGTGTCATTTATTTGCTAAGGAACAAACATGCTTGATGCCATAATCGTTGGCGGCGGCATTAGTGGNTTGCGGTGCGCTATTGAATTTGCACGCCAAGGCGTTAGCTACAAATTATGCGAAAGCAACGATCATTTTGGTGGACGATGTTCATCACAATACTTTGACGGCTTTGTTCTAGATCGGGGCTTCCAGGTGTTGCTTGATTCATACACGGAAGTAACATCCCTCATAGAACTGGACTCTCTAAATTTTAAAACCTTCATGTCGGGAGCAATGGTACATACATCCCGAGGCAATCGGTTTTTGCTTGACCCGTCAAAAGACAAAAGAAANTTATGGGCCTTCTGGAAGATGCTCACATCAGACGTTGGCACATTTCGTGACAAATGGCGATTATTTCGATTGAAAATGCAAAAGNGCTTAGAGCGAACTCAAAGAACAGAATCCGCCAGCGTNGCAGATTATCTAGCGGNGTCGTTTACATCTCGCTTTAACAGCGAGTTCATGTCCCCATTCTGGGAGTCGGTCTTTCTAGCGGATCTGCAGAGCGTACCGGCAACACACTTCTTCGAGCTTTTTCCGTTCTTTGCGAGTGGTTCGGGAGGGCTACCCGAAAATGGCATGCAAGCAATACCCGATAGCATGGTTGATCTACTCGATAAGAACCAACTCGTCCTAAACAAAGCCGCTAAGCAAATAACCGAAAATGCCGTCGAATTCGAAGATGGAGAACTAATCGCAGCAAAAAACGTGGTTCTCGCTGTGCCATATTCGAAAGCGCAAGATTTACTTGCGGCGGATGATAAGAATCACCATGGGCGCAAAGCAAGTTGCATTTACTACGAAGCACCTGAACCACCCTTTGAGCTGCCAATATTATTTCTAACCGGCTGCGATCAGAANTTCGTTCGAACTGTTTCGATCCCCACAAACTTGCATGCTGGTTACTCGAGCAATGGCAATGCACTGATCTGTGTAGGCTTAGCACCAGGGTTAGATGCCAATCAGGCCGAGATCCGTGCTGAAACAAAAAANGTGCTGCGAGAACTATTCTCAGCAGTTGTTGACGATTGGCAGGTAATCACTCACATGCAGATNCCCNACGCGCTTCCACCGATAGACTGCAAGCCGTTGTTCCCGNCAGATTCCATTAGCGTGTGTGGCGACTACCTTAGTGTGCCAAGCATTAACAATGCTTTGGGCAGTGGGCGAGCAACTGCTCTTCGTGTCATCGAGACCCTCTGATCAATCGTTCGTCTATTNCCTGGGGAATGCNANGCACCTGAAAATAACACCCGAATGACTTAATTGCTANTTGATGGTCTTCGCGGCGTATAAAGGCAGCAATCTTGCGGACACACATCATGGCTTGGTCCGAGATCCCCCAAAGCGCGACGTTCAACACCATCAGTTCTTTCTCTAATCAGCTCAACAATCATGTCGATAAACTGGGGGTGTGTACCAACTGTTGGTACACGNGCCATTTCTATGCCCAATGATCTGCATTTCTCCTTGGCTTCAATNTCAAGGTCAAACAACACCTCCATATGGTCAGAAATAAAACCAATCGGAACAACTACAATGGCCTTTTTCGAAGTCTCATCTGCTAATTGGTCGATGTAGTCACAGACGTCTGGCTCAAGCCACGGTATGGACGGAGATCCACTACGACTCTGATACACTAACTTCCATGAGTAGTTCCCTACGACGTCCATAATGAGACGGGCCGTTTCAGTCAGTTGTGCCTCATAGCTACAATTACAGGCCATTGAATTAGGAATACTGTGGGCTGTAAATATCACCTGCACATCAGCATCCGATTGGGTACTCAAAGTCGCGATGGCATCCGAGGTATATTTAGCCATCGGCTCGACAAATCCGGGGTGGTTGTAGAACACTCGTATCTTGCCTGTGACTGCTGCATCCTGACCAACTGCTAGCTGGGCATCTTGTATATTTTCACGGTACTGCCGACAACCAGAATACGAACTGTAAGCCGATGTCACGAACACTAATGCATTCGTGATACCATCGTTTTTCATTTGCTCAAACGTATCTGGCAACAACGGATGCCAATTTCGATTTCCCCAGTATACGGGAAGATCAACATTCAACTCCTTAAGCCTGTTTTCCAATGCAGCAATAAGTTCTCGATTCTGCTGATTAATCGGGCTAATTCCATCGAAGTGGTAATAGTGCTCCGCGACCTCAAGCATGCGTTCACGCGGCACTGGCTTACCACGCAACACATTTTCCAGGAAGGGAATTACATCATCCTTGCCCTCCGGTCCACCAAACGAAACCACTAACAAGGCATCGTATTCATTGTTATTGTCGATCGTCATTAGCTTTCTTGTTTAAACAAGTAAAACAGGATAGTTGAACCTAGAAATATGACCCATTCAACCGTCGCCAAAATGTAAGTTGTTGTTGCAAAGCCGCTGTAAAGAAAAAAGCTTACAGACCTGAATAATACCAATCCACCATGCAAGAGAACACATCCCATCAAGACTGTTCTGACGTCGCCGTTAGCAAAGAGTGGCACAATCAAGAGCAAGCCAAGTCCAACCTCGAGCCCACCATAAACCGTAAAGAATTCGGATTGCCCTTGGCCTGGCAACAAGTCAAATCCAACTGCCTTGGATGTCTTTTCAGGTAAAAACACGCACCACAGACCTAACAAGACGTAGACACCGCCAATCATCAGTAAAACGTTTCTTACAATGTTCTCCATAACAATCCTCCATTGTGTTAGAGCACCTAGTCTTTATCTGATTTAAAAACTTTGGTAACGCGATGCGTAAGGTTTAATCGCGGCAATCAAGTTGTCATAGTTACAGCGATCGAGGTGATGGAACATCTCCTCACCATTCTCTAATCTCTGCTTCAGGACATCCATTTTCTCTATTGATCCTGGAGCTGCCGCAGTAGGAGTTGGCAGCTTTGTGGGCTTAAACCCCTCATCGACACCGAATGCCTTAATGTAATCGAAAACATTATAGGGGCAGGAAGTGCTAATCATAATTTCATCCTCTCAATCGCGGCCCCAGCGATTCAAATAGCTAAAAGTAATTTCAAATGTGATATTGTTACGTCTTAAGTTTTACAAATGTTCTTTTGGTTTCTGATTATTAAACAACCTTTCAGACCTGTTTCCTGATATTACACCTCAAGCGGCTCTCGGCGCTNATACCGAGACAAATACTCAGCTAGGCGGAGTTTACGAGCAGTATTTTTGCTGGTCATATAACGAACCTTTCCAAAAATCGGCCTTTCTGGNCCCCANGCGCGGTCGTACCTACCAAAACACCAAAAGATGCCCGAGTANGAATTCGGGTTATTCCCATCCAAAGCNTACTTNTTGTTGAGATAGATTAGTCGTTCTAACGCTTCTTGGCTTGATCGCGACCATTCAAGAACNTTCTTTCCCCAAAGCATCCTCAANTAGTTGTGCATGCGACCTTCTTTAACTAACTGCCGCTGCGCCGCGTTCCAGATCTCGTCATGCGTTTCTGCATTTTCNAANTCATGGATCTGATACAAATGNGTCCTCAAGTCCANTTCATGATCCGCCAGAGTTGNCTTCGCCCAAACTGGCAATGATTCGTACTTGTCAAAGTTGTTGAGCTTATACGCAGCATTNAAGCCAATTTCCCGCCAGGTGATTAGCTGATCGAGNAACGACTCCACATCCTCATCCAATCCCCACCACCCAAGGCGTTTACCTGACACGTTGTCATGATGCAGGCAAGCTGGTGTCCATCCGACTTTTTGCATGACCGCTGTAAAGATATCGTGGGAGCTAATATGTCCAAAATGTAGATAGGGCGATAACCCACTTGCAGAGCATTCGTCAATTGAATTGCGTTGCGACGCATAGTTCCGAAGCTTAAACGATACAAATTCTTTAAGAATTTCCAGTCCCGCTCGCCGCCCGCCAGAGACGGTAGCTGGGGGTACCGCATGATTAATTGGCAAGCTTTTCAGATTAGCACTAATAATCGAACTGTTGCCATCAACACAACCCCATGCCGTCAGACCCAAACTAGAAACATCCGGCGCTTTTGGTAACACTTGCCCCGAACAGGGTGTTATGCGTGGAAAGCACAGAAGGTGCTCGTGTAGATTCTTCTGTAGGTAACGCCTAAATGAATACGCAGTGGTGAATGCTTTTTCGGGCACCATCACGGGCAGTATTCCATTCGAATCCACTGCCAATATAGAGACGCTTGTTAACGTGTTTAATTCCTTTATCAGTGTTTCCATGTGTTCACACGGAAAAGCATCCGTGACGACAAGGCACGCATTACTCGCTAATTTTTGCAGAAGTCTTTCGCGTAACGCAACATCTCGCTCGACGTAACCTATATAGGTGACAGGTGATTTTCTAAATGCTCGCTCATTATCTTTCATTCCATCGAGAACAAATTCATGGAATCGTGCTGATGCATTTGGATAATCGAGCCATAATGTCTCTAGGATCAGCAATGGCTTATTGAGGGCGATAGCCTTATCAACTGCAAACTGAAGTGAAAAGTTGTTTTCTGGTCGGCGATTGAATGCCATCCAATAGAGTACATATTCCCCATCAGTTTGCTCTGATCGTCCATTACACATAACAATGCGGTGGTCTAATTGGGCATCCATAATCTGATATCTATCTGGCAATGCAGTTTTCGATCTGGGCAAGTCAAACGAAGACAAAGATTAAATTAAGTTACTATGCTTTAAAGGTGGCGACGCGTGGAAACGGGTTCAAATACGTTTGCGAATCCACATAACCACATTCGGCTTGTTTAGTCAGCACTTTTAAGGTCGACATGACTACCGACAGAGGTAAAAACAGCTCTTTAAACTCAACAAGCATTTCCCTGAACAGCAACTTGGCATTTGGGGCCAGGCTTGATTTAAGGAAACCATAAAGGTGCTGTAAGACGTTGTAGTGTTTAGACACAGTTGGCTTATGGGTTAATGCCAACTGAAACAAGTTCATGTATTGAGTCTTGAAGTCATCAGCCGTAAAGTCACAGATATGCCCAACGAGTCTTCCAAGTTCTCGGTAACAGGCTTCATCGTGTGCTAGCAATAGAAATTTCTCTTGTCGATGAAACTCCATGACATCTCGACGAGTCCA
>PAXU01000086.1 GCA_002714565.1 Rhodopirellula sp.
CGATGCGGCATTTTCTTTTAATATGCGTTTGTTGTTTTGCTACAAACACTGGATTTGCGGATGAAGGAGATCTGTTATCCGGTCATCCACGCCCCTCTTATAGCAATGTGGAAGACATCAATGCGATGGCGGCGGCTTTGCGGAAGTCGTTGGCTTCCAGCGAACACTATTCCTTTTCGCGGAGTTGGTGGCAGTGGGATCGTCTGCGATGTCGGTATGTCGATGAAGGCCGCGTCGATAAAAACTCCCTCAAAATTCTCCAAGCCGTTTTTCGCGGACTGATCCTGGATTGGCATCGGAAGCTAGAGAAAAGTGGCGAAGGTGATCTGATGTACATCTTCTTCACCACGTTGAAGGGAGACAAACGCGAGCGTGTCTTGGAAGTCGGCAACCGAACTTTGCAGCGCGATTTGCATGGCGGTGGGTATCACGGNGGATGGGGCGGAGCCGCTCGTATGCGGATTTATGANGAGTTGGCTCGCCAGGGAATGTTGACCGACGAAGAACNAACTCGCTTTCGACAAATTGTCCATCAAAGTCTGGAGCGAAAGTTCTTGGACTTCACAGACGGATCGCAACAGGCTGACAACCACTCGTTTGGGAATGCAGGCGGAGTTGCCTTGGCATTGAAACTGTTTCCCGATGCTCCACAAGCAAAAGAGGCCCGGGCATGGATTGNCCGGATTTGGCAACATTTGGCGGAATTCGGTGATTGGACCGAGTGGACTTACTACCCGTATGGCCCCATCTTTCTTCACGGGATGTTGGATGTTGCGGAAGCGACTGGTCGAATCCACTCGGAACGCGACTTAATAAANTCGATCGGACAACGTTGCCTGCAATTCAATCATGGTGGCGGAGTCAAAGGGAACCCNAACGCTGGTTCTCGCGTTCGAGAAGACCTCGAAACACTCTATGCTGACCCTTGGAATGTCGGTTATTACCAAGTCGAAACTTCGAGCCGCGATGGTCACTTTTGGTATCGACTTGCCCAGCACTACAACAGTCCAGAATACCTTTGGGCTGCCGAACAAGTTATCCTCGGTGGCCGCCCACCTGACGGAAAAGTGCCTGCCGCGTACCAAGCGGTTTTCAATCGACGATTCGNTTGGTTTATAAAACATGGGATAANGCCGAAACTCCCTGCGAGTCGAGCATCGGTTGGCCTGCTNAGTGCGCAAAAGCACAAGATTCCGGAACGTTTGTATTTGAACTCCGGTCGGGACCCACATAAGCCCTTCGNNGCTTTCTTCTTGTTTGACGAAAAAGATGGCCACTTGGACAACATCACCGGGCATCTCTACGAATATTCCGTCAATGGTGCCAAGTACTTACACACGTCTGGAAAGTACAACAATGTTTATTCCGACAACCAACTAAAAGGNGGAGGCACGGGTGAGGAAAGTCTGGATTTGCTGCTGGTGCTCCACAACACTCACACCTTTCCTTTGCATCCTGATCGACAGGGTACAGATCGTGATTTTCTGAGGATGGGGTCAACCAAACATCTCCCCAAGTTGCTCAAAGCGGAAAACAANAAGAGGGGCGATTGCTTCGGTCAATTCGCATTTGAAAATTACTATGGACCGGGAAGCCACTGGATTCGTCGATCTGTTCTCACTGCAGAAGGTTATTTCGTGGTTGCGGATTCATATACTCCGGGCAACACGCTTAACGACGAGTACTTGGCGGGGCCGGTTTGGCATCTGGGAATCGACGAGCAAACCACCGTGGGAATNCAAGAGAGAAGTTGGTTTGATGCGCCGGCACTTGATCATGCATGGTGGCAAAAAGAAAAGATGCGAGTAGTTTTGCATCTGCACGATGATGGCAACATGAACTTTGGATCGATCAAGCAAACTCATACCCAAGATGGTTTGCCAAACATTACGACGTTCGGTTACCGATCTGTCAGCAGTGGCAACACCGAGCAGTTNCTGAGCGTATTTGCACCTCACACCGNAGATGAAATTCCAGAGGCAATNGCAAAGACGATTAGAACATCGATCCTCGACACAGGGACTTTCTCTGCANAAATCNGCGATGTTCAGATCTNGATTCACAGCGACGGCACGTGGTCGGTAACACGAAGTAAATAACTGTCACCTTGCNAAGGTTGGAATTGCATGACTGATAAGAGAAACCAAGTAGTTTTGGTGATTAGCTTCATCGCTATTCTCACAACCACAAATTCCGCTGAAGAAGCCACTGATCTTGCGACTGGCCACCCACGACCGTCTTACGAGAATGTAAAAAACATCAATGCCATGGCCGAGGCGGTACGTAAAAGCCAGTTCGCTGCACACCGCGGCGCGTGGGAATGGGATCGGCTACTGTCACGATATATCGACGGCGGCCGAGAAGAGAAAAATGCGATCATTATTCTGCAAGCCTATTTCCGGAGCATTCTCGATCGCGAAGGCAAAGACGGATCCTATAAGACCTTCTTTTCGGGACACGGCGCGTGGGGCAGCGGCGGCCGCTTGCGGATTTATGAGGAACTCATGCGACAAGAGATGCTTACCGCAGAGGAACAGGCGAAGTTTCGCAAGATTGTTAGCGAGGCGTTATCAAAGAGTTTCGATTACGAGAACGTAGAGCGAGGCGCTAACAACCGCCCTTATGGAATGAACGGAGGTCCGGCCATCGCATTGCAGATTTTTCCGGACTTGCCCCAGGCAACTCGTCACCGCCGCTGGCTAGATGCCCTTTGGCGAGAGGTGAAGGAATACGGCGACACGACAGAAACCAACTATTTCCCCTATGGACCGATCTATCTTGACGGCTTTCTGGACATGGCAGAAGGGTTGAACAAGTTTGAATCGGAACGGGACTTCGTCTATGGCCACGTACGGCGATACCTTGACTACGTTCACGGAGGCGGTGTAAGAGGCAATCCGAACTCCGGTTCGTTTGTCGTGACGGATCGAGATAAAGCCTACTCGAATCCGTGGGATGCCGCCTATTATAACGGCGACCACAACGACGCCCACGTTTGGTATCGACTGGCGAAGGAGTTCAAATCTCCCGAGTTTCTTTGGGCATCAGAGCAAGCGAGTCTCGGCGGCCGGCCGCCGACAGATCGCGACGTTCCGGCAGAGTACATGGCCGCTTACAAGCAGCGCTATGCTTGGTTCATTAAACAAGGAATGGAACCGCAGGCTCCCAACGGCGGTTCGAAGGTCGGTTATTACAGTACGGGGAAACATGACGTGCCCGAGCGGCTTTACCTTTGTCCGAGTCGTGAATCGGGAAAGCCCTTCGCGTCGTTCTACCTATACGATCGCAACAACAACTACATGCACTACAACGACGACGTCATGGGGCAACTCTACGAGTACGCCGCTCATGGCGCAAAGTTCCTGCATACTTCCGGCAAGTACAACAGCAACGTCATGAAGTTTCCTGCAGCCTATGACGCCCTGTGGGTACAGCATCCGGCGGTCGATTTTGTGACTGGGCGCGCCGGCGATATTCCGTACGGCACTTGGAAGACGGCTTCGATGCCACTGCCGGGTCTACTCAACAGTCGTCATGGCCCCGACTCTCGTCGCTGGAATTACGATTCCATGGTCGGTTTGTTTCGTCGGTCAGACGATGCCAAGATCGGCTACGCACACGGCAACATGGATGGCTATTGGTATCTAAACAACGATTTTCGCCTGGAGTCACTTGAATTCCAGTTGGTTGATTCCGTGGTTGAATTCGGAATTCCGCGTCTCTCCGGCCCCAATGGTGACTTCCCACTGATTTCATCTTGGAAGCAAGCCCCGACGAGCTTTACTGTAATGATGGCCGAAAGCCAGGAAAGCGAAAAAGAGGTCGTGTGGAAAGGCGGCGATCCGGTCAATGAATTCGTATCCTTTGTAGACGGTCCTCAAGGGCCAGCGATTCGTATACGTGGAAAGAAGGATGTTCGCTACTCGGTACGTCTGGAAAAGATCGGCATGACTTTTAATGCAGCCAACGAATACACGCGCCTGATCATCGATCACAACGGCCGTATTTCTTCTGGCAGCAACAACATAGGCACACGCGGCGGGCATCAAGCAGGTTTTAAACTGAACGATCGCATGGAATACTTGACCTACGATGCACGCGGCGGGATCCTCGAACGCGAGTCGCTTCGATCTGAAAATCGCAATGAAGATTCCTTTGGGCAGTTTCGTTATCGAAATTACTTCGGACCACACAGTCGCTGGACGCGTCAAACGGTATTGACTCGCGAAGGTTACCTCGTTGTGCGTGATTCTTACGAAGCGGGGNAATACGTCGATGGCTATCTCGCTGGTCCCTGTTGGTTATTGCGACCCGATGCNAATTGGCAAGAAGATAACAGGTCCGACCGCGGGCCAGTGCAGCACGATCCCAAACGNAACTGGTTCGANGCTCCGGCATGGGACCATGCTTGGTGGCAAACAAAGCCGAAGCGAATTCTCCTATGGATTCATCCGGGTGAAGGAAGAACTTTCGGTGTTACAGCGCACGCCACTTCAGCTGACATTTCGCGTCCGCTGGGNTTCGAATACTACCCAACGCAAAACTCCCACGCGAAGGCGGTCTTGAAAGCTAGTACGACCGAAGTCTTCTTGAGCGTATTGGTCCCGTTTGATGAAGGCNAGCCAGCCCGTGAAGTCGCTCGCACGATCAAAACCAACGTGGACAAGGAGGGCAATAGTACGGTTAGTATCGGCTCAAGCATGGATTCCAGCATCATCACAATCACATCTGCTGGAACCTGGGAAGTAAGACGTTAACGATTCGAACGGGCGGTTGGTAATAATCTGCATTCACCACGTGGAGTCGCGGTTACCACCGGGCAAGGAAATGTGGTGGCGTTACTGATTCTTGTATTTATCAATTAACCGTTAGAAATCATCTTTCTGACAAAGAAGTTCTAATATTTTTTCTCGGAAGCTTTAGTCAGCCCAATTTCCATATATTTGGAAACCACGTCATAGCAGGCATCAGAGATCACTAAACCTAACGGTATTTTACGTAAGCTNTTTGCTTGCTCATCGGTTATCGATGTTAATCCCCCCAATTCCAGACTTCCGGTTTTACCTAGACTTACCGCCTGCTGATCCGTGATCGAAGTTAGTCCGTTTAATTCAAGATTCCCTATCTTACTAAGGTTTTCTGCCTGTTGATTTGAGATTGACGTTAAACCGTTGAGTTCTATGTGATAGCGATTGTTTTGGTCGATATTTTCTACTAGACCTTCGCCGTTGTTCAAGCTTTCCGCCTGTTGATCCGTGATCGACGTTAAGCCATTTAGATATAGGTACTCAACCTTACTGAGACTTTCTGTCTGCTCGTCAGTGAGAGATGTTAAGCCGTTTAATTCAAGCCTGTTATGAACGTTACTCAGACTCTCTGCCTGTTCGTCAGTGATGGAGGTTAAGCCGTTTAATTCAAGCCATCCTATATTACTCAGGTTTTCCGCCTGTTGATCGGAGATCGAGTTTAAACTGTTGAGTTCTAAGGAACTACGATTACTCAAGCTTTCCGCCTGTTGATCAGAGATCGATGTTAAACCATTCAGATGAAGGTCCTCCACTCTACTCAGGCTTTCCGCTTGCTGGTCAGTGATCGACGTTAAGCCATTCAGATGAAGGTACTCAACCTTACTCAGGCTTTCCGCTTGTTGATCAGAGATCGATGTTAAACCATTTAGATAAAGGTCCTCCACTCTACTCAGGCTTTCCGCTTGCTGGTCAGTGATGGAGGTTAAGCCGTTTAATTCAAGACTTTCGGCTTTGCTCAGACCCTTTGCCTGTTCCTCATTAATTGACTTTAAGCCGTTTAAATAAAGAGTGCAAAANTCATCTTTTTCNGGTTNGTATCGAACCTCACCTAAGATTTCAGCTTGATTGTTAGTGATAGAACTTAATCCATTCAATGGAAGACCTAATGGATTGAAGTTAGCATCCCAGTGCACATGCTTTGTATGATAAGTGTCAACTATTATTTCCGCTTGTTGGTCGGTAATGANCTTTAGATTGTTTAGTANTTCCCCNTGCTCTTTNAAAATAGATGATTGCCTTACTGAGCTGAACAAAAACGTCCTCGGTCTCTTGGACAGTCTCCTGGACAGCCTCCTCAGTCTCTTGGACGGCCTTCTCAGATTCACCACACCCAGCCAGCAGTAGCACAATCAGTATTAGAAATCGTTTCATCTTGTCATCCATTTTGTTGATGTAAGTCTCTACTCATCACAGGTGCATTACGCGGCGATTCAGGGCGCGGGTGATTAGAGTTCCGGTGATTTTTCCGCTCGCATTAACCTGCTCGATAATCTCGCCGGTCGAGAGCTGTTCAGTAGCAGGTGATGTGGCAATCTCATCAGAGCCACACCCAACAACACCAATAGCCAATACCGATACTATGGCTGCAATTACTATATAGAGGGTTCCGAAAATTATTTTGTGCGAAATGCGTCGCTTAACGTAATTTCGACAATCAGGTCGCGCAGGCCATGCTGTTGACGCTGCACGCGATCGACAAGCTCGAAAACCTCCGCATACTCGTGTCTCTGCAGTGTGCCGCCGGTAGCATAGACCAGTAGTTTTTCGGTCAGGCAGCGGATGAAGTCTGCAGGCTGATCGATGAGTGCTTGTTTTAGTTGCTCTGCCCCATCCAGCTCTCGGCCATCCGCCAGCACCACGTCGGTCTGAATCTTGCGCCGATGCGTGTAGTTCTCCCGAAAGAGTCCAACTGGGTCGAACTGTTCCATACTGAAGCCCAGCGGATCGATTTGTCGGTGACAAACGGCACAGGATTCCTGCTCCTGATGTTTTGCCAGTTGCTGTCGGATGGTGGTCGCTCCGCGGGTGTCCGGTTCGATTGGTTTAATATCATCTGGTGGCGGCTTTACCTGTTTGCCAAGGATATTTTCAAGAATCCAGACACCCCGCACCACGGGCGACGTTGCCGTGCCGTTCGATGTAACGGTAAGTACGCTCGCCTGAGTAAGGACTCCGCCCCGTCGGGAATTATCCGGAAGGTGAACGCGTCGAAATTCGTCGCCGGCCACCCCGGCGATCCCGTAATGTTGAGCGAGGCGTTCGTTAAGATAGGTGTAGTTGGAATGCAGCAGGTCGAGAACCGGGCCATTCGTCTCTAGCAGCGACTTGAAGAGCAACTGGCTTTCACGTTTCATCGCCTCCTGCAGGTTGCCCGTGTAATAATCTGCAAACCGTTTTGGATCCGGCGGCATTTCCCCGAGCTTTCCGATTCCTAACCAGTTATCCACAAAACTGCGGATGAAATCTTCCGCACGGGGATCATCAAGCATCCGATCTACCTGTTTGATCAGTTGGTCGCGTGAGGGCATTCCCTGATCAGCGAGATCCCGCAGTTGCTGGTCTGGCATGGTGTTCCAGAGAAAATATGAGAGTCGATTGACTAGGCTGTAGGAATCAAGTTCCCCTTCCGTTTCATAGTGATATAGAAAAGCGGGCGAACCCAGTATGGCCTTCAAAGTTGTGTGGATCGCTTTTTCAAAAGGATGCCCGTTTTCCCGCAACTTCTGATAGAGGTCCAGAAAAGGTTGTACGCTGTCATCATCCACTTTGCGCCGGAAAGCACGCTGTACAAACGTATGCAGTACCTCGCTTATGTACTGCTGGCTCTGTGGCTGCATTTGTTCTCCAAATACCAGCAGGTTACCGGCCGGTGGCCACTGGTCAAACAGAGGCCCTTCGACTTCCATCCAATAAACCCGTAACTGGGGCCCGTCATATTTTTCCATGATGGGTTGGCGGGTCTGACGGGCATCGGGACCGTATCGGTGTTTCACTAGATTTTTAAACGAACCGCGATGCCCATTGGCAAAGGAGACGATGGGTACCTGGCCTTTTTCCAGTCTGGCCGTGAAATGGAACGTCGTTGGTTTATCGTCCGGTACGTCGACTTCATCCACCAGTCGCCTTGAGCCGGCTTCAGCCTGTTTCCCGGGAGGCCCGACGCGAACCTTCATCCTAACCGGCCCGTCAATCTGCCCCACTCCCTTAAAGTCAGAATGCAGCGACATGGCATGCACTCGTATGTGATAGTTCCCTTGAGCTAGTTCGGCGATATCTTTTGATCCGGGCCGGAATTGCTGAAATCCGTCCTCGGTACCGGTCACAATCTTGACATAATCACCATTTTGATAGACCGGTCGGGTTGCATCCTCAGGAAGTATCCGGTGGATCTCGCTGATCGGTTGCGGGCCGAAGCGGATCGCTCGGTGCAGCACGTCATCGGCTGCCAGCATGGCTTCCCGCATTAGGGCAGGTGAAAATACCAACGCGAAACCGACATTATCGGTTCCGGCAAATTCATTGTCTGGTGGAAAGGATCGGGAGGGATTGTACTCGATATCGACACGCAAAAGATCACGCAGGGTATGGTTATACTCTCGCTGGTTGAGTCGTCTCATCAGCGTACCGCGGGGAATGGTGGTTTCGGTCTGCTGATCGAGTCGTCCAGAAAGGACGCCGATGATATCGATTAGCTCGGTCGTGGTAGGTTGCTTAGCCTCGCGCGGTGGCATCTGACGGTAGGCCAGTTGGTCAAAGATATTCTTCAGCTGCGACGATGTCAGCGGTTGGTTGAAATTAAGATCGCCAGCGGGATCTTGATTGCCGTGGCAGTCGCTGCAGTACTGCCTCAGAAACAGGCGAAGCGGCGCTTCTGCCCCGAGCAGCTCCTGTTGGAATTGACAGATCAATATTAGGGCGGTCAGTAGTGGGCTCAAGAGCATATATGGTGATTTGAGCTTCACGTTAGAACAACTCCGACATATTTCCGCGGCTGCTGCTAAACGAGTCAGTTTCCACGCCCATCCACTGCAGCATGGAGACATAGAGATCGCACAGAGGTTTACTGTCCTGCTCGTATTTCAGCGAGCTTCCGTGTTTCATGTTCCCACCGGCTAGGAGTACGGGTAGATTACGGTTGGAATGGCTGCTGGCATTGCCCATTCCACTGCCGAAATAAATCAGCGTATGATCAAGCATGGATCCATTTTCTTCGGGGATATCTTTGAGTGTCTGGATGAAGTGTGCCAGTTCTTTGATGTATTCCAGTTCGATCTGTTTGAGTTGTTCGATTTTCTTTGGATCCTGACCATGATGACTCAGCGAGTGATATCCATCATTGATGCCATCCAGTTTTAGTACGCCGTTGCCGCCGGGTACATGCATGGTGACTATGCGGGTTGAGTCGGTGCGGAATGCGAGTGCACAGAGGTCGAACATACTGCGCATGGCAACGAAGCGGCGTTCTTCGCCGCCGGACTTGTGCTGCAGGGCATCTTCACTACCGGGGACTACCGGTTTGTCCTTTCCGATCCAGTAGCCGGCGCGGCTGAGCCGCCGCTGGGTTTCTTCGATCGCATTGAGGTATTCTTGAAACTTGTGACGATCCTGCGAGCCGAGTTTTTTTTCCAACTGCCTGGCACTGCGGGCAACCGTGTCGAGGACGCTTTTTTCAATATTAATTTCGCCGGTGGCCTGCTCTTTCTGTGAGGCGAGCAGAGGTTTGAAAAGCATATCAAAAAGCTGCGCCGGATCGCCGATGCCCCGCATTTTGACGCCATAGCGATTCCATGACCAGGAGTTGCTTCCATGTAGATCTAAGGTGAGCGATGGGAAGCGGGTGTTGTTTCCGATCCGGTCAGCAGCGTACTGGTCCATGGAGTACATGGACGATTTTGAGAAGCTGAACCGTTCTCCGGTGAGGAACCCCTGCACTCCTTTGTGGCCGCCGCCGAGTTGATGGTCGAGACCTTCGATTACGGTGAATAATTCACGGACGTTTTGGAGCGGTTGCAATAGTTCCGGAAGCCTGTAGTTCGATCCGGTGGTTGTGGGAAAAAATGCAGGCGCGTGCATCCCGTACTCCGTCCCGACGCATACCAGTCTTTTTGGGGGCTTGGAGGATTGCGCGGCGAGTTGGTTTATGGACGGGAAGAACGGTAGCGTGGAGCAGAGCCCGAGTCTTTGGATAAACTGTCGCCGTTGTTGTCGGTGCCGGCTGTTGGAGTTGTGTTGGTTCTGCATGGAACCGGGATAGGCTGGTGGTTTGAAGAAGGGATGTTTTGATAGCCGTTGCTATTTTAACAGCGGAAGTGAAAAGAGGCCAGTTTGCACTTATACCGGGATCATTACTTCCATTGCCGGCACGGCCAATGNTGATTTCGCCAAGNCCAAGNCGCTTGGTTATGAAACTAAGTAAAGCCAAAACATGATAACCCCTGAGAATATAGCCAACGCTTCAAGAGAACACCCAAGACACCCTAAGCCCTTATCATCCTCTTCTCCTATTACCAATTGTTGATTATCGCTTGGCTCTTTCTCGTTTACTGGTTCATAAAGCATGAAGCTAACCTCCAAAACACTGAGACGATTAAACCTGGGTTTGGCACCTTTTCTGGCTCTAGCCCATTCATTTGTTACTGCTTCTTGTATTTGTTGATGAAGGTGTTGAAGGGCTTCTGAGTACCTTAAGTTTTCGATCTGCTACAGCTTTTGGCCAGTTCTTGAGTGATGGAATTTAAGTCGTTCAAGGGGATACGTTTTTTTCACCGGCCTTGATCCGAGTCGAGACCAATTCGTGTGAGAAAACCCGCTGGCCTTTGTGAAACACTTCCATTGTCTGTTCAGTTTTATCGTCGCCAACACGGCGGCTAACGGTGACAGTTTTGTTGTCTGACGGGGACGTGGTCGGAAAGAAATAGCTGGAGGTGGTGCGTGTAGAGGGATCGTACCGCTCGTATGAAATTGTCTCCGGGTTTTCACCCCATTTTGCACGGTAAACAAAAAGATTTTCGACCGCATTGAATGTCTGGAGGCCGCGGTAGGTCACCGGTTGGCCATTTTCTAACAGATCGAACTGATACTCTAACGATTTCCCTTTTTCCTTCCAGCGAACTGTCTTGGTCATTTTAACTAGTTGGGGTTCTCCATTTTCGGACATGCGTTGTCCCGTAATGCTCCACTCGCCGATTTCCCAAGCCATGATTTCGGCAGCTTGCTCGTTTGTAAGTCCCACAGCCATGTCGTTAGTTTTGTCCTCGCCCCGACTTTTGTCGCTGCTATTTTTATCAGCGGGAAGATCTCCAGTCTCTTCGGTGTTAACCAAGCGTGTTACAATCATTTCGCGAGAAAAGACAACCTTATCATCCAACTCGAATATACTTTTGATCAGCATTTTGTCCTTACTGACCAGCTGGCACTTCTTGGTTTCCTTAGCCCCGTCGGGGTGAATATATGTCCCCCGATAGGTCTTGGTTGCCGGATCGTAATGGTCCCGGCCTGAAGTNACAGGAAACCCTTCGCCCTTGGTACGCCATATGAACACGCCCTCCTGGGGATCGTATTCTCTCTGCGTGACNAAGGGCACTCTCTTCCCATTGATTAATGGACTAACAGTGAACTCGATAGATTTCCCCTTTACCCTCCAACGAGCCTCCAATATGTCGTCAAAAGGCTCCACGTCGCCGCCCACGGGGATGTTCTTCCCTGTAATTTTCCAACGCCCGACCTCATTCGCGAAAAGGCTTGCCGCTTCCTCGGCAGTTAGTAAAGTCTTTTCCCCCCCAGAGTTTTGTTGCGACTTTGGATTTTCATTTTCTGAGCGGATGCCACACCCAGCCAGCACTAGCACAATCAGTATTAGAAATCGTTTCATCTTGCCATCCATTTTCTTGATGTAAGTCTCTACTCATCATAGGTGCATTACTGGGCGATTCAGGGCGCGGATGATTAGAGTTCCGGTGATGGTGATTCACAATCACGCACAAATTNGCGGCGCGACCTACCTCAAGACCANCGAGGAAATTCANGCAATGCCCGTGAAGAGCGGNCGGAACACGCTCGGCCCGCAAATCGNAATCTCTTGAAGTCGAGACAACGACAACTTTTGCCGTGATGCCTGCCATCTGATAAGATCGGCAGGCGTTGTCGCATCAGGTTAGCGTTTAGCAGTTTCATCGAGTGCCCCATGAGACATATTAGCGAAATCAATCATTGCATTCCCAACAGCCGCGCTTACTGGTGTGCCAAGTGCCAGTGCCATAGCCAGTACGAGTTCAAAGCTTCTGGGAGCCGCCAAAACCAGACGGTTTACTATCTCTGCCTTCACTGTGGGTTCCATCTCTTCCGCCCCAAGGACGTGAAACCCTGGATGAACGGCTTGCTGGGGTTTACCTTGCTGACGGCAGTGCTCACAATCCTCTGCGGAATCCATTTCTACGTGACGGCTATCCCCTCCCTCTTTTTCCTAGATGAATTCGTCGAGCGGAATGGCCTGATTGTCATGGTAGGATTGGCGATTTTCACCGCCTTGATTGGCCTGATGATGCGTAAATATCTCCGCGACTGGAACGTTTGGTGCAGCCAGCAACGGAGAAAATCCACCGCAGAACTGGAGACCGAGGCATTGCAACATCCGCACCAGCCGGTGTACGGAGATTCCGAAACTTATTTCGATGAGTGGGCGAGCCAATTTCTCAGTAAAGGGCAGGTACGCGAATTGAAGCTCAAGTACCGTCCGGAGCCAGCTAGTGAGGACAACCTCCTTTTCCCTGATTGATCCGGGGAAACGAAAAATTATCCCCGCCGTTGTCTAAAGAGCCATGTCAGGAAATCGGTTTCCTTGTCGCAGCGGTCACTGCTTAATTGCGTGGTGCCGTTCTTAGCACCAGGAATGAATTTCCCGGACACTGCGTGTTTGTCCCCAGTTTCCATTCTCGTTCTTGATAGCTTCGGGACTGGCCCACCAAAAGACTTGCACACGCCGCGTCAGGGCGTTTGCTACTACATTTAGCCAAAAAATCAAGCTAACTCAAGTAATCACTGAGGATTTGGTTGAGGGTTGGTTTGTCAATATCGCCTGATGTTCGAGATGCGGATTTCACCAATCTGACCAAAAAAGTTGCCAGGTTGGTGGTAGTTGAATCCGCCTCCGTACTTGGCGTAGCCGGTCAGACGCGTACTGACGCTGAATTGGGCGTCGTGCTGCCGGTTGTTCATCAATTTCCGCCCATCCGAGTTGTTCATCTGCCAGACGAGTTCGCCGTCGAGAAAGTAATAATGCGTCTGATCCCGATAGCGGAACTGCCAGACGACATGGTGCCATTGATTGTCGATGACCAGGGCGGGCTCCGCACCGGTGAAGTGCCCCCAGCGTAATCGGCCCACATCAGGCCACTGGTGTCGCTACCCCTGCGCCGATGCGAGCCTATGAAGCGACCAGATGGAACAATACCGTTTTTTTGGTCCACTGCTCAGCAAAAAGTTCCAGCCGCCTCGCATCCCGATGGGTAGACCCAAACCTTCGTCGTCGGTGCCGCAGATATTGCCGTAGGTAGTCCCGGCGCCGGTATAACGCACCCATGCTTCGATTGTCCATGCTTGCATGCAAGGCCGCAAATGGAGCTTGTCGTTGTTCGTCGGTCCAATCAGGAGGTTCGTATCATCTTCGCGGCGTTCAAAACGCGTTGTCGCGCCGAAACCGGGACGCTGGCCTCATACCGCCTGCCTATTGGCCCGCAACGTCAGGGCAGGGTCGCCCAACGCATCGTGTGCTGTTGTTTCCTTCGCCCTCGTCAAATTGGTACAGTACGACGGTGTGGTCGTCCGGTACGAAGGGTTTCCTCCAGTCCGCTCCCTCGTCGCCTCGAGCAAGATTCACGGTTTTATCATTCTGGGCAAAGACGAGACCGATACTCAGCAACATCATGGCAACATTACGAGGACGAAACATGGGGATATTCTCTTCTGTTTGAGTTGAGATGCCCGATAGCCTCTATTCGAATCTTCTTCTAGTTACTTTCAGTATTCATCAAGCGGGAACTATTTACCACTGCTCACTACAAATAGCAAACAAGTTTAAAACTTCCCACCGATCAATCAACACCGCCACAACCTGACGGAGCGATATTTTTCCCCACCTGAGCTCTCACAAGCGTAATGCGCAGAGCTAACAGATAGTTCAAATTAGCCGCTTACTGCTTGTACTAAATCTGAGACTGCAGCCTCTGTAATCCTTTCGCACTTCCAAGCCAAAGCATTTAAAATAAATGCTCTACGTAATGCATTTATCTTCAGGCTTATACCAACATGTCTGCAAACGAAGACACACTGGGCGGTCAAACCAAAGGCGAGAATAACGAAGATCTCGCCCGGAGTTTGGGTGAAGAGAACACCCAGAATGCCGACACCAATGCTAACAGCCGTGAAGATCAAAGCACCTCTGGTGACATCGACAATGATCTGGCACTTACAGATGACGACGCCGAACTAATCGATCTGTCCGACAGATACACGATTGAGCGCACGCTCGGCAAAGGTGGTATGGGAGAGGTATTTCTGGCTACCGACACGCGTCTGAAACGAAACGTCGCCATTAAACGCATTCTCGCTAAAACAGCGCGTAGCAGAAAATCAGTTCAGAGATTTCTAACCGAAGCTCAGTCCATTGCAGCACTTAATCATCCCAACATTATCGAGATCCATGATTATGGTCAAAGCACCGAAGGCCCGTTCTTAATCATGGAATACGTTCAGGGCGGAAGCTTACTGG
>PAXU01000087.1 GCA_002714565.1 Rhodopirellula sp.
CAGAGTACTTGCTTAAACTCGTCGATCGATTGATTGTCAGTANGGCGTTTGGATCTAACGGATTACGTGGAAATAAATTCGGACGCCCGGTGACGACGGTTTCTGGAATAGCAGGATCTGCTTGTTCTTGTNGCTGCTNTTGTTCTTGTTGNTTTTGGGTCGTCGNGTTCTCTTGTGACCAGACCGGATGCGCGAGGGAAAGGGCCAGCAACCAGACGAGCAAACTGTGCCCTAGATTTGTATTCTGATTACGCGACATTAGGAATCGAATCTGTACTGCTTCTCGATTAATAAAGCGCACAGCGACTCAGCACGCTATCACNTATATCGAATATTTCAATTATCCGGCTTAAATCTGTTTCCGAAGTCCCTACAGATGTCACAGCCATTTTTCTCCGAGGGCAGAGAGGCTGTTACCGTGGAAGTCGTACCAAGAGATTACTTGTCCAAACCGATGACGAGATTAGCAGCTGCCACAGCCACCGGAGCCGCAATTTCCGGCAGCAGCCTGAGCTTGAAGCGCGTGAGCTTTGTCGCGAGCCGTTTCAGCTTTCGTAATGAAATCCATGTTTCCAGTTCCGGCATATGCTCGCTGGTAAGTCACGCTCAAAGCGGTAAAGCTGAATGGATCAGTTGGTTCGATATCTGTAGCAGTCTCGCCGTGCTCAACCGCCTTATCGTGGTTGTTAACACGTCCGTAAAGAACTGCCAAGGCAAAATGTGCAAGTGCATGTTTTTCATCTTGGCCGAGAAGTTCATTGAGCTTTTCAATAGCTTCGTCAGTCTTGCCCTCGTCTTTGAGAGCGTCGGCTTCGTTATAAAGTGCATTCAGATCAGACACGATATTTCTCACTTGCGTTGATTGGATTTCAAGGTGAACGGACGGACTTAACGCATTGGTTAGTTGCCGTCTATAACTGAATTGTACTGATGTGGCCATCTACCGCAATTGCCCGATTTGCAGCCCATCGTCATTAATCGTGTACGGGACAATTTCTTCAGCACACGCACTGCCACGATGTTTCGCAATGTAGATGCCCCGTCCTATCTTATTTCCATCCCGGATCTTTCCCATGTAGATCAGCGTGTTGGCATTGCTAAGGGCATCACCCTCGGCGATCGGGCGTTCAATCAGGTCATCAAGCATGGTCTCATGGGATGTATATAACATCAGGCAACTAATGTCTGAATTGTCGTAAGCCCCAGCGGTGACCTTTTCCGCATGNGTTCTGTATTTTTCACGTAGCAGATCCCGGGCAACCCATTCAGGGTCTTTTCGGAGTACCTGATGATAGATGTATTCAAACATGTTGAGTTGAACGGAGTCGTGTGCACGGTCAACCGGCTCAAGTCCATCAACCACAACGCGACGTGACCCTGCAATAAAGCTGCCGTATAGAAAGGCAATCGTGTTTTGCAATCGGGCATTCAATTGTGCATTCCAATCATGCCAATCGTCCCAATCGAGATCCTGACGCGTGACGCGTCGTCCCTGGTAATCAAACACGTGAAGGTAGTCTCCGATTTTGGCTACGGTATCGAAGAATGTGTCCAGATCGATTTTGGCTTCTGCTGCTACCGGTACGATATCCCAATCGAAAAGACTCTTGGCGTATTCGGCGTGGCTTTGAGAATCGCCGCGAGATGCCATGTCAAAAATGATTCCCCGCCGCCCTTCTCCAGTCATCCCAGCCTGGTTGTACTGGATCCCCAGTTGTGTCTTTCCGATCCCTGTACTGCCGGCAACTAGCGTAAGCGTTCCCGGGATAAGACCACCTCCGAGCATATCATCCAGTTCA
This sequence comes from Rhodopirellula sp., assembly GCA_002714565.1. Classification (GTDB taxonomy): domain Bacteria; phylum Planctomycetota; class Planctomycetia; order Pirellulales; family Pirellulaceae; genus UBA11883. Next base: position 1,800 of record PAXU01000087.1, read on the forward strand.
GGGATTCCCGTACTATGTCTTGTTTGCGACATGATAATTTCGCGTAAATAAGGTACTCGTCAATCTTGTGATTACTGCAGCGACGCCCAGGCTTTAGCTAATAGCGTTGCAGCCTGTTCGATCTCATCGGGTGTTGTCGGGGTTCCGACGCTTAGTCGCACAGTCCCCTTCGCAATATCCGGATGCAGGCCAATTGCCGCGAGCGTTGCGGACAACTTCGTTTCACCGCTGTGGCACGCAGCACCTGTAGATGCACATACACCTGGTGACGCAGCGAGTAACTCTGAACCAATCACATTTGGGAAATTGACACTCAATGTGTTTGGCAAACGATTTACGTCGGCACCGTTTACGGTCAATGGAGAGTCAATCAGCTCGTTGAGGCGACGGAGTAAAATATCTCTCATTTGGGACAAGTGAGCTAACCGCTGGTCAATGGAATTGGTAATTAGTTCAGCTGCTTTGCCCAGTCCCACCCAGTACGGAGTGTTTTCGGTACCAGCACGTCGGCCTTGTTCGTGACCGGCTCCGTGAACCAAGTTTTCCAATTCAACGCCGCTTCGAATATAAAGTGCTCCTACCCCTTTTGGTGCATAGAGCTTGTGGCCGGCAATGGACAGTAAATCTACACCCAGTTCGTTTACATCCACNCGTACTTTACCAATACTCTGAGCTGCATCGGTGTGAAGCAGCACTCCTTGCTGCCGGCAGATTGTGCTGATTTCGGCGATCGGCTGAATGGTGCCAATTTCATTATTGGCGTGCATAATGCTGACCAGACGCGTATTGGGTTGAATCGCGTTTTCGATTTCCTCGACGTCGATCACGCCGCTTGTATCACAACCAACGACAGTAACTTCAATCCCCCAACGTTGAAGATAATTCGCCGGCTCCACCGTGGCTGGATGCTCAATTGCTGAGATGATCAAATGTCCTGGTTCGCCGGAGTTTCGATGCAACAGGCCCTTGATGGCCATGTTGTTACTTTCACTACCACCGGATGTAAACAGGATTTCGCCGTCGTCGGCGCCAATCATTGCAGCTACTTGAGCACGGGACCGGTCGATCGATTCTTTGGCCGCCTGTCCGAGCGAGTGACTACTCGACGGATTACCAAAGTGATGTTGCAGGCTTTCAGAGATTGCCCGGCAGACTTCCGGTGCCACAGGAGTGGTCGCATTGTAGTCCAGATAAATTGGCATGAGGTTCAGGGTCCAAGCTCAAATGATCGCCAGGCAAATCGGCATTCTGTGGTTAGTCCGCACGTGCGCGCAGATTCATCGCACACAGTTTACCAGCTTATTCGAATGCTACTGGGTTGTTAGCTGTTTAGTGCAGCTTGTGCAGCAGCTAGACGTGCAATCGGTACTCTAAACGGCGAGCAGCTAACATAGTTAAGCCCAACCTGATGGCAGAAAGCGATCGACGCCGGGTCGCCACCATGTTCACCACAAATACCAACCTTTAGATCACCGCGTGTACTGCGACCTTTTTCGACACCCATGGCGACTAGTTGCCCAACGCCAGTTGTATCGAGTGACTGGAATGGATCTACCGGTAAGATTTCCTGTGATAGGTAATCCGGCAGGAAACCATTTACATCGTCACGGCTATAACCAAAGGTCATTTGAGTCAGGTCGTTTGTACCGAAGCTGAAGAAATCTGCATGTTGAGCCACTGCATCAGCGGTTAATGCTGCACGTGGAATCTCAATCATAGTACCGATTGATATATCCAGATCGCCCGTGCCTTTTTCTTCTTTTACGGTCGCGATNGTTTCTTCAGTCTTTCCGCGTAGCAGCTTCAATTCTGCATCNGTTCCGACGAGCGGAATCATGATTTCAGGATGAGCATCGACGCCGTTTGCGNCACATTCGATTGCGGCTTCCACGATGGCCCGCACCTGCATTTCCAGGATTTCCGGATAAGTTACGCTCAATCGGCATCCACGATGACCGAGCATCGGGTTTGCTTCGTGAAGTTGTGAAACACGTGCTTTTACGTCATCAATAGAGATGCCGATATGGTCAGCCATCTGCTGTTGATTCTCTTCATCGTGCGGCAGGAATTCATGTAGCGGCGGATCCAGCAGTCGCACGGTAACCGGTAGGCCATTCATGGCAGTAAAGATTCCAACGAAGTCTTCACGCTGGTATGGCAGCAACTTGGCAAGTGCTGCACGACGAGCGGCTTCGTCGGTAGCCAGAATCATTTCACGCATGGCAACNATTCGATCACCCTCAAAGAACATGTGTTCCGTTCGGCATAAACCGATGCCCTCGGCACCAAAATCNCGAGCTCGTTGAGCGTCGGCAGGTGCATCCGCGTTGGTGCGGATTGCTAATGTGCGGTATTTGTCAGACCATTCCATTACGGTTGCAAAGTCCCCCGACAATTCAGGGTCGGTTGTGGCGATCTCGCCAGCCATTACTTCACCTGTTGAACCATCAAGCGATATCACGCTGTCATGATCGAACGTCTGTCCGTTGACCGTGATCGTGCGAGCTGATTCATCAATCAGTACGTCGCCGGCNCCTGCAACACAGCATCGTCCCCANCCACGAGCAACGACAGCAGCATGACTNGTCATACCACCGGTACTCGTCAGGATTCCTGCAGCAGAGTGCATTCCATCCACATCTTCCGGGCTTGTTTCTTTACGCACTAACAAGACTTTTTCGCCTGCAGCNGTACGTTCAACAGCTTCGTCTGCTGTGAAGGCCAGCTTACCGAAGCTAGCCCCGGGTGATGCCGGAAGGCCAACCGTGAGTACTTCTGAATTCTGTTTAGCAGCAGGGTCGAAACTTGGCAGTAGCAATTGAGTCAGATCATTGGCAGGAATTCGTTTGACAGCTGTTTGCTCATCAACGAGCCCTTCGCTGACCATTTCACATGCCATCTTCACAGCAGCAGCACCNGTTCGTTTACCTGTTCGCGTTTGCAGCATGAAGAGATCACCNTTTTCGATCGTGAACTCGATGTCNTGCATGTCTCGATAATGATTTTCAAGTGTCCCTTTGATCTCAAGCAATTGAGCGTGGACGTCGGCGCCAAGCGTTGGCTTTTCATCGGTGCTCCATCCAGGCATTTCTGCAACGGGTTGCGGNGTTCGGATACCAGCAACAACGTCTTCGCCCTGTGCGTTGATCAGGAACTCGCCATAAAACGTGTTGTCACCTGTGGACGGATTGCGAGTAAACGCAACGCCAGTTCCACTTGACTCGCCCATGTTTCCGTATGCCATGGACTGAACATTTACAGCAGTACCTCGCAGTCCGCGAATGTTCTCTACTTCGCGGTAGCGAATTGCACGTGCTGTATTCCAACTACGGAATACAGCATCGATTGCAAGTTCAAGNTGGCGGTATGGATCCTGTGGGAATTCATCNCCNGTGTGTTCCTTGTAAACCGCTTTGTATGCTTCGCACAACTCGATAAGACCTTCAGCAGGAACCTCAGTGTCTTCGGATGTGTTGTATTTCTCCTTGATGGCATCAAATGCTGCTTCGAAGTGTTCGTGATGTACTTCCATCACCACATCGCCAAACATATTGATCAATCGGCGATATGCATCGTATGCGAAACGCGTGTTGCCGGTGTTTTCTGCTAAACCAGCTACTGAAACATCGGTCAGACCCAGATTGAGAATTGTATCCATCATGCCCGGCATCGATACCGCTGCACCAGATCGAACGGAAACGAGCAGTGGATTGGTNTCATCACCAAATTTCTTGCCAAGCTCTTCTTCGAGCGTTGCAACGTTCGCTTTTACAGATTCATCCAGACCGCTCGGGAGTTGTTCGCCTTCTTCATAGTAAAGACCACAGACTTCCGTCGTGATTGTAAATCCAGGAGGCACCGGCAATCCGATACTTGTCATTTCAGCAAGATTTGCACCTTTACCACCAAGCAGCACTTTCTGTGAGCTTTCACCTTCAGTTTTTGCCTTACCGAAGTAATAAATCATCTTTGTATCAGACATTTTGCCTCAATCTATTTCTCTGTCGTAATGCTTATTAAATGTCGGCCAGATTGNATTCTGGCGGTAACGGATGACCACTTTCATCACCGTTTTACCCAGTTTCAGGGGTCTGTTTTAGTCAGAATCTATTGGCCAACGCGTGCTTTAAAACCAGTTCTGGCTGATTCTGTACGGTGCTAACTCTATATGAGACAGCGACTTAAGGCCAGCTTGACATGCAATTGTCAAAGAGAAGACCTTGTTTACCGTTAATTAAGACTTCCTTTATCAGGAATTGAGTCTACCAAGGGGTATTTGGAAGTGTCAATTGACANCGGAATGAAAAAATTGTCTAAATTCACACTTACAAATGTGGTCACAAAACCTCAATAATGTTCGCGTAATGAGCATGGAAAACGAATATACAGGTCGCAGATTCTTCAAAACTGCGTTGATCTTTGAATCAGCGATGATTCCGATCGCTATAGGACTCGGTGTATTGTGCGGTATATGGAGTTGGGCAGGAAGTCTTAATGAAATCCTGGGTGAGACTTCTGCGATTTCCGCATCTATATATGGACTTTTTGCCCTGATACCTATGTTGTTACTGCTGGTATTCAGTGCAACGAGTAGNCTGCCTAGCGTCGCACGGTTGCGTGAATTGATTCGAACATCGTTCGTGCCAATCCTGAAAGAGCTTTCTACCTGGCAGTTGGTTGTTGTCGGACTATTGGCAGGTATCGGNGAGGAGTGGTTGTTTCGTGGCTATCTGCAGACTTGGGTCAGCACTCTATTACCAGATACACCCATGCAAATTGGCTCTGTGATCATAGTCTCAATTGTATTTGCNGCGCTCCATGCAATCACACCGATGTATGCTGCAATCGTATTCGTGGTAAGCATCTATCTGGGAATCGTCTATGAGAGCAGTGAGCAACTCTTAACGCCGATGATTGCGCACGGAGTGTATGATGTGATCGCGTTGATCTTTATCGTCAATTGGGACGACGATACGTTGGCCTTGGACAGCCAGATCGAACTGCCTCAGGATCTAGCTGCAGCAGTCGAGCAGAATCCGTCTGCGAAGTAATCCACACGGGTTGGGTACACAGATGGTTACCGGAACCTGTTCACAGATGACGCGAGGTACACAACGTGTCACCGTATAGGGAATCTGTTTTGGCACACAACGCCGTGTGACAACGGTACGCGTGTAGTGCACAGGCTTGCAAACGGTGTAAGGCACCTGTTTGACCTTCTTTTCCGTTTGGTAACGGCATGCAGTGTAGGGCACTTGCTTGGATTTTGTTTCCTTCACCATTCGGCAGACGCGATAAGTACACGTTTTGGTTTTGGTTTCAGGAACGATTCGGCAAACACGGTACTGAATNTTCTTAACTTTTTGTTCGCGTACCATTTTGCAAACACGGTAGTTAATCGTTTTCGATTTTGTTTCTGGAACGATNCGGCAAACCGTGTATGGAGTCTGCCGGGTTTTCGTCTCTGAGACAACACGGCAAACGTTGTAATTGATCGTCTTCTGCTTGGTTTCAGGAACCATGCGGCAAACTCGATAACTACAGGTGCGTTGTTTTTGCTCGTTGACCCATCGACATACAGTGTATGGAACTTGTTTCTGCACGACCTCGCGCTGATATCGCACACATGGAATTTCGCACGTTTGGATTTCAGGAACCCAAACACGCTTGCAGATCTGGCGAGGCGGGCATTGATATTGCACTACTCGGCAACTGCCAGGGATGAAGATCCTTCGGCCGGTACATGGGTCACATGTCCAACAACCTGGGTCGCGTACGACGCGTGTACGTATTGGCCCAGGGCATTCGATGATCTCGGTTTCGAAATGACCGGTCCGTCTTTGAATGGTCTTCGTGTAATGAACCGGCTTTAGAATAGTGTTGCTCACCGTGCGAGTTTTTGTTTCGTATACNGGTTTACGAATCGTGTAATTGATCGTACGTGTCTTGGTTTCCCAGACAGGCTTATTCACGGTGTAANTGACGGTGCGTGACTTCGTTTCCCAAACAGGCCGGCGGACAGTGTACTGCGTTGTACGAATCTTTGTCTCATACACTGGTTTGCGAATGGTGTAATTGAGCGTCTGTGATTTGGTTTCCCATACGGGCTTAATAGTCGAGTAGGGGACACTCCGAGTTTTGGTTTCCCAAACGGGCTTGCGCACCGTGTAATTGATGTTTCGCGTTTTCGTTTCCCAGACTGGCTTAGTTATCGTGTAATTACACGTGCGATACTTCGTTTCATAGATCGGGCGTGTCACGGTGTACTGGACATCGCGCAGCTTCGTTTCGTTTACATACTTAACACAGTCAATTTCCTTGGTATCCATGACTGTTTCATAAACAGTTTTGTAACAAGTAATTTGCTGCTGGTCGAAAACGACGCGCCGGCGGGTACGCATGACCGTGTGATACNCAGCGCGAGCCTGACAAAACGGCTCCGGCTGTACAATGCCACAATTCCGGTAGCTTGCAACTCCCAGGTAGGATGCAGCAACTGTATCGAATGCGAGAAGCACTGACACAACTGCTAATAGCAGTGATTTCCTACTAGGTTTCATACTTGATTCTCCCAAGGACTCTCATTTTGACAGGCAATTCGGGCACACGTGGCTCCGAAATCAACCTGTCAAACTCTAAACCCTAACGATCCAGAGAGCCGGAAAATTCTGACTTTTTCAGTTAAATGTGGTCTGTTTTTTATGCAAAACAGAACAGTTAAACTTCAGTTCCGCATGACCTCTCCACCATGAAAAACGCCTATATAAAGGTCTCTAAAGGCGCAGCACGTACGTAGAGGCATACAATTGGTATCGACGTTTAAGAATTCAGGCCTTGAGAGAATGTCATAGCAGACCGGCCCTTAGGTAAATTACTCGGCAAAAATAGTCCAAAACCCTACCTTCTCACGAGTCTACACCTCGATGTTCGCAAATTTGCGGCNTTTATGGACGAGTCCTGCCGGTCAGGTAAGATTTACGGGCACGATGTGCGGTAATTTTTGCTNGTACCGTATTTGATAGGCGCAGTGAAGAGAAATGCCTGCTNTCATGGTCGTGATGCTCAANGAGTATGCTGAGTGCATAAAAAAGCTACCCGGCAAGGACTCGAACCTTGAATGAGTGGACCAAAACCACTAGTGTTACCATTACACCACCGGGTAGTCTCCTAAGAGAACGTGTAGTTTTAATCATTTTTTCTGTTGTTCACAACCGTGAATGCGAGTTGTTCGAGCTCCATGGCCAAGTCGACTCCGACTGCTTGGATCGTATCAGGAAGTGACAACATCACGGGTGCAAAATTGAGGATTCCCTCAACCCCGGAATCGATCAGCATGTCGGCAACTTGTTGAGAAGCTTCGGCCGGAACAGCGATTGCAGCAAGTCGAATATTCTGCTGCTTGACCGTCTCCGTAAGTATATCCATTGCATATACATCAACCCCTTCCACGGTCTGACCCACCAAATTCGGATCCGCGTCAAAAGCGGCAACGATTCGAAATCCCTGACGGTTGAATCCTTTGTATCTCAGTAATGCACGGCCCAGNTTTCCGATGCCAATTAGCGCCACTGACCATACGGCATCGGTGCCCATGATTTGCTTGATGGCTCCGATCAGTTCGCTGCAACGGTAACCTATTCCTGGATACCCAAACTGGCCGAAGTAGGCGAGGTCTTTGCGGACTTGGCTTGGCGTAACGCCGAGCAGAATACCAAGGTGTTTGCTATTGGTGGTCTCAATACCGTCACGCGTTAAATGCTGTAACTCGCGCAGATAAAGGCTCAGCCGTCCCACGACTGCCTTGGGAACAGACTGGAAGTCAGTAGGTTGAGGATTTGCGGGATCGGGTTTCATGATGGCTAACTGTGCTGTTTACAGTACTCATACATTGCCATGATCGCTGCAGTACTCGCATTATAACTATCCGGGAATCCAAACACCGGAATCTCCACCATCGCATCACAGAGCTTTAACTGCAACTCGGGAATTCCTGTGCGTTCGTGCCCGATGAGCAATATACACTTTTTTGGAAAATCAAAAGTAAACAGGTTGTGAGAACCAGTCGTCTGTTCCAGTCCAATGACCGGATAGTTATCGTCAGCTAGTTTCTTAATGACCGGTTCAAGCGTGCGACATTGACGAATCGATAAGTGTTCTTCAGCACCTCGTGAAATCTTCGGATCGGCTTTTCGATTTCCCTCGACGATTAATTGAGTGATTCCAAGACATCCAGCAGCACGCATGATCCGAGAAAGATTCACGCCCGAACGCATTTCCGGCACGGCCAGAATAACCTCGCGCGGCGATGAAAGCTGCGTGGGTGCTTGATGACGTTGGTGAATAAATTCCGTCACGCTACATGGCCGTTCGGAAAAGCTAGGTTTGGTATCCGCACATGTACACACAGATGCGATATCGTTATCCCTGCCGCGGTTTTCAGCTGCTAGCTGGAAACACTTTGGCTATCGCTCTGCTGCCCTTCATTTACACCCTGAGCGAGTGTTGCTTTACGCGGGTGATACTCCACTCGGAAGGCTTCAAACTCGATGAAGGCATCACGGCCTGGAACGGTCTGAAACAGAGCAGTCAGTACGTCTTCAATTTTGCCGTGGCAGACGTGATAGAAGTTGTGCTTACCTTCGCGGCGTTTATCAACGAAGCCTGCAACACGAAGCAGTGCCAAGTGATGGCTGACAGCCGGCTGACTCTGGCCTAATGCATCGCATAATGAACGTACGTTCATTTCCTGATTTTTTAGCAGCAGGATGATCAACCGCAGACGCGTTTCGTCAGCAAGCAGTTTGAATGTATCAATGAGGCTGTGAGCTAGATCGTGTTTGATCTGTTGAGGAGGACTTTGATAAGTAGTGCTTTGTTCAGCAGCTATAGCATCCGCAACTTCGGTAATCTGCTCAGGTGCCAGTAGATTATTCACTGATTCAGTGACTGGATTCAGATCGTTTGCAGCCGACTCGTCCGGGAGTTTGTTATCTGTAGGATTTGAGTTTTGGCTCTGAGAAGAGTCGTGCATTGAAATCTCCAAATCAAATATCAAAAGACATGATTATCTGTTGATGTGTTTAATTACTAGTTTCATTTGCTACAAATACGGATTGGCGCCGGCTTGTAACAAACCGTTAGGGATATGAGATTCCGGAAGAGGGGGGTGTTCGTAAATGCCGATGGGATCCGAATTGGCACAAGGATCATTCAGCCGAACATCTGCTCTGTTGGCTCTCATTGTATGAATCGAGATTGACGTGTTCAAGAAGAAACCTTGCATTGGACAGGTGGTTCTGTAGTGTTTCTTGGTTAGGTACGTGTTTCTTGGTGGGTAAGGCAAGCATCTGTTTTATATAAGTCGCTAACGATGTACTATTTAACTAACAGAAATCACCGAAATATATGATCATCCGGTTCGCTCATTTTCCGATTGCCCAACAATGATCCCACGCTGGCTCCGAAATTCCTTTCCGTATTTAGCGATCGGCATTTTACTTGCCGGACTGGGGTACGCCATCAGTTTCGGCCAACTTGAGCCGGCCGACTTCACGTATAACAATGGCGCCGAGATTAAGACAGTCGACCCGGCACTTGCAACTGGAAGCCCTGAAGGCCGAATTATTAACGGGTTGTTTGAAGGCCTGCTGCGAAATATGCCAACGGGTACGGAGCCTGATGAGACGAACAGTATCCCGTTGCGTCCTGTGACAATGGGCATGGCAGACACTTTTGAAATCAGTGAAGACGGTAAGACCTATACATTTCATATCCGCGAATCAGCTACATGGTCCAACGGTGATACTGTTACCGCCGAAGATTTTCGGTGGTCCTGGCAACGCATGCTACATCCGGAGACAGGATCTGAGTACGTTTATCAACTGTACAGCATCGAGGGTGCATTGCAGTACAACACCGGCGCGATTGAGTTGGGTGAAATCGTGGAAGTCGAACACGGTGAGCGTCAAACCAAGACAGAGTTGTTTCCGCGAGCATCCATTAGTCGCGGAAAATTAGTTGCACATGGTACTTGGTCTGCCGCCAATGGCGTGGTCTGGGCTGAAGCATCCGCCACCGATTCTGCCAGTGGCAGTCATGGTCACGGTGATTCGGAGCAAGAGGGTGACACACCGATTGAGGTGTACAAGGTAACAGTCTATTCATCGGATCATATTTTGGATGAGTTGGATCTCAGTGGAGACTCCCATGAAATGTTGTTCATCAAACACACCGATGACCAGGAGATTCCAGAGAGTATTGCCGGTGAATACACACGGTGTTTTCATGTGCTCCCGGATTTTCAATCGACGGTCGGGCTGAAAGTAAGCGGAAGTGATCAGCGAATCCTAAGCGTGCAATTGGTAGAACCTACGCCATATTTCTTAGATCTGGTTGCCTTTTATCCGTTGTATCCTGTTCACCGCAAGACAGTTGAAACCCATGGAGCTATGGGTTGGACGAAGCAGGAGAATATCGTCACCAACGGTCCGTTCTTGCTGCATGACCGCCGAATACGTGATCGGATACGGCTTGTCAAAAATCCCATGTATTGGAATGCGAAGGGCGTGAGTCTTGAGATCATTGATGCACTGAGCGTGGAGTCGGATACGACAGCGCTAAACATGTATATGAATGGACAAGTTGATTGGCTCACGTCATTGCCCACTATGATCATGAAGGATTTAATGCCGCGAGAGGATTTTGTTTCCGCGCCCATGCTTGCATCATACTTCTACCGATTAAATGTAGACCAAAAACCGCTCGATGATGTGCGTGTCAGGCGCGCATTGAACATGGCATTGGATAAGGCAAAGATTACTGAGCGTGTTTCCAAGGCCGGTGAGATTCCCGCGCGATCTTACGTACCTCCCGGGCTTGCCGGCTACGACGGTTACCAATGTGGTGAATTCAATGTGAAAGAAGCTAAGAGACTACTCGCAGAAGCAGGATTCCCTGGCGGTGAAGGATTCCCGACCATGAGGATCCTGTACAACACGAATGACAATCACCAGGCTATTGCCCAGGTCATTCAGCAGGATTGGAAGAACAACCTGGGAATTGAAGTTCGTTTGGAGAATATGGAGTGGCGTACGTTTTTATCAAACGTGTCTGAAACGCAGTTTGACATTGCCAGGGCTGGTTGGATTGGCGACTATCCGGACCCCAATACGTTTCTTGACATGTTCGTAACTGACGGACCCAATAACCAAACGAACTGGTCCAATCAGCAATATGATGAACTCATTGAATCTGCCAAGACGCTACGTGGCGACGAGCGTCTGAAGGCTCTTTCAGATGCTGAGAAGATTCTCATGGAAGAGCAGCCAATCATTCCGATCTACTACTACGTATCAAAGAATATGGTGAGTGATCGCGTGAAGGGCTTTTCAGCGAACATTCAGGATGTGCATCCACTGCATGTTTTAACTGTGGAAGATAAATAGAGGGTAGGGGAGCCGCTTAGGGGATCGACGCGTGTTTGCATTTTTACTTCGAAGACTCGGCTGGGCGATATTGACGGTTTGGATCGTCTATACAGTCACTTTTTTTCTGATGCGATCCGTGCCGGGTGGCCCGTTTGACGGTGAACGGCAGTTACCCGAAGAGGTGGAACGCAACCTGCTTGAAAAATATAACCTCAACGATCCGGTACACATTCAGTATTTCAACGGGATACGTGATATCGTTGCGAATCCGATTGGCGAGAAGTTCGGGCCGAGTATTCGACTGGCAGATTACAACGTTGATGAAGTGATTGCTCAGGGTTTCCCGGTATCTGCCTCCCTTGGAATCTTTGCAATGGTATTTGCGCTGTTGCTGGGTATGACAAGCGGAGTGATATCGGCGATTAAGCGGAATAGCGCGCTGGACGTCGGTTTTATGGCAGCCGCCACACTGGGAATCTCGGTGCCGAGCTTTGTATTAGCGAGTGTCGCCGTCATTGTGTTTGTTTTTTGGATTCCGATTTTTCCTGCTGCTGGCTGGGGCCAATTGTCCCAGATCCTGTTGCCTGCACTTTGTCTGGGGGCTCCGTTTGCCGGATACATCGCCAGGCTGACACGAACTGGAATGCTGGAAGTGCTTGGGCAGGACTACATTCGGACAGCATATGCCAAGGGGCTTGCCACACGACGTGTGGTCGTGCGGCATGCACTTCGTGGAGCAATCTTACCGGTGGTTTCCTATCTGGGACCAGCCGTTGCCGGTATTTTGACGGGCTCACTAATCGTCGAAAGAATCTTCTATCTACCAGGGATGGGCAGCCACTTTATCGAAGCCGCATTACAGCGTGATTACCCGTTGGCTATGGGAATGGTGCTCGTATACACCTGCTTGTTGTATGTGATGAATACGCTGGTGGATATTTCCTACGGTGTGATCGATCCAAGGGTAAAAGTTGAATAGGACGCTCGCAATTGAGTGATATTTCTGACAACGTAGAACTTCCAAATCAACCGGTACCGGATACGGGTAAACGGGATTTGGAATACTATGCGCGGATCCTGGAGGAAGCGAATTCCATTAAGGGAACGTCGCTTTGGCAGGATGCCTGGAAACAGCTAAAACGCAATCGAGCTGCCATGGTTTCGCTAGTATTTCTGATACTGCTTGCCGTACTGGCATTCTTCACACCATTGCTGCCATTGCAGTCACCGATTTACCAGGACATCGAACAGCGACAGTTGTCCGCACCAAGCTTGAGTGCCGTTCCACTATATCCTGAGAGCATCTTTGAGAACGACGAACAACTACCTAAGCTATCCAACGAGTCAGAGATCGCATCACGTAAGCAGGAAATACTTGTAACGACACTTTGGAATAATCCGGGGACCGTTTCTCAATGGTTGATAAGAATTCGACTTTCCGTGTTTGGAACGTGGTCGATTCCATCGTTGTGCGGAACGGATAACCTTGGCCGTGATGTACTTTCGCGAGTCTTTTGGGGCGCACGTGTGTCCATTATTGTCGGAATTGTTGCCACGTTTGTCTCACTGTTGATCGGTGTCAGTTATGGTGCGATCTCCGGTTTCATGGGCGGCAAAGTTGATAACATCATGATGAGAATCGTTGATGTCATTTACTCTGTCCCATTCATTTTCGTTGTGATTTTTATGATCACGATCGTGAAGGAAGATCAAATCGCAGCGGTTTTGGAAAAATGGGGTATCGACCAGATCAAGGTGTTCTTCATCATGATCGGAATGATTTACTGGCTGACGATGGCACGTGTCGTGCGAGGACAGGTGATCTCGTTGAAAAACGAGCAATTCGTCGAGGCGGCGCGCACAATCGGTGCGAGCCCGACACGCATTATTTTCAAACATCTGATTCCCAATGTCATGGGCATTGTCATCGTCTACCTGACTCTCACGATTCCGGCCGTGATGCGATTTGAAGCATTCCTTTCCTTCTTGGGTTTAGGCGTCGAGGCGCCCGACGTCTCATGGGGATTGCTGGTAAACGAGGGTATACAGGTCATCACGCCTATCAAGACCTACGGATGGCTAGTCCTCTATCCGGGATTAACGCTGGCACTGACCCTGTTTGCATTGAGTTTTCTTGGGGATGGATTACGGGATGCCTTGGATCCGAAAATGAAGAATAAATAAAGTTGATGAGCAAACCACTCTTACAAGTCGAAAATCTGGGTGTCTGTTTCCATACGGATAATGGCACAGTAAACGCCGTGAACGGTGTCAGTTTTCAACTGGAGTCGGGCGAGACGCTGGGAATCGTTGGTGAATCCGGATCCGGTAAGTCCGTGACGAATCTGGCAATCATGGGCTTGATCCCATCACCTCCCGGTGAGATTACATCAGGCGAAGTACGGTTTCGTGGTGACGATTTACTGACCATGAATAGCCATCAGATAAGAGAAATCCGCGGTAACAAAATCGCTATGATCTTNCAGGATCCGATGACCGCACTGAATCCGTTCCTGACTGTTGAAGAGCAACTCACGGAAGTAACTCAGTTGCATTTAGGACATTCTCGTCGGGAAGCTCGAGCACATGCGATCGAAATGCTCGAAAAGGTTGGTATTCCCGCTGCATCACGCCGTATTGATGANTACCCTCATCAGTTTTCCGGTGGCATGCGACAACGAGTGATGATTGCCATGGCACTTTCATGTAAGCCGGATATTCTCATTGCCGATGAGCCGACGACAGCTCTGGATGTGACGATACAGGCGCAGATTCTTGAGTTGATGAGCGAATTACAACAACAAGAGGGTACGGCTATCATTTTCATCACGCATGATCTTGGTGTAGTGGCTAATACATGNCATCGCGTGATGGTCATGTATGCCGGCAAACCTGTAGAGAAGGCAACGACGCGTGAGATTTTCGCGAGTCCGCATCATCCGTACTCACTTGGCTTATTGAATTCGGCGTTGCGATGGGACGAATCACATGGTGGGATGTTACGGGCTATTCCAGGACAGCCACCGGATCTCACGCAACTTGGAGATGGTTGTGCATTTGCACCTCGATGTGAGTATTGNGTTGATGAGTGTAAGTCAGCAGTACCGCCGTTAGTCAGCATCGACAAAAACCAAACACGTGAACATGCCTGTATACAGGACTTACCATCAATTAGACAAACGGAGGTCGACGTATGAGCTCCGTTCCCGTTCTTCAGGTCAGTGACCTGAAGGTCCACTTCAAGATTGCAAACGGCTTGTTTAGCCCGCCCACNATTATTCGTGCTGTGGACGGCATCAGTTTTGATGTTGCAGAAGGTCAGACGCTTGGCCTTGTTGGCGAATCTGGATGCGGAAAATCCACAACTGCACGTGCAATTCTCAAGCTGGTGAAGCCGACAGCTGGTTCAGTTCATATNGAAGGCGTGCAAATCGANGCACTGAAAGAATCTGAAATGCGGCCACTTCGGCAGCGTGTGCAAATGATCTTTCAGGATCCCTATGCATCACTGAACCCTCGGATGACCGTTGGAAATATTATCAGCGAGCCACTGAGTGTNCACGATATATGCAGTGGCGACGACCAGCGACTNGAAGTCATGCGTCTGATGGATATGGTTGGATTGAATCCGCGGTACATGAACCGATATCCTCATGAATTCTCCGGCGGACAGCGACAGCGGATTGGGATTGCNCGTGCACTTGCGGTACAGCCGAAATTGATCGTGTGCGATGAAGCGGTATCGGCACTCGACGTATCCATTCAGGCACAGGTCATCAATTTATTGATGGACCTACAACAGCAACTGGGTTTGTCCTATGTCTTTATTGCCCATGATTTGGCGGTTGTTCGCCACATTGCACATCGTGTTGGCGTGATGTACCTGGGCCGGATTGTGGAACTGGCGGATTCTGACGATTTGTATCAGAGCCCAACCCATCCATATACACAGGCGCTCCTTTCAGCTGTGCCCGTTCCAGATCCGACAGTATCTCAGCAAAGAATCAAACTTGTCGGCGAAGTGCCATCCCCCGATTCAGTCTATCCGGGTTGTCCATTCGTAGATCGGTGCCCCGTTGCTGAGGATCAGTGTAACCATACCGTTCCCTCACTCACGCCGGGTGCACATCAGGTTTCATGCCTCGTGCAATCCATTGATTCGCCTGTTGATTCTGTAGAGGTATCTGGATGAGTCCCCGAGCACTTTGGTTTGTCGGTCTTTGTGTCATCGTATTCCTGTCGTACTTTTCCATCGATCAGGCTCGAAAGNAAGTTCAATCGCAGACAGAAGAAGAGACAGTTCAACGAATTAAGGACTGGGACAAGTGGCGAGCTGAAGCGCAGGCTCAGGCAGACGGAAAAGGCCCGGTGAAGCGGCGTCCTGTNAAGTCCGCTGTTCCTCCGGATATGACGTTACTTGATAAGCATTTCACAATGATCGTGGTTGTGACGTCAGTGTTTTGCGGATTGTTATACACAGTTATGACTTTCTTGATTCGTGGTGCAATCAAACAAAAAGATGTAGAACCGCTGGACTTCCAAACGAATAATACAGAGTAGTCATCTGTGAGTGAGTTGCTTGTTCGCAGAATGATCCGTAGAGCTAATTGACGCACACACAAATGCTTTGAGAGAAAAGCAGCATGGCAAGTTCTGAAAAACAGATCAAACCCGTCGTGGTGAGTGCGTCATCTGCCGGTTCGACATCGGCGGTATTACCTCGACCCCGCATGGAATTCAGGAACTGGCCGCTCGTTAGCAGAACCTGGTTCTCCCTTGCTGTTGCTGCTGTCAATCTTTCAATCGGGTTTGTCGTTGTCATTACAACGAGCCAGTGGGCAATGGCAGNGCTGTTAGTGGCCATTTTGTTTCTATTGTCATGGCGGCTGTGGATTCCTACATACGTCCAGCTTGGGCCAACAGGACTTCGGCAGTCGATTCTCGGAATTCGAAAAAAACGCAGTTGGTCAGAAGTAACCGAAGCCAAGTTTCACCCACGAGGTGTTCAGCTGTTTTTTTCCGATCCTTTAGATGGAGCTGTACGGTCACGCTCAGTGTTGCTCGAAAACACCGTAAGACTGGAAGAGCTTCAGCACACAGTCTCGTTTTACTGTGAATAGCTCCTTGAGCATNGCGGCATTAAGAATGCTTTCGCTTCAGTTCCAGTAGTTTGGGCAGTATCTGACGCATTGCACGCGATCGATGGCTGAGCGTGCGTTTAACCGCAGGATTTAGCTGTCCGAATGTCTGATGATATTCCGGGATCTCAAACAACGGATCATATCCAAATCCATTTTCGCCATCCTCTTCAAAGAGTATTCGGCCATAACATCGCGCCTCACATGAGATAACGATATTGCCTTGAGGGTCGGAAATAGCCATATGGCACGTATAGTATGCGGTTCGTTTTTCCAGTGGGATGCCGTCCAGCTCTGATAACAATTTCTCGTTATTCTTNTCATCAGTAGCACCCTCACCACTGTATCGGGCTGAATAGACGCCAGGCCTGCCGTCCAGNGCTACCACGGAAATACCGCTGTCTTCGCCCATGACCCAATGCCCTAAGTTAACGGCCTGTTCACTGGCCTTCAGACCAGCGTTTTGCTGGAATGTCGTGCCGGTNTCCTCCACTTCGATTGCATCTTCAAAATCAGCGAGAGTCTTTAATTCAAAGCCGTGCGGCGCCAATAACTCTTCAAGCTCGATGCGCTTCTTGGNGTTGTGCGTACCAAGTACTAATAGCATGTTGACTTACCTGTGCTGAAGGCTCATGGGGATCGTTTTTGCCAATCTTATAAGATTACANAGAGACTTTTTGGCTCAAGACTCGTGACCGATGACTTCCTTGCCCATCCACGGTCGCAGTGCTTCAGGTACGACGATGGAGCCATCAGCTTGTTGGTAGTTTTCCATTACTGCGATGATGGCACGGCTAATTGCAATCGCAGTGCCATTAAGTGTGTGCAGGAATTTCGTACCCTTTTCGCCTTTGACCTTATAACGTGCATTGAGGCGTCTGGCCTGAAAATCCGTGCAATTAGACGTACTTGTCACTTCTCCGAATTCCCCATCGTCGCCTCTACCGGGCATCCATGCTTCGAGGTCATATTTCCGGTAGGCTGGCCCGCCCAAATCTCCGGTAGCAGTGTCTACTACACGGTATGGAATCCCCAGGCCATCAAAGATATCGCATTCAATGCCACAGAAGTGCTCCAGCATCTCTTCGCTGTCATCGGGCGTAGTAAACGCGAACATTTCTACCTTGGTAAATTGGTGCACNCGGTACAAACCACGGGTGGCACGTCCTGCTGCGCCCGCTTCAGTTCTGAAACAGTGACTAATTCCACAGAGCTTCATTGGTAATTGTTCAGAATCCACCGTTTGTCCCGCTTGCATACCACCAAGAGTGATTTCCGCAGTCGCCACGAGATTTAGGTTTGTGTTTTCAATGCTGTAGATTTGGGTCTCAGGTCCTCGTGGAATGTAACCGGTTCCATGGAGGATTTCCGTATAGGCGAGATCCGGTGTAATAACCGGTGTGAATCCATTCTTCACCAGATGTTGGACTGCGTATTGCTGCAGTGCTAATTCAAGCAGCACACCATCATTCTTGAGGAAATAGAAACCGGCTCCAGCAATTCGGGCACCGGCTTCAAAGTCGATCATGTCGTGTTTCTGACCAAGTTCAACATGATCGAGTATGTCAAAATCAAAGGATGGTACGTCGGTATTACCACGACGTAATTCAAGATTTGACTTATCATCTTCCCCAATCGGCGCGGCCGGATGAGTCATATTGGGAATGCCGGATTGTATATCGGCNATTTGTTCATCGAGTTCATCGTGTTCTTTTTGCTTTGTATCCTTTTGTTCGCGAAGCTGGCGTCCTTCCTCTTTCCGTGCTTCGCGCTCCGATTCATCCTTGGCCTGGCCGATCGATTTGGAAACAGTATTAGCCTGTTGGTTGAGATCCTGTATCTCCTGTAGCAGCGATTTCCGACGTTGCTCTAATTCGACGAGTTGAGCCACATCAGCATCGACTCCGCGATTACGACAGTTTTCTGCCACCTGGTCGGCGTGTTCCAGAATAAACCTACGATCTAACATTGTGTTTCCTCTGAGTTGTCCCGTGCTGGGATAATTCTATTGTCGCCAGCTAGCTGTGTCTGGTTGGATGTGAGTTTAGATATTTCCGATTTCATTCCACAAGTGGGCACTTGCTTTGATGCCGCGGTGGAAGTCACCTAGTGAAAACTTCTCATTGGGACTATGTGTGTTGTCGTCATCAAGTCCCCACCCTAACAGTAACGTATCGACTCCCAACAGTTCCTTAAAGGCCGTGACAACCGGGATCGACCCNCCTTCTCGAATAAATACAGGTGCGACGCCGAACCCATGCTCGATGGCACTTGCCGCAGCAGATACATAAGGACTATCAAGGGGCACGACAATTCCAGGTGCACCGTGATGGCAGATGACCTCTAGATCCAGTCCGGGTGGACAATTCGCCTGGAGATGCTTCTTCATGGCCTCGCGTACTTTGTCCGGATCCTGATTGGGTACCAGCCGACATGAGACTTTTCCACCCGCAAAACACGGCAGTACTGTTTTTGCACCTTCACCCTGATAGCCGCTGTAGATGCCGTTAACATCGCACGTTGGACGCGCCCAGCGACGTTCGAGTGTCGTGAATCCCTGCTCACCAAATGTCTCGCTAACACCGATTTGCTCTCGAAATCGTTGCTCGTCAAAATCGAGAGAGGCAAACTGTTCGCGTTCTTCCACTGTTAGATCCAAAACATCGTCGTAGAATCCATCGAGTGTAACTCGCCCGTTTTCATCGACTAGGCTTCCCATGAGCTTTGCCATGGCGTTGGCCGGATTAGCAACACTGCCACCAAACGTTCCGGAATGAAGATCCTGTCGCGGACCTCGTAAGAATACTTCGAAGTACACAATGCCTTTGAGACCATATGTAATTGCNGGTTTGCCCGGCGCAAATTGGCTTGTATCGCTTATTACGGCGACATCACAGCCAAGNCTGTCAAGATTTTCATTGAGAAAGCCATCAAGATTACTACTGCCGACTTCTTCTTCACCTTCAATGAGGTATTTGATTTGAATTGGCAGTGTCTTCCCTGCATTGATCCAGGCTTGAGCACTTTTGATGTGCGTCAGCATTTGCCCTTTATCATCCGTTGCACCACGTGCATAAACACTTCCGTCTCGAACCGTTGGTTCAAAAGGCGGTGATAGCCACTCGTCCAGTGGATCGGGGGGCTGCACGTCGTAATGTCCATACACGAGTACCGTAGGCGCCCCGTCAATTTTTGGACTTTGAGCGTAAACAATTGGGTGTCCGGGCGTTGGTACGATTTCCGTCTGAAATTGGATAGCCCGAAACTGATCGGCCACCCATGCTGCGGCCGATTGCATGTCATCTTTGTGGCGACTGTCGGTGCTGACGCTCGGTATTTTCAATAACTCGAACAAGTCCTGTTGAAAGGCATCGCGATTGTCTTCGATATACTGATCGATGAGTTCCATGGCGGCGGGCATCCCAGTTCAATTTGGTCATTGATGATTAAGGCGGTTCGTAATAAAGCAGATCCGTCTCAATTCGTGTTACAAAAGCACTTGCCTTCGGTGAGGCTACAATATAATGAGTTGTTGGATTAGTCACCATGAGCGCTGGGTATTGCAGCTCATTTAATTCCTTCAATCCAAATGCCACGCCAGTATGTTTGAAGATATTGTTGTTAGCCCAAAGCGATCCACGGACGCCGATTCGCGTGCAAAAAGACAGCCGCGTTACAACGTGATCCTGTGGAACGATGAAGATCACACTTACGAATACGTGATCCTCATGCTTAAGGAACTGTTTGGCCACAACATTGAAAGAGGTTTTCAGATTGCGACAAAGGTTGACGCCGATGGTCGCGCAGTATGCCTCACAACAACACTTGAGCATGCCGAGCTCAAGCGAGATCAAATCCATGCATACGGAAAAGATGAATTTATAAAAAATTGCCAGGGTAGTATGACGGCCACACTTGAGCCTGTTGAATAACTATTCGNATCCAACCACAACGTCACAGATCTATTGCTTTATGACTGCCAAGCTAAAAACCGTAACACTCGGCTGTAAAGTCAATCAATACGAGACTCAGTTTGTGAGCGAAGGTTTGCAAACAGTTGGTTTTCAGGAAGTCGATGATGGAGAATCTGCGGATTTGTGTATCGTCAACACATGTACGGTTACCAATGAAGGTGACTCCAAGAGCCGACAGGTAATTCGCAGACTAGCGCGAGACAATCCGGACTCACGAATCGTAGTAATGGGATGTTACGCGACTCGCGCCCCGGATGAACTNTCCGTCCTTCCCAATGTGAGTGAGGTGGTGACGGACAAACGCGAATTACCCGATATGTTGGGCCGCTTCGGTGTAGTAGATATTCCAACTGGAATATCAGAGTTTGGAAATCGGCACCGTGCGTATGTGAAGGTCCAGGATGGATGTCTCTTNCGGTGCAGTTACTGCATCATTCCGCATGTTCGCCCTGATCTCACTAGTCGCCCGCAANAACAGATTTTTGATGAGATTCGGCGGTTGGTCGACAATGGATATCGCGAGATCGTGCTAACCGGGATTCATCTAGGCCATTACGGTGTGGACTGGAACTGGGATAAGCCAAAAGAGAAATGGGTGCGATTGGCAACGCTCGTACGACAGATTGCGGAGATTCCGGGGGATTTTCGAATACGCCTTTCAAGCATAGAGGCAACGGAAGTTACCAGAGAGCTCGTGGCCGTTATGGCAGAGTATCCGCAAAAAATCTGTCCGCATCTGCATATCTGTTTGCAAAGTGGAAGCGATGAGATCCTCCGACGTATGAAGCGACGTTGGAGTGCCCGTACCTTTATCAATCGTTGTAACTTGGTACGAGAGAATCTCGATTATCCATCGTTTACGACGGATGTTATTGTTGGATTTCCCGGAGAGACAGAAGAGTATTTTCAGCAGACCATCGAGACGGTAAAGGAAGCGGGATTCTCCAAGATCCACATTTTCCCGTTTAGTGCCCGACGTGGAACCCCTGCGGCTGACTTTCCGGATCAGTTGTCTAAGAAAGAGAAACAGGCTCGCGGGCGGGAACTCGCAGGCGTGGAACAACAACTGAGAAAACAGTATTTTGACCAATTGGTTGGCAAGCAGCTACGAGTGTTGGTTGAATCACCTNTCTCGAGTGAAAAGTCAGTGGTCTCTTCAGTGCCGTCTGTGACAGGTACTTCTTGCAGATATGCTCCCGTAGAACTAGCGGGCGGTGACGNACTTGTAGGACAACTGGTCGATGTTAAGGTTCAGTCCGCCACCGATGATCGAGTTGTTGCTGAACAAGTGTTAGCGGCTTCTGGCAAAGCTTGATGATACCGACTTNCCCGGAACTGGAATGGGTTCTGGGGTTACGTCAAACGGAATTCCAGCAAGTCGTTTTGGTTTGACTGAGACCTGTGTAGCACCCGGAGCAAATTGCCGTTGCGCTTTGTAAGCATTAATGATTCCCTGGATGCGAGGGTCGAGCTGCAGGTTACCGTTGAATTGACGCGTACCTACGTTTTTAAAGGCGCCAACCGTGACAATGCTCGAAGTTCGGTCATGAAATTCGTACGCCTCAATGTTTTGCGATCTTAACGCCATGGTCAGCTTGTGAGCGTTTTCAGCAGCGACGACCAACTTGTTTGAAAGTTTCTGTTCCGCGTTGAATCCCTTTTGAATGTTGTAGGAGACATTGCCGGTGAATTTAGCAACGCGTACGGTGAATCTTCCCGGACAGTCAAGCAACGAGAATTGCACATCTTCATTTAGCTGCTGAATAAAAGGATCGACGCCCTGTTGCTCNAAGTAACTTGCGGGAAGAAGTGGGTTGCGAGTGAAGAACGCTTTGCCCATCGGGCCCCGCTCATGTTTTCCCGGTGTAAGGTTGATACGTCGTTGGACTTCTCTGAAGAATGCATATACCTGAGAAGTTGATCCGCCTTTGTTTACTTGCAGGCATTGTGGATGCAGGTGTTTAAGTACCTTGAGCGTTTCTTGTGCATCGCTGCTTCCGATATCTTCAAAGTTGCCAACCAATACTGCAATTTCATTGAAACGGCGTTCGTTTGCATATTTCATTTTGACCGGTGCTGCGTTTTGATCGACTCCACGGCCATATACCGTGCCGGTGAAATCGTACGACCGGTAAAGCGTATAGGCTTCCAGTTGTGAATTCTTTCTCAATTCATAGACCAACTGCTTTGCTTGCGATTCGGCACCAGCGCCGCGGAATGTACATGCAAGAATCAGCCATGGCCCGTCATCTTCTGTGAGCTTGTAGTTTTTGCCTGGATCAGCATCGACTTTACTGAACGGAAACAGGGAATCAAACGGGAACTGTGCCGATGCAGTTTGCGTAAAACAGACAACTGCGAGGGTAACACACGATGTGATAACAGCATTCATTCGCGGTGAGATTCGATTCATTTCGCATTATCCTGCGGCAATGGTAATTCGGAATTGAGCGGAAAGAGTACCAAATCAACNTATGTGGCACTACATCGATTCAACGACAGATAGGTGTCCATTTCACGTGATTCGGAGAAACTCTGCAGTTGGCTCATTCGATGAGATTCACTAGAATCCTCACCGACTTGCTGTATAGATTTTCGTTATAGAGGTCGTAGGATTCCTGCGGTATTTAAAACAAATGTTGAAAAATGGAACTCCGTTGCGCGAGACTGGGCGATTTGCTTTTGCCTGCTTGCTGACGCTTCTTGCATATACCTCTACCAATGCGTTGGAGTCGCCTCGTCCATCACGAGTGAATTCACTATCAGATGCGGCACTTCAGGATGTCTGCTTTGTTGATAGGCTTCACGGTTGGGCAGTCGGTGATCGCGGTGTGATTTGGCAAACNCAGGATGGCGGTGCAAGTTGGCGACTCTCTGATTGCCCGGTGACGTGTCAACTCAATTCTGTTCATTTCGTAGATAGAACAACCGGTTGGATAGCGGGGGGCTGGCATCATGCCGGATCAACTTTTACTTCAGGCGTTGTCCTAAAAACAACCAATGGTGGCATAACCTGGCAACGTGTGGATGATGGTACGCTGCCNAGCTTAAATCAAATTCGAATGATGTCGTTTGATCAGGGGTGGGCAATCGGCCATGGATCACCTCTTCATGCATCTGGAGTCTTCAGGACTCGCGATGGCGGAAAAACATGGATTACTGTCGGCGGATCTACATCCACGTCGTGGACGGCAATGGGATTTTCCCGTTCCAAAGTGATTCTTGGGGGAGTGACTGGCCGTCTGGGAAGTGTGGAAACAGATTTGGTGAAAACCAACTTACTTCCCCCGCGACCATCATCGGTGAACCAGATCGAAATGTTATCTGAAACTGAGGGCTGGCTTGTGGGTGATGACGGATTGTTACTTCAGACCAGGACCGCTGGAGCAGCGTGGAGTCAGCTGGCCAGCGGCGTACTGCCCAATGTGTTTGAGTCATTTCACTGGAATGCGATTGCCCAGGTCGGCTCCACTATTTGGATTGCAGGAAATCCCGGAAGTGTGATTTTGAAATCGAGCGATGCCGGTGCAAGTTGGCAACCTATGTATACACAATCCACAATCCCGATTCGAGCTATGACTTTCGTGGATGAACAGTTGGGCTTTGCCGTTGGTGATCTTGGACGCATACTCGCATCAAGTGATGGCGGTCGTACCTGGCGAACAATGCGATCCGGTGCTAATCGGTTAGCANTGAGCATCCTTTGTGAAAATGAAAAGCAGGTTCCATTTGAGTTGCTTGCCGAGCAAGCCGCGAACCGTGGTTATATTTCCGGAGTAACTGTGCTGGGTATGAGTGAAGACATCTCAATTACCCAGTCAAGTCGAACGAGGTCCGCGGTTGTTCATTCAGGAGGAGCTTCATTCAACAAGCTATCCCAAGAGNGGATTGAGGCAGTAGATGGCCTTAATCCTGAAAGTCGGGCCAAATTAATCCAACGCATCACACAGCATNTCCATACATGGCGTCCTGAAGTGCTTGTTCTGGCTGGTNCCAGTGCTTCGAAGGAATTCCTGAAACTTGTCGAGGTTGCGATTGAACGTGCGGCACTTGAACAGCCCACTTTACAGGTGGCAGGCTTGCATTCCTGGCGAGTTAATAAGGTTTACCACCAGAAACCGAAGGCGGGGAGCATTAGTTACAGGTCTGAGCAGGTAGCTCCGGCAATTTCCGACACGCTGCAGGGATACTGCTGTTACTCCAGATGGGTGAATATCCCAACCGGCGAATCCTCAATTCCAGACAAGTTGTATTTCGAGTTGCTGAGTAATGAATCAACCGCAGAGCCTATTCAATTGGTTTCCAGACGGGGCATGATGACTGGGATTTCATACCTCAAAGGGGATCGGCTACGGCGAGATGCTGATGTTCAAGTAGTTAAGATCTCTAACTCGACGCTTCAGTCGATTCGATATCGGACCACAGTCGACCGAATTATCGATAACGCATTTGCCGGAAACGATTTGCAGAAATTAATCGGGGAACTCGGCCACATTCTGAAGGGATTGGATGCACTGACAGCGATAGACCGGTTGTCTCACCTGGTGATTCGACTTGAGCGGCAGCACCAATACTTACATGCAATGCGGGTAAATCATTTCATTTTGCAGGAGTATGCGGGACATCCTTTTACCGAGCGAGCATATTTAAGTTTGATGCGCATGTACACAAGTAGTGAGCTGATGATGCAATTCGCACGCATGGCAACTCAAAATGGTACCAGCGATTTCAAAGACTCAAAACAATCCAATGTGGCTAGGGCTTCCGCCACGGTCGAAACATCACCGGCTTTGGGAAGTAATCGGAACCAACGGGCAATTGCATCAACGGAATCTGTTAATACATATCTTGAACAGTTTCAGTTGGTTGAACGAGACTTTTTCAAAGAGGCCATGGATTTGCTCGCCCACATGAAACGGAATCTACCTGAATTGTCCATGGATCTGAGGGTGAGAATTCCATTGTTGAGAGTGCAGCACAAAGTTGGTGCAAGTGACAATGCTGCTAAGTATCTACGGATATGGCAGTCACGACAGTTGTTCAATCCGCTAGATCCGGAATCTCGGCATGCAACATGGTCTCAAGCAGCAATTGATGAAGTTGGGATCAAGAACTCGCTCAAATCGAACATGGGTAAGCTCATCCCGGCTAGATTCACTTCCGAACGACCCGTGCTGGACGGAGAGCTTTCGGAGTCGATCTGGGAACAATCTACATTTGATTCACAGTCACAGCGTGTCCAGTTTTACTGGGACGAAGAGTATCTAATTATTGGTATAGAGTGTGCGAAAAAAGAATCCGAAGTATATGGTCCGGTCACGACGGAGAGATCCTATGATCAGAATCTAAACAATGCCGACCGAATCGTTTTGGAATTGGATTCTGACCGGGACTACTCTACTTTTCAGCAACTCGTAATCGATCATCGCGGTAGATGTGCAGATTCCAGGATTGGGGATGCCACTTGGAATCCAAAGTGGTTTATTTCTGCAGGTCAGACGGAGTCGACCTGGACCATTGAGTGTGCTATCCCCTGGAGTCAGTTAGCGATGCGCGTGCCCAGACGCGGCGACATCTGGGTAGTGAAAGTCAGTCGGTTGTTGTCCTCCGAAGATCAAACGCGGCGTAAACCGGAAACCGCTCTATTGCACATACATTAGCGAGTGTCCATGGGAATCTATGTCTTCTACTCTTATCATTAGCGTCAGTGGCTTGCGCGGTATTACCGGCAGCGGTCTTACGCCTCAAGTCATTGATGATTACGTGGCCGCATACGCAGCATGGCTTGATGCGTCCTTAGATGACGGCGCGGAACGTGCCGCAGTGCTCGTCTCACGTGATGGTCGGGCAGGTGGTGCGGAGATTGCAAGACAAGTCGCAGATGGTCTGAATCGTGCAGGATTTGACGTGTTGCTGGGTGGTGTTGTCGCCAC
The DNA here is from genome assembly GCA_002714565.1 of Rhodopirellula sp. Classification (GTDB taxonomy): domain Bacteria; phylum Planctomycetota; class Planctomycetia; order Pirellulales; family Pirellulaceae; genus UBA11883. Next base: position 28,271 of record PAXU01000087.1, read on the forward strand.
GCCAACTGTAGGTGTGTTGATTCGTCATTTGCAGTTGTCCGGGGCTATACAGATTACCGCGAGTCATAATCCTGCCGAATACAACGGTATGAAGCTTTACACATCCCGCGGGCGGATTCTAAATCAACAACAGGGTGAACAGGTATTGCGCGGGTATGAATCGAAGAACTGTGTGGTAGGTGTAAAAACCGGAAGCACTGGTGAAATTGATGACACCAGCTCTGAACATATTCGTTTATTGATGTCTTCGGTGGACGCGGACTCCATCGGATCAAAGGTTATCAAGGTACTTTTAGATTGCAATCATGGTGCAGGTTCACCATTAGGTAGACGACTGCTTTCTGATCTTGGATGCGATGTGACCGTGTTGGGAGGCGAACCCAACGGTGCATTTGCACATGGTGCTGAGCCAACACGTGAAAACCTGTTGCATGTGGGGCGCAACGTGATTGAAGGTGGATTTGATATTGGATTCTGTCAGGATCCGGATGCGGATCGTCTTGCTGTTCTGGATGAACAGGGGAATTATATCGGGGAAGAGCTGACAATGGCGCTATGCCTTAAGTCCGTGCTACCTTCCTTGTCAGGCCCGGTGGTTGTGAATTGCGCAACAAGTGGCATTAACAGATTGATTGCCGCGCAGTTTGGAGTTGCCTGTTATGAATCCGCAGTTGGCGAGGCAAACGTCGTAGAGCAAATGGATGCAGTGAACGCGGTGTTTGGCGGGGAAGGAAATGGCGGGCCAATTGACCCGTCTATTGGATACATCCGGGATAGTTTTGTGGGAATGGTCAGGATTCTTGATTTGATGACACGCGAAGCGGCATCCGTTTCGCAAATCGTTTCGGAGTTGCCAGTGTTGGCCATTGAGAAAACGAAAATCCCTGTGGAGCCCAGTCGCGTTGCACCTTTATTGGATCTCCTTTCTGCCCAATTTTCCAACGAAGAACAATCGCGACAGGACGGTTTGAAAATCATGTGGCCAAGTGGTGAATGGCTCTTAGTGCGAGGAAGTAACACAGAGCCGATCGTGCGTGCCATTGCGGAAGGACCGTCCTCAGAACGAGCCCTAGAGTTGTGTGGTATCGCTGCACAATGTGCTGCTCAGCTAGACTAATCAAAAGGACCCGAACCATACTCGGTCGAGTCTTGTTCATATAGGCGAAATTCAAATGCGGTCATTAATTGCATATCTGCTGTTTTATCCGACCTTGTGGTACAACCAGATTCTCTGCCGGATTTTCAGTTGGCGGAATTGGTGGGATCGTATCGATGAACATCTGATCATCGGAGCACTACCCATGAAACGTCACGTGAAACCACTGCATGACGAGGGAATACGTGCAGTAGTGAACACGTGCAATGAATATTCGGGACCCATCGAGCATTACGATGAGCATGGGATTGACCAGTTGCGTGTGCCAACGGTTGACTTCACTCCGCCATCGCTTGAGCATGTGCAACAGGCGGTGCAATACATCAATGCTCAGATTAATGATGGAAAAGGAGTCTATGTTCATTGCAAGGCAGGACGCGGTAGAAGTGCAACGGTGGTGATGTGTTGGTTGCTCGACAATACCGACATGAGTCCAGAACAGGCGCAACAGCACATGCAACAGATCCGACCGCATGTGCTAAAAACGGTTTACCAACGCGATGTCGTTCAGGAATTCTATAAGACGAAGCAGTCTCAATAGGCTGCTGTATCTTTTTAACGTACTAGTACGAAAATTCGTCTCAAAATAGACTGAACAGGTAACGACTAACCGAGAGATCAAGGCCCGCACGTATGGATCCGCATGCATATAAACAGGACTTTCCTATCCTGAGCCAGCGTGTGCGCGGAACACAACCGCTTACCTATCTGGATAACGGTGCAAGTACGCACCGGCCACAGTCGGTTATCGATGCTCAAATACAAGTCGATACGGAGTGTTATTCCAACGTGCATCGCGGTGCACATTGGTTAAGCGATGTTGCAACGGATCGTTACGAAGAATCTCGAGATCGAGTACAGCAGTTCATCGGTGCATCAGATAATCGTGAAGTCGTGTTTACCAGTGGTACAACAGCATCGATTAATCTCGTGGCGCGAGGGTGGGGCGATAAGCATCTTGGCGAGAATGATGAAATCGTTATCTCTGAGATGGAACATCACAGTAATATTGTCCCGTGGCAGCAACTAGCGGAGCGCACCGGCGCGGTTGTGAAATTCATTCCAATTGATCAAACCGGTCATTTGGATCTTGAGGCTGCTGAGGACCTTATATCAAGCCGTACAAAAGTGATTGCGTTCGCTCATGCGTCCAATGTGCTTGGAACGATCAACCCGGTGGCAGATCTGATGAGACTCGCCAATGCTGTAGGGGCGGTCACCGTGTTGGATGCTGCCCAGTCAGCACCTCATATGAAGTTAAACGTCACTGACCTGGGTGTGGATTTCGTTGCCTTTAGTGCACATAAAATGCTCGGCCCTAATGGTCTTGGTGTGCTGTACGGGAGAGCGTCTTTGCTCGAGGGAATGGATCCGGTGCTTGGCGGCGGGAGCATGATTCACAGCGTGTCGGTCGATGGCTATGTTCCAGCTGCCATACCAACCAGATTTGAAGCGGGTACACCTGCTATCGGACAGGCATTGGCATTTCCAGCGGCTTTGGATTATCTGGATGCGGTCGGGTTAGATGCCATTCATGCACATGAGCAGCAGTTATGCGAATTGGCTCACCGTCAACTTGCCGAAATCCGTGGTCTGACCATTCTGGGTCCGGAGCCGGCACAAAAAACGGGGATTGTGTCTTTCGTAGTCGATGGGGTTCATCCTCAGGACTTGGCGTTTGCGCTAGATCAACAAGGTGTGGCAATACGTGCAGGTCATCATTGTGCGATGCCACTTCATGCAAAGCTTGGAATTCCTGCAAGTGCTCGGTGTAGCTTCTATCTATACAACACCGAAGAAGACGTTGCGGCTCTCACTGCTGCCGTACGAAAAGCCGTAAATCTCTTTAGCTAAATCAATCATCATCGTTTGGCACATGACGGATCAGGAATACTTCTGTGAAATCTGCGCAAATTCTTTGAAAAAGGCTTGCAAGTTAAAATGCAATCCTTAAACTCTTTTTTGTGGGAAACATACCCAAAACAGTTTTAGTTGGTAACTATACTGTGGGTTAGTTGCCCATTTATGTTGATCAGGCTGTTTTCAGTATTGAGATGCATAAGCAAGGAGGCAACGTGGCTATTCAGTGGATTAACACCCGGGATTTGTCGTGTCTGACTCCGAAATACTGCTCGGTGAATTTCGCCGCACAATTGATGACCGTTACCGGTTATCGATACCACCAGAGTTGGCCGACCAATTACACAAAGAGGGGTCGGAACTAGTACTTGCTAAGGAGAGGCCGGGGTGTTTGGGTTTATACAACTCCACCCCGTGGCAAGGTCAACTCGACAAGGCCGTCGATTGGGTGGCGGACAAGGTGGATGCGGGGAAGCTCGGCGGGCAGGTCGACGACTTGTTGACGCTTGGACGATTGCTGTCGACTCGCCATTGCGAAGTGCAACTGGCTGGTCGCGGGCGTCTGGTCATCCCGGAAGGATTCCGGGACTTCCTGGGGGTTGCCCCAGGTGATCCGGTGTTTGTCGTGGGAGCTGCAATAAGTGTCGAGATTTGGAATCCTCCGGCGTGGGTCTCTTATTTAGAAGATCGCATGCCGGAATTTCGATCATTACTTACGCAGCTGTCTGAGTAGGCTTGCGGCATCGTACGGATTAAGGGACTAATCCAAACGGCTAGTGTTGCAGGAGACTTCGATTGGACGCGTCCTGTTTCATAGACTGCCAGCCAGTTTTGGGGAGGTTTGCGGAAATACATTCATAAGTCAATTCAAAGACAGCGCTGCAAGCGGCTTAAGCCCATTGTGACTGAACGGATTTGATAATCTTGCCCAGGTGATTTTGTCGGGACACAGATAAACCAGGGATCGGATTAACGTGGCATGGAAGCTACAACAAATTGTCACCGTGGATTAGGCCGTTTGTTTTTGCGCTGATGGTGACGGGCGACGAAAGTATATTCACCGTTGGCGCCAAAGGATGTCGTCGGAAATACCAAGATCACTTTGCACCGTTTCGATCTCTTGCTTGAATCGTTTGGCATCAACAGGATATCCGGCTGTCGGTTTTAAATCGGCTACCTGCTGTCTCCAAAACGTGTTGAATGACATCATCGCCAATTCCCGTGCATATTTCGCGAAGTTGCTGGCCAATGCTGCAGGTAAGAATCGATCGCCTTTGGCAACAAAACGACATTGGATATTGCCTTCCCCAAGCCCGGCACCATCTCCCCAACGATANTCNCTNANCTCACGACNCTCTCGTNTAACCTGAANAAANACNTCGGGAAACGTCTGCATTAGCAGTGGGAGATACTGATTGCGTCCTCCGTGCTTATCAAAGTGAATTAGGACTGGTTCNTCTGCTCCGATCGNAANTCGATTGAAAAGTGATTTAACTAANCCTGCAGAAGCGTTGGAGAGCAATTCACCCTTACCGTTATTCACTTTCAGTAATTCGTTGAATCGCTTGGCAGGAATCAGGTTCATTTCGACATCAATCAATTCAATGCCACATTGTNCAAGGCTCACGGTAATCGAATCACTTAGGTCGTTGATCACGTCCGGATCGGCTGCCACTGGTAACTGCCGATCGCCATGAAACCACGGGACATCAACGGTTTGATTTNTCCACTGAGGATCGAATCTCGAAATCCAGCTGTGCCAATCACTTNCAAGTTNCAAATGAAACCCGGTGACTCTCGACATTACCTGGACTGTGTTCTCAAGAGTTTCGATTCCGCTGCCAGGCTTATACATGACCTTCGAGTCAGCAATTTGGATTTCATCTTTACCAGGACGGTCAGCAGTTATTCGAGGAATTACTTCGGTGAGGTTGTCTGAATTTAACTCGGATGGAATGCGCCATGCTGTGGCACAGACTGCAAGGGGTCCTAGATTAGGCCCATAACCTGCTTCGTCTACACCGATAATTAAACCCATAACAGTTATTCGTCCAACGTACGTTTNCGCCTCAGCATGTGATGGTAATGCTGTGCAAATCGATGTGATTCATCACGAACATATTGCAACAATCGCAGAGCATAGGAGTGCTTACTCAACTTGATAGGCTCGGGATCACCAGGTCTGTAGAGCAGCTCTTCTTTCTTTGCAATAGAGAGCATTTGAGGAGGAGAAATAGCCAGTTCGCGAAATGCGGCCACCGCTGCACTCAGTTGTCCTTTACCACCGTCAATCAACAATAGATCAGGAAAGAGTTCGCCTTGTTCAGTCAGTCGCTTAAATCTACGTGCGACGACTTCGTGGATACTACGAAAGTCATCGACACCGTCTACGGTCCGAATTTTGTAGCGACGATAGCCAGGTTTAAAGGGTAGCCCATCTATGAATTGCACAAGGCTTGCGACGGTTTCCGTGCCACCGAGGTGTGCGATATCCACGCCTTCNATAGTACGNGGTGTCTCGTCTAATCCGAGTNCCTTTTTTAGTCCTGCCAGACCCTTTTTAGGATCAGTAAAGAATACTTCCGGCTGGGCGTGATCTTCCAGATTTCCGCGGCGGTCTAACGTCTCAAGCAGGTGTATTTCATCACGCAGTCGGGCTGCCTTCTCAAACTGCAGTTGCTCGGAGGCCTCTTTCATTTCAGNCTTCATNTCACGCAGCAACTTGGTCTTTTGGCCATCGAGAACCAACTTCAGGCGTTTTATATCCTTGGCATACTCGTCCGGAGAGATTTGCAGGTTGCACGGTGCAGTACATTGTTCAATCGAAGCTAGTAGGCATGGACGATACCACTTCCACTTTTCGTCATCCGCCTGTATATCGAGCGAGCATGTGCGAAACTTAAAAATGCGCTGCAGCACGGTAATCGCTCCATTGAGTGCGCCGGCACTCGTGAACGGACCAAATAGCTTTGCATTTTTTGACGGCGGATCTCTGGTAACTTCGACGNGTGGGTAGTCTTCACGCGTGGTAACNACCAAATATGGAAACGTCTTGTCGTCCTTTTGTATTTTGTTATGACGCGGTTGAATGTCCTTAATCAACCTCGACTCGACAAGCAGTGCATCGACTTCGCTCTCACATTCGATGAAGTCTGCATCACAGACTTCGTGAATCCAGTGCGCCGTGCGGGCATCCTCGCTGGCGGCCTTTAAAAAGTAGCTACCTGCACGAGACCGCAAGTTCGTTGCTTTACCAATGTAGATGACACGACCAGCCGAATCTTTAAACAGGTAGACGCCGGGTGATTGTGGGAAATTGCGCACCTTCAGACCTGTACGCTTATAGGCGTCCAAATCATCTACAACCGGTTCAGGTTGATTCGATTCACTTGATGTGGCGTCACTCACAATATCCGTTTGCAGCCTTTATGCTGTCTCTGACTTTGCCTGAACAAATGCCATTCTCAATTGATGAAGAGAGTTCTCAAGCATTGCAGCTTCTGCTTCCGTTAGGTTCCCTTTAGTTTTCTCTTCCAAGATTCCCAGCATGTCTACGTGATGGCCAGCTAGTTTGAGGTTCTTTACGATTTCACCGGTGGTTGGATCAGGCATAAAACCCATTGCCAACATCGCCTGGCTGGCGTGCGTCATTACGAGTAAATCAAATGAAGCTGGCGGGATAGGCATTTCATCAGCGGCGCTNGCATCGTCATCTTNCTGCGGNTGTTCATGCGATTCAGTACTCGCTTCGTCTTCAGCCGACTCGCTAGACGCGTCATCCGTTGTTTCCACGGAGTCGTCACTTACCGACGCCTCTGCTTCCGGGGCAGTGGGTTCATCGGNTTCATCGGATCCCTCGGAGTTATCCCCAGGTGTCTCAACACGGTAATCCTCTGNAGTCTGGTCNTCCGCTGCTGCACTAGTTTCTTCCANAGGCTGTTCGTCTACTTGTTCGTTTGAAGGGTTATTTTCTTCAGCGAGATCGTTATCGAGTTGATCATCGGTCATAGGTATCTCCACGTTTTTGTAAAAGGGCGCAGCAGCCAATGCAAAGGAATGACTCTCTGCTGCGAAAGAATGATTCTACGTGATGCTCGCCGAGCGACGCCATCACAGGATTAGTCGAGTAGTGATTCCCAAGCTTCTGGCTTGGGTTCATTGTCACCGCGGATCTTGCGACGTTCAACCGTTGCAGCGATGAAGCCGTTAAAGAGCGGATGNGGACCGGTTGGTTTGGATTTGAATTCCGGATGGAATTGTACGGCCACAAACCATGGGTGATCCGGTATTTCAACGATTTCCGGTAGCATTCCATCGGGGCTTGTACCGGTTACTTCCATGCCGTGTGCAGCAAACTGTTGTCTATACTGATTGTTAAATTCATATCGATGACGATGTCGTTCAGAGATTTCTTCGGCTTCATAGCATTGTTTAGCNTGGCTCTCGTCTTTCAGGATGCATGGTTGAGCCCCGAGACGCATTGTGCCACCCTTGTCGGTGATGTTNTTTTGCTCATCCAACAAGCAAATCACCGGATGGGGCGTGTTCCTTTCGAATTCCGTGCTATGAGCATCTTCGAGTTCGATNACATTTCGTCCAAATTCGATACATGCTGTCTGCATCCCCAAGCAAATACCGAAGTATGGAATATTTCGTTCTCGGGCATACTTGATGGATTCAATCTTTCCTTCGATTCCACGGTTTCCAAATCCACCGGGAACTAAAATGCCGTCGAATCCGCTTAATAGACGCTCGGNGCCTTCCTGCTCGATTAGCTCGCTAAGNATAGGAACGATCCGCACTTGTGCGCGATTTCGAATCCCTGCGTGATCGAGTGACTCGTATATCGATTTATATGCATCTTTATGTTCTGCATATTTACCGACGACTGCGATATTTACTTCATGAACCGGGTTGCGCATGTCATGCAATAATTCATGCCAATCATCGATGTTAGGCTCGTTCTTGGGCAATCCGATTTTTGAAACGATTAATTCATCGAGCTTATGTTCGCGAAGTGCGATTGGAACTTCGTAAATCGAAAACTCCATATCCTTTTCTTCGATGACCGATTCAAGTGGCACGTTACAGAACAACGCAATCTTCTCGCGTTCTTCATGTGAAATCTCTTGTTCGGTTCTGCAAATGAGGATGTCAGGTTGGACACCGATTTCACGCAACATGCCAACACTGTGTTGGGTTGGTTTGGTTTTCAATTCCCCGGCTGCTCTCAGGTAAGGGAGCAAGGTGAGATGGATATATAGGCAGTTTTCTTTTCCAGCGTCGAGCGAGAATTGACGAATCGCTTCGAGGAACGGTTGCGATTCGATGTCTCCGACCGTGCCGCCGATTTCAGTGATGACAACATCNGTTTCGTCATCAGCGAGTTTATGGATGCAATTCTTGATTTCGTTGGTGATGTGTGGAATCACCTGAACGGTCTTACCCAGGAATTCGCCACGTCGTTCCTTTTCAATGACCGACAGGTAGATTTGCCCTGTCGTATAGTTGGAATCGCGAGTAAGCGGGCTGTGAGTAAATCGTTCGTAATGGCCCAGGTCCAGATCCGTTTCACTGCCATCATCAAGCACGTAGACTTCGCCGTGCTGGTAGGGACTCATCGTTCCCGGGTCCACGTTGATGTACGGGTCGAGTTTCTGCATTTTGACCGTCAATCCATGACGTTCAAGCAGAAGGCCAATCGAGGCACTAGTGAGACCTTTTCCGAGGGAACTAACGACTCCACCGGTTACAAAGATATGTTTGGTCATACTTATCTCTCAGCGTTGCATCCGTTCGCTGTTTCGCACATCATGTGCGTCCATCCATGAATTCCAAGCCTCTAATCATGTTCATTTTTCACCGGATTTCAAGACTCAGGAATTATTATTCTCAGATCTTTCCGTCCTTTTTGGGACGAATCGTAATGAGGCTATCTGCTCCGGTGAAAGGATGTGCTTTCAGGTTGTTCCATTTTCCCGTAAACCACTGTGACATTTTAGCGATTTCGATATTGGCTGACAAATTCGTCGTAGTCAGCTTGCGTATCAATCCCGATCGCTGTTTCGTTAATAACCCCCACGGAAATTGCATAACCGAGTGATAAAACCCTCAATTGCTCCAGGCTCTCAACCTTCTCATACATAGATTGCGGTAGTTTGGACAGTTGTAAAAGGAAATCACGACGGTAAGCATAGAGTCCAACGTGTTGTAGGAAGACTGGCGGATTTTGTTCTAGTAGCTCATCAGACCACTCTCGTGGGTGAGGGATTGTGCTGCGACTGAAGTACATCGCCAAGCCATTGGAATCCACTGTCACTTTTACGCATGAAGGATCCTCCAGCTTCTGTTGTGTGCGGATAGGTGTAGCAAGCGTTGACATTACTGCATCAGGATTTGACTCCAGCAATTCAATCGCCAGATCGATAGCAGTTGCCGAAATGTCAGGCTCATCACCCTGAACATTTACAATGATATCCGCCTCCGGAATCGTCGTGGCAGCTTCAGCGACACGGTCAGTACCACTTGGTGCATCTGGATCGGTCATAACTGCATGGCCGCCAAATCCTTGCACAACCGTCAGGATAGACTGATGGTCGGTTGCGACCAGAACGCCAGTGGGCTTACTTGCCTTTGATGCAGCTTCATACGTGTGTTGGATCAATGGTTTACCCGTTTCTGCAAGAAGCAATTTCTCTGGCAACCTGGTCGAGTGAAGTCGAGCGGGTATCACGATATGGCTTTTTGTCATGTTCTGGTAATACCCTTACGCTGCTGGTTGCATAACCCATTGTCCGATGAAGTATGTCAGCAACGGGATGAGTAAAATCGCGACGAGATTCAGCAGGAATCCCGTTCTGACCATTTGCCTGATCGAAACATGTCCGCTGCCAAACACGATGATGTTTGGGGGGGTAGCTACAGGTAACATAAAGGCACAACTCGCGGCAAGCCCGGCTGGAATGAGCACAAGCATCGAGTCGATTTCAACTCCAGAGGTCGCTTCCGCGCCGGCGATGGTTGCAAGCAGGATGGGCATAAACAGCGCAGCTGTGGCGGTATTGCTCGTAAATTCAGTAAGGAATATCACAACAGTCGTGACTGCGATAATGAGTATCCACGTTGGAGCACCACCGCTGAAGAGTTCTTGTGTCGCGTTGCCGATGAGTTGATCTAAGCCACTACTTGATACAGCAGCGGCGAGTGAAAGCCCTCCACCAAATAACAACAGAGCCTGCCACGGTAACTTCACGGCCGTTTGCCAATTTAACAGCGCCTGACCAGTCCCCGACGGGATCAGGAATAGAACGAGCCCAGCACTGAGTGCGATAATCGTGTCGTCCACCCGCCCAATCAAAGGCACTTGTGCTACAAGCCATTCCCAGTTGGTAATCGGAACTCGGAAAATCCAAAATGCGGCGGGCAGAATGAATACGACAAGTACTCGCCACTCTGCTTTATCCATCTTTCCCAAGTCATGGATCAATTGATCGATGAGATCTTTGCTGCCGTCAATTTGCAGTCCCTGCAGACGAAACAGCAATCGTGTCATGAGCAGCCAGCTTACAAACAGAAATATCAGCGACAGTGGTAATCCGAATATCATCCATTGGGCAAAGCTAATATCGTGGCCTTCCTGACTCAGTGTCTCAACGATCAATAAATTGGTGGGCGTGCCTACAAACGTCGCTAAACCACCGATAGATGCTGAGTATGCAATCCCGAGAAGTAAGCAAGTTGCGAATTGAGCCATTTTCGTAGCATCACTGCCACGATCTTTCAGAACGGTTGCCACACTTATGGCAATTGGGAGCATCACCAATGTTGAAGCAGTATTGGTAATGAACATGCTGAGTAACGCAGTTGCTACCATGAACCCAAGGATAAGACGCATAGGATTGGTGCCGATCAAGCGAATTGTATGCAATGCAATCCGACGGTGCAGGCCCCACTTCTCGATGGATAAGGCTAGCAGGAAACCACCCATCATCAGAAATACGTATTTATGCGCGTAGGGCCGCGCGGCAAGTTCAAACAGTGAAGTGGTTCCGGTCACAGCCTCGAGCTGTTCTAGCGTTACATCGATCGGTGGGCCGGTCGAACCATCTGAAATATTACCTTGAGCATTGTCGGCTACTTGGGCAGTTTCTTCAGACAAAGAGATGATAATCGCTGATGATAGATGTATTTCCTCAGATCCCTCGACGAATACAACAACTTCCTGCCCGGGGTAAATGGGTTTAGAGGATGCTTCGTGCACGCCAAATAATGGAAACAAAACAAGTGGAAGCAAAGATGTAGCGCCAAGTGGAATGGCTTCAGTCATCCACCAAATCCCGATCAGGAGGATAACCGAGGCAGCTGCGGGTGCTTCAGGAGGTACATCTTCGATTTGCGACAGGCTGAAATAGCAGAATACTGCCAGCAATGGCCCTATCCATCGACCTATTCTGGCAGCAATGGAGGCACTTTGTACGGCGGAATCGGCGTTTGTTGCGGTGGACATTTTTCTTGTAAAAACCGGTCGTGATGGATTCTGTGAGGAATCTGTGATCTGCGTGGATAGCCGATTTAGTTGTTGTTATGGTAAAACAGTGGAATTGCTGTTTTACACAGTCATTCCAAAAGAATCGACCTTAGTTAACACCCGTTCACGGTTCAAAACAATCCTACCCAACATCGCCGGCCGGCGAATTAATGTATCGAGAGCACAGATGAGTATGAAATCGCTAAAAATCCTAACCATTACACTGTTTTTGGCAGCTAGCAGTTTAGAAGCAGCGGATTGGCCAAGTTGGCGCGGTCCAAATCGAAATGATATATCCCAAGAGACGGGATTACTGCAAGTTTGGCCGGAAGGTGGACCAACGCAGGTTTGGCAATACTCCAATGCAGGTCTTGGATACTCAAGTTTTGCAGTGGCGGACGGTCGTCTATTCACTTTAGGTACACGCGGCGAAGCTGAAATTCTCCTCGCGATTGACGCCGATTCAGGCAAGGAACTTTGGGCAGTAGAACTGAGCCCAATTCTGTCCAATGGTTGGGGCAATGGTCCTCGAGGTACACCCACAGTGGATGGAAACAACGTTTATGCACTAACCGGCCCAGGCACGTTAGTTTGTCTTTCGGTTAAAGATGGCAAACAGGTTTGGACAACATCGATGGATAAATTTGGTGGCCGGCGACCAGGTTGGGGTTACACAGAATCTGTGTTAATTGACGGCGATAATGTTATTTGCACACCAGGTGGCGGTCAGGGAACCGTACTTGCATTGAATAAGAAGACAGGTGCCAAGGTATGGCAAAGTGCTGAATTCACAGACGGCGCCCAGTATGCATCGGTCGTTCCCGTGAATCACGCTGGACAACGACAATACATCCAATTGACTCAGCAACATGTTGCTGGAATCGATGCCTCAAGTGGCAAGCTCTTATGGAAATCGCCGTTCCCGGGACGCACGGCGGTTGTTCCGACTCCGATTTACAGTGATGGCAAAGTCTACGTTACCTCTGGATATGGCGTAGGCTGCAAACTCGTTCAGGTTGGTGCTGATAATGGGGTGCAAGAAGTTTACTTCAATCAGACGATGAAAAATCATCATGGCGGAGTTCTTCTGAAAGATGGATACCTATATGGCTATTCCGATGGCCCCGGTTGGATCTGCCAGGATTTTAAAACTGGTGAAATGATTTGGAATAACAAGACACACGGAAAAGGATCTGTAACCTATGCAGACGGCAAACTCTATTGCGTCGCGGAAGGTGACGGTTCGGTTGTCTTGGCAGACGCATCACCTGAAGGATGGAAAATCTCAGGTAAATTGACGCTTCCGGCTCAAAGTCAGATTCGAAGCCCACGTGGTCGTGTTTGGTCTCATCCGGTCGTAGCAAATGGCAAATTGTATCTACGCGACCAGGAGCACATATTCTGTTACGACGTGAAGGCGAAATAGCGCAGCACACTGAGTTGTTCCAAACGTCGTTACCGCCGAATTACATGGCGAACATGACTGGATTCAAATGAGAATTCAGTAATAATCATGTTTCGCATTGCGGGCCCGTAGCTCAGTGGTTAGAGCAGGGGACTCATAATCCCTTGGTCGGAGGTTCGAATCCTTCCGGGCCTATTTTTTGATTAAGAAGTCGAGCATGGAATCAGAAAGCAGCAGGAGCCTGACCACCGCCGATGGACGGCCGATTGAGCCGCTTGATCCTGCGATCCGCACCATTCAGCCGGGCGGTGGAACCTGTATGCGAATCGAATTGGCATGGGGTTTCATTCGGCGGGCATATTTGAAGCTCTTCCGACGTGGATATTTGCGGCGTATGGAGGCTTGCCGTCAGGGGGACACAAATCCATGCCCACATGACTGTCTTGATCCTCGTGATGTGAAGTTCTATCGAAATCAAGGTGGTTATCACTGGGATCTGAGTGACGACCCTTTTACATGGCGTGACCGTATTCCGTTTGCACGCGTCGGTTTTGCTGAAATGATCATATTCAGCTTACTGTTTGTCGGTGCGGCTATTGGTCTATGGTTCGTACACCCACTGTTATCCATTGTTCCGGCACTGCTGGAATTGGAGATTATTTGGTTTTTTAGGGATCCAAAACGTGTGACACCGAGTGAACCAGGCCTGGTGGTTTCGCCGGCGGATGGAAAGATCGATGTAATCGAGTATCTCGATCATGACGACGTGATCGGTGGCCCAGCGGTTAAGATTGCTATCTTTCTTTCTGTCTTCAACGTGCATATCAATCGGTTTCCGGTCGATGCACAAGTGTTCAAGATTTCTCACCGCAAAGGCAAGTTCAAAAGTGCTACGAGTCCGGAGTGTGCTCTCATTAATGAACAACTGGAATTGTTCCTTGAATCGACCGATGATGCACGTCGTGTCATGCGGTTACGCCAAATCACCGGTGCAATAGCTCGCCGAATTGTCTGCTGGGTCGCTCCGGGAGATTCTCTTAAGCGTGGCCAACAGCTCGGTATGATTAAGTTGGGATCACGTACTGAGCTAGTCATTCCACAGGAGCAAGGGCTGGAGATCTTAGTGGAGCTTGGTGACAAGGTTCAAGCTGGAGAAACCCTGTTCGCCAGGTACGCGTAGCCACGCGTTAAACACATAAGCCATAACCCAGCGCTTTTGTGTAACATATATTGCAGGCACTCATTAAAATTGCTTTGAGAAACCGAAGTGGCAAACGAATCTAAGAATATGCCGGTACTCCCAACGCTGATGACGTTGGGTAATGCCATTTGCGGCTTGGCCGCGATTGGCCTTGTAGCGCGCGTGTTGCCGATTCGCGGTCTTGAAGTTGCAGACGCTGCGGCACACGCTCAAAAGGTCACCGAAGCACTTTGGGGCGCCGGTATTCTCATCTATATCGGAATGCTCTTCGATATGCTTGATGGCCAGGTGGCGCGAGCACTGAATCAGACAAGTCGTTTTGGTGTGCAGCTGGATTCGTTGTGCGACGTCATTACTTTTGGCGTCGCACCGTCTTTCATCATGCTTGTTTTTGCACTTGAAGTGGATTTTGTGCACTTGCGTGTATTTAACGGTATAGCCGGTTTGTTCACGCTTTGCGCTGTCTTGCGTCTTGCACGATACAACGTTGAGGCGGAGGAAGATACCGGCACGGGAATGTACTTCAGTGGTATTCCAACTCCGGCTGCTGCAGGCGCTATCGCGGCATTTGCGATTGCTATGCCAAAAATTAATGAGCTGGCGGCTGAAGAATCAACACGGCAATATGGCCAGTGGTTACTTGAAGGAGTGGCGGTGGGAGTACCAGTGCTCACGTTTATCTTGGCGGCGCTGATGGTTTCCAGATTGCCTTATCCGCATCTAACCAAGTTATTAGTCAATGCGGCCAAGACGGAGAGTTCGGACAATAAACTCGCTTTCCATCATATTGTGCAAATCATCTTTGCAGTGATCTTGGCACTCATCATGCACGAATTGGCTATTCCACTATTGTTCTGTTACTACATCCTCGGTGTGCCGATCAACTCACTATTCGGGCGAGTTGTTAAGAAGGATGAATCTCTATCTCAGCAGCACCAGAATATCGTAGATCACTCTTAGGTGACTCTATTGCTTTGGCGGTTTTGCCTCGTGAACTTCTGCTCCGTTTTCGTCGCTGTAGACCAGAATGCTAAAGCGTTGGACATGATCAAGTTCGTTGGTACTTAAGGTGGCGTAGTCAAATCTACCTCGCAGGTCGGTATAACCGTCTTTGTAGAACTTCACTTTACCATCCTTGGTACGTGCATAGACCTTTACATAAACGGTGTCGATTGGCGCTCCTTTGTCCTGATCGGTAACACGTAGCTGTCCGTATTGCTGGATAAGTTGAACTCCCATCGATGTTGCGTAATAGGCAGCACTTGCATTGACACCCTTACCGGTCACCTCAACGAGCACATTCTTATTCAGAAACTCATCGGGAATCGCGATCTGCATGTTACTTTGTTTCTTCGCCAGTTTGATGACAGTTGATTGATTTGGCCGAATGAAGCTGAATGCATCTGAATTCTGTTTTACAAACGGATTTCTGCTGAATAACAACTCGAGATCCATTAGATAGTAGTTCACGGTCACTTCTTCCAGATTGTTCCATTCAAGTTCTGCATTTTCTCCGACAACGTCTAACTGAATAGTTGGTTGTGCGTCGGCTAACCGCTGCTGATTCTGTTCGCGGTTTTCGTCGTCAATGACCTTTGCAGCATCACCTTCGATTTCTTCCGCCTGAAGTACGACCTGAGCAAACATATTGTTCCATCGAGTAATCGGGTAGCCATCGTAATTCTCAGCAAGTTGTTTGGCTTCTTGTGGTTGTCGCTGGTAGAACAGTGCGTAGCACTTGAAGTAGTCGTACTGCATCTTCAATTCAACTTGTCCACGGTCGACTTGTTCAAACATAGTAAGTGCTTCACCGACCCGGTCCTGCAACATGAGATAGTAGGAGAGTGTGAGTGCGGTTGTGTCATCGATTTCTGACTGGAAAGATACCAGGTGCAGTAGCCTCGAATACTGAGTATACAACCGGTCATTGAGAATCTTATGACTTGGTCCCAGCTTATGAGTTCGAGCATTCACAAGAGGCATGTATTCAAGATGCTCATAGAATCCGTCTAGTAGCGGATCAATTTGCAACAGCGGACTGTCAAGCGAAGGCTGTCCAACAGAGTTTGCCCAACCTGTATGCGGCAGGTATTGCTTGATGCGAATTGCATCGTAATGCATTACAGCAAACTTCCAAACGATTTCACGATACTGGTGATGTTTGTCCAGTAGCGAGATTACTTGCTCCCAAAACCCTTTATCTTTGAGTCGATAGGCAATCAGCTTAATATTCAGTTCCGTTAGATTGTTCGCATTGAGGAATCTCAATACATCTTCGTTGCTGCCGTTTGCTGCGATGTATTTCCAGCTCTTTGTATCAACATCCGTTAGCTCGTCAACGACGTTAAAAGTAAGTGCTTTGGCCGCAGCAATACCAGCCTGTTCCTTCACCATTTGTGCCGGATAGTGAGCGAATTTGCCTGATAACGGGAAGTAGAAAGCATAGGTAATGACTTGGCTTTGAAAAGCTTCAAGAGTGAGATTGTGATTCTGCGTGTATTTTTGCAGCCCGACAGGTACGGCACCTGTAGGGATTTGAGTTAACACATCTACACGTTGCTGACGAGCAAACGTGTTTGTCACGACAACTTGTCCTACGTATACAGTTTGTGGCAAGAATTCTTCGGTGATATAGTTTTCGACTTCCTCACCATCGACCACTGTTGTTTGCTGACCTTGTTGATAGAAGTTTTCATTAATCAGAATCGATGAGTTTGAATCATCTCGGTCTACTGGCAAAATCGACTCATGAAACAGTAGCGTGGCTGAATCAGCGCTGATAGTGATCTTGTCATCGTCCTGCTTGACACCAAGATCTTCAGATTCAAACGGCATATCCATGACTGCAGTGGCAAGGAGACATTCAGTAAAGTTGCCTGTTGCCATCAGAATATTCTTACTTAGAAATGGCAGTTTCTGATCGTGCTGTGCATAGTCAAGCCAGAACTGATTGGGTGCAACTAGATCTGCTGTGACACTTGNATTTCTAATTTGGTAGTAATTCGATTCAGCATATTCCATGGTTTTATCAACTTGTCGNAACAGCTGACGGGACTTTGANTTCAATTGCTCCCGGAGCACTCGTCCGTTAGCATCCGCTTCCAAGCCACTGCGTCCAAATGCTGCCTCAGCACCATTCAGTTCGCCCGCTAGTCGTTTCTTTTCCGCCTTCAAGCTATTCATCGATTTATCAAGACTCTGCAGGCTTTGTGCTTGTTCGGCTTCTTTACGTTGGTAGAAGTCGCGTGACTCGGCTTGGTCTTCACCTAGACCTAATTGATTACTGAAGCGACTGCGGCTTGGTGGTTCACCCATGCCACCCATACCTCCACCCATACCTCCACCCATACCTCCACCCATACCTCCAGATACCGCCCCGCCTTCTCCTGCGATGCCTAGTGCAGTGACTTCTGAAGATAAAGAACTACGTGAAAGAGCTGTTTGGAACAAACCGCTGATATAGCCAGCGGAAACAGGGTTGAGGATGACAGATTCTCGTATGCGTCGAGATGTAATGTCAGCTTCCGCTTCGATGCTCAGCCCTAGCAATATCTGTTCGACAGAGTTTAGTAAGCGATAACGAATGGGATCCAGAAAACCAGAAAGGTCATTACCCAGTAGATAGTGGTCCATGAATTGCTTTTCCTTCTTGCTTGCAATTGATGGCAACACGTTCGCAGTGAAGAATTCGTTGTCCTTTTGATACAGGAAGAAATTCAATTCATGACAAGCCTTTTCGGAATACTTTTCTTTCTTTGCATCGTCACCAAGCATATGCCATTGCCCCAGGAATTCGAATTCCGCAAACTTGGTATCTCCACTGATCGTCTGAAGTGTTGTGATTAGTCCTCCGATGTCACTAATGAGTTCAAATCGTGTGGCGCCTGGATCAGTGATGATATGCTCAGCTCCTTTTGCCATGATGGTGACATCCTGTTGCTGAGCAAATCCAGTTTCCACATCGAGTGAGGCACTCATTCGTAAATCACGTTGGAAGGCATCAGCAGCGTCGATCGTTACTCGGCGACTAATCGTGTTATAGAGATCTGTCCCGACGATTTGCAGCGTGTTGTACGCATCTAACAAAGATCGATCAAAGGTGATCTGTCCGTTTTCATCGGGAATCAGATTTGCAAGTACGAGTGAACCGCTGTCGAGGAAGTCAAGTTGCGGAGTCAGCTGTTCCGAATCACTTGTTCCATCCTGCATCTGACCTGGTACAGGTGCATTTTCAGCAGTTTTCATATCGGCTTCTGCGTTTTGCTCGAACAACTCCTGATCACTGGCTTCCTGAACAGAGGTTTTTGTGGAATTCACCGCCCAGGGATTAATCAGCAAGCTAGGCCTCGTTAGAAGATTACCCGGATACAGCTCACCCTGTTGTCTGCTGAGGATGTAACGATATTCGTCGCCAATATCACGCCCTTCTAAATAAGTCGATTTTGTCTGGCGATAGTAGGCTCCACCGCGGCGATGGTAGTGAAGCGAGGCAAACGGCGTGAATGCGCTGAATCTCGGTTGGTAACGCGTTGCGATAATATGGACTCGCGCCGTGTTATTAACATTTGCAAGCTGGACCGTTACAGCTTCATCACCGATGTCGACAGATTTTATGTTGATGCGTTGGTTATTACTCTTTGGACGAATACTGAACTTGTTTACCACGTGTGTGGACGAAGCGGCTCCACGCGCGACGGTGATTTGAATAATCACTGGCTGAGATCCCGCTTGTCCACCTTGATTGATAATCAGGTTATAGTTGCCAGATTCAAGTGGCTTAATGCTCAGCGCGTTGTCGGCAAGTTGGAGACTTCCACTGTGATTTGAAACGGGTACACGCGGATTGCCAACTACACGCAGTAGTGTGGCCTGCATGGCTCCTGCAGCTCCGGAGACATGTGGTAACCGGATTTGTTCTCCTTCAGAAGCCAGAATACGTGAAGGGTAGGTGAATTGGTCTCCTGTTAATTGCCATAGTCGGTACGGTGTGTTGTCAACTGGTGGTACAGAAATGTGATCAATGCCGTTTAATGCACCAAGATGGATTCGGCCGTTTTCATCTGATTGTAGGGCGATATCAATATACGGCCGATAATGGACGTGCTTAAGTTCCATGTACAACAGACTATTTCTAATAGGTTCCCCCGTTCGTCCTCGTACATCAACGAACCATCCCTTGGAATTGCGACCAAGATGTAAGTCGTGAATTAAATTGTCGGTTGCCTGAGTGTTCACCTGAAACGTCCTGGAAAGACGAAGATCAACCTTAGAGCCCGTGCTAAGCTGATCGACCTGAGCTGACAGCGTAAGGGTGAGAGACAGTAGACGCGGAGGCACAGAGATCAAGTGCTTATAAGCTTCATTGGCGTCGAGTTTCAATTCATCAATCAGGCTCGTTGTCATGACGTTGTCTGCTGCAACAGCTTGGATGCGTAGCTTGACATTTTCCAACATGTCAACGTTGGTCGGCTGTCCATTCACAAGTAGTCGCGGCTGAATGAGTAATTCCGCTTTTCGATAAAGCAACAGTTGTTCTGCATCAACATGCATACCGGCCTTAAGCGTGTAGTTTTCAGCTGCTTGTGAAAACGGGTGGATTGAAGCACGAGTACCTTTGGTAATGATGATGGATTGACTGCCCGGCTGATTTGTATAGGGAATCGCAACGGCGCCACTTTCGCTGCTCTGATATTCATTGTTCCCAAGCCAAATCGAACAATCTTTAACGACGCGATTGTCGTCACCGATGATGGTAAATAAATGGCCAGCAGTGGTGTTGCGCTGAACATAGCGGAATCGCCCCTTGTGGATGATCGCACGACTATTGATTCCGTTTCCAATGAGGTCGATGACGTAACTGCCCGGCTTCTTGACTTCCGGGAATTTAAATAGCCGTTTGACTCGTCTTACCGGGGCATCGTCGTAGGTTTCTATACGCTCGACATTTGGAACAAGGCCATCGAGATTGATATCCTGACGGATTTCGCGTGAATTTGCCCGATAGTAATTGAGCGCGTTGATCTCGTAGACTTTGATTAGTAACGAGTCGATATTCTTAGTTGATACTTCAAGTGCGACGTCGGCATCTGGTGCAAATTCGCTTGGATTCGTCTTGGCAAACAACAGTTCAACTCGATCACGCAGCTGTTTCAACTGCGTGGGTGAAAGTGCCGCGTACCAGCGCTGCGGATCACCAATTCCATTAGTGATTCGACTCTCGGCGTACTGTTGACGCACGTACGCGTCATTCAGGTAGGCTACCCACGGCTGGAAGTCTTCATCCTCAGTTGCGAAGTGTTGAAGATAGTCCGATATGAGCTTGCTGTGATCAACCGCGGTTGGAAATAACAGGTTCAAGAATGTATTTGCGGGGCCACGAACCCAAAATCGCTGGTTGATACTGTCGATATACTTTCGGTTTACATAGTTAAATTTAACAATCGGCAAGCGGATATATTGTGTAAACAACTCGCGGTTGTATGTGCCCTCGGATTGATCGAGCAACAGAAGTTGCTCAAGTACGGATGCCCGCATTGCATTGTGAACTGGCGCAAGCTGGCTGATAAAACTCCAAATGCGATTGAGATATGCACGGCGATCTTTTTTGTCGTTTTGCCAATCGAGTTCTGTGCTTGCTTGTAGTCGTTGTACGTAATACTGCACGTACTGATTTTCATTAAATACTGTTGGTCTAAGCTGACGAATCTCATCCAGCTGCGCAAGGGTGAGTGTGTTCCAGGCATTTACGTGACGCGCAGACAATGGTCCTTTGTAATTTAGGTCTGCGGCACTATCGACCAGCATCTTGGGCAATTCGGCAATGAATTGGTTTGGCCGTACCTGTGCCAGAAGGTTTTCACGCTGGTTGCGCGTTAGGGGTGCATTAAATAGTTGCGGAAATGCAAGCGGCTCGAATTGGCCGACATCATTAGGGTGTGCCGTTAGAAATTTTTTGGTTAGCGTCTCATCTGAAACAACGGATTGGCTCAGCGTTGATGGGAATTTTGCAGGAGGATTTGATGGATTTCTGTAGTTGTAGGTAAGGTTTAGCAATTTACGTAACTTGTCGATCGTTGCCTTTGGATCCGATTCCGTATTGAGTAATAAGAGCCGGTTTCCCAGTTTCTGCATCGCGGCAGATTGACCGTTCTTACCATGTTGCTTAATCCAGTTACCTAGTACTTCCGTAGCTTCGTCTAGTTCTCCTTCGTTCANCAGATGTAAGCACCAGTAGTAGAAATGATCATTCGTACCTGGAATCAGCGTATCGACCGTTGCCTGCCGATCCTTAGACAAGGCAAATTCTTCCAGATAGCCGGGTTCCTGCGCATGTGTCGTACCTGCCATGGTCAANAACATGGTAGGTATGGACATCATGGCTACGAAGGTGATCATGGCGTAAAAAGTTCTGGATGTGCTTACAGTGCAGAAACAAGAGCGTTTCATAGCAGGTTCCTCGAATGGTCTCATTAGTTTATGTGCAGAGAACTATATACGTTTCCGAGTGCATTTCAAAAAGGACGTCGTGCTTTATTGTTCGTTCATGTAATCCATTTAGCAACTCGGGAGTGTTTTAGACGCAATTTCGAGGATATAAGTTTCTGAAAATTGAAGATTTTGATGGTCTGGCAGAACCATCGGNTTCTGTTACGGTGGACTCTTAGATACCAAGTGTCGAAACGACCTGTTGCAATTCGTCATCAATGNCCAACNACATTTGCAAATGACCCAACAAGACGCGTCCAAGAACAGCCTAAATGATTTGCAGTCGGAAGCATGTTCTCNNCCCGGTTCAGATGGAGAGCACGTGCTTCAGGCACANTTTGGTACTTCCAAGCGGGCTGAGAAATTNTATTCCAATCAAGTACTGGATCACTTGAATGAAGAAATGCGTCGCTTCATTGACAGAATGGAGATCATGTTTGTATCTACTGCAGACAAGCATGGGGAATGTGACTGCACGATTCGTTGTGGATTACCGGGATTTATTATCCCACTTGATCAGCATACGGTGATCTATCCGGAATACCGTGGAAACGGTGTTATGGCAAGCTTAGGTAATATCTCGGAGAATCCTCACATCGGTCTACTGCTGGTAGACTTTTTCTCATCAACCATCGGATTGCACATCAATGGGACTGCGGAAATCATTGAGAACGACGTATTACTTGAGTCGGACTCAGTGCCGGGTGATGTGCGTGTTGCCATGGAGGCTAGTGGAGGAAGAAAACCTGAGCGATGGGTGCGTGTAAGGGTCGAAGAGGCGTATATCCACTGTTCCAAACACATTCCGATGCTCAAACGAATGTCGAAAGAGATTTCATGGGGCACAGATGATGAGAGTCTAAAGGGTGGCGACTTCTTCGGAGTTAAACGCAATTCGCGTTAGAATTCGCGTATTGCATGTNNTTCAGCTGGCTTGTAANTGGCGCAGCGTCAAACGAACATTGCAGCGCTTTTATAGAGACCGGGCAATGATCGGGCGGTAGAGAGCCCGTTGCAGACCTAAATGGCTAGCCCGGTAAATAAGGGTGTTTCTAGCCCTTACGATGACGAATCTTGGCACGCATACGTCGTTTCTTGCGTCCGATCTTACGCCGACCTTTACCTGTCTTCTTGGTTCCCACGCGATTCTCCTCGTTGGTATTCCGTGTGAATGGAGTGACTAAAATGTATTTGGTTTACGATTCTGGTGAGTTATTCATAGTATCAGACGATTTGCTTTTTGTACAACAGCCTAACCGGTTGCATTCCCATCTTAACCATGGCATATTTCGCGATAGGTTTCCCTGTAAATGACAGGGATATTTGCCTCTAAAAGGAACTGAAAGAGAAAACATTCCATGAAATTCAAACTTTCAAATCTTGCAACTCTGGCAGCCGCATTCGTCATAATCTCGGGCAGCATGAATGCGGCAGAGCCATATAAACATGGTCCGGACTCGATGCGGCAGGATGGCGTACCAGTAGGAAAAGTAACGAAACACCAATTCAAGACCAGCCAGTTGTTTCCCGGCACTGTGCGCGATTATTGGATTTATGTCCCAGCTCAATATGACGAGTCAAAGCCAGCGGCGCTGATGGTGTTTCAGGACGGCGGATCCTATGTCAATGAGCGGGGATCGTTCAGAACCCCTATTGTTTTCGATAACTTGATCCATCAGAAAAAAATGCCCGTGACGATTGGTGTATTCATTAATCCTGGTGTGATTCCGGCCACACAATCCGGTGGTCGGGATCGAAAGAATCGAAGTTTCGAATATGACAGTCTTGGTGATCTGTATGTTCGTTTTCTGATTGAAGAGTTGCTGCCAGTTGTAGAGCAGGATTACAACCTTACAGATGATGAGTCTCAACGTGCCATTGGTGGAATCAGTAGCGGAGGCATTTGTGCCTGGACGGCAGCGTGGGAGCGGCCGGACTATTTCAGTAAAGTGCTAAGTCACGTTGGAAGCTTTACCAATATTCGCGGTGGTCACGTATACCCGGCTTTGATTCGTAAGACGGAGCGCAAGCCGATTCGTGCATATCTTCAGGAAGGCCGGAACGATTTGGATAATCTTCACGGCAACTGGCCTCTGGCTAATTTGCAAATGGCCGCGGCATTAAAGTATCAAAAATACGACTACAACTTTGCGTTTGGTGAAGGCGGTCATAACGGAATCCACGGGGGTGTCTTGATGCCAGAGTCACTTACTTGGTTATGGCGAGAAGAGTAATTATGCAAGAAGATATTCCAAAAAGAAAAACCACTCCAATGATGAGATTCATATTTAGCCTCGCCTTTTTGTCCACGATAGGATTACCTGTTTCTGCTCAGGATATGCCGTTAAGCCAAATCCTTATAGAAGGAGAAGGCTGGGAGCTTGTAAGTGCTGGGTACAAGTTTACAGAAGGACCGGCCGCCAATGAGAAGGGAGAAGTCTTCTTTACAGATGTTTCCGAATCTAAGATCTACAAGATCGATTTAGATGGAAACGTGACGCTTTGGGCGGAGGAGACCAATGCCACAGCCGGGCTGATGTTCGGGGCTGATGGCGTGCTTTATGGTACATCGATCGGTGGTGGAGCGATCGTTAAGTTTTCGGCTGATGGCAAAATGGTACCGGTTGCTGATGGAATTTCCTGTAATGATCTGGTGATAGACGGAAATGGGAATATCTACTTTACCGATCATACAAACGGGAATGTAATGCATATACCAGTGGGTGGTAAACCAAAGGTCGTCGCCCAGGAAATCACGTTTCCAAATGGACTGATCCTCTGGAACGATCAGCAGTCACTTGTCGTGTCTGATATGCGTGGTGCGAATCTCTGGAACTTTAGGGTTGAAACAGACGGCTCGCTTTCTTTCAAACAACCGTATTCCACGATGGAATTACCGGTCGGCAGTACCGAAAGCGGTGCAGATGGTATGACCACGGATAAGGATGGTCGCATATATGTATGCACCACAAAGGGGATTCAGGTCTTTGACACTACCGGCAGATACTGTGGAGTCGTCTCAAAACCACAACGAGCATTTCTATCAAACATCGCGTTTGGTGGCACGGAGCTGGATACCATTTATGTGACATGCGCAGACAAGGTGTACAAACGCAAGCTAAACACCAAGGGCATTCGTTATGCAGTGAAGGTCCAGACGCCCTAAAGCAAGCTGGTGAAGTTATTCCTGTTCCTCAATCAATTTGCGCTCAATGAGGTTGAAGCTTTTGCCGCTAGGAACACTAACGTAGTCTTTGTCACCATTGCCTAACGGTTTTTGACGATCATAGAAGTGGACACTTCCATTTCCCAACACTTCGCCGACGTCGCCTTCTACAATCAAGGCAGTCGCTTCGTCGATGCCGATCCCCAGTAGTTGGGGGTGTTTGTCAACAACGGCACTCATGTCAGCGAATCGACTTCGCTGCGCAAAGTGCTGGTCGATTCCACAGCCCTTGATGAACCCAAATCCACGTGTGTACCCTGCCGCCATAGGATCCCGGTTGCCAAGGGGATTTCCTCGGACCATGAATTCTGCCTGGATGGACGCTCCGGCTGAACTTCCGCCGATTACACCGCCTCGGCTTAGGACGTCATGCATCAGCGGAAGTGCTTTTGTGTGTTCGTAGGCATCCACAAACCGCCATTGTCGGCCGCCGCCAAACCAGATTGCATCTGCCTCTTTGATATGTGTTAGGAATGACTCTTTTTCCACATCTTGTTTATTGCGATCTCGAAGCACAACGACGTTGGTTGCTCCAACGGATTCAAACATTTTCTTACCGTAATCGCTGGATATCGGATCAGGCATCGATGTTGGTAGCACGATGATCTTTGCTTCCGGTCCCCCCGCCAATTCGATGAATTTATCCAGTACCGGGCGCGGCATGCCACCTCCTCCTACGATGACCAGTGATCCCTTATTTACCGAGACGTCGTTTACACGTTCTGCTGGAAAAGGTCGTGAACTGCGGTCTCTAGCGTGTCTTCTCATTGAAGTCAGATCGATATAATCCCCGTCTGCATACACCGCCGTCTCGGTGTTTTGATGTCGCGTTTTCCCTAGACAAACGGTCACGTTGCCATTGCCGATGACTTTCATAAATCGGCGATCAACTGCCAAGGCTGTCGATTCATCAATACCGAATCCTACAAGGTCATCGAAACGGTTAACCGCAACGGTCAACCTGGCCAATCGATTACGCTGCGTGAAATGTTGGTCGATAATTGTGCCTGGTAGTAAGTCAAACCCCGTGCCAATTCGCGGGACAAGCTGCCCCATGGCAATCATCACCTTGGACTGAATGGCGGCTCCGGCAGAAGATCCACCGATGACGCCACCGCGTTTGAGTAATTCAATCAGCTCCTCTTCAACTTTAGTATCTGAGTAGGCTTTCGATAGTTTTGACTGATCACCGCCTGTGATCCAGACGGCTGTTGCGTCTAATAGTGGCGCGACGAATTCACGAGCATCAGCCGATTCGCGATCACGTGTGTGTAGGACGGCGACATTTTTGAAACCCCTGAGTTGCCAGGCGGTGATGATCTCTTTAACCTGATCCGGGTCGTCGGCTCTTATGGATGCAGTTGGAATGATAATCAGTTGAGCATTATTACCACCCGCCCAACTTTGAAACTGTTCATAGACTTGCGTTGGAATTGTTCCGCCGCCTGCGATGATAAGTCGTCCATGTGCACCTCGAGGATCGATGTGCTTACCAGGTGGATCGGCAATCACCTGAGACGCGATAAGTAACAGTGTCAAAGTGGTAAATAGTGATTTAGAGCGCATTGGAAGCAAACCAGTAGTTATGGTGGTTAACAGCAGTCGTTTGTGAACGACTTTATCAGGTCATTGGATTATTCTTGGGAATCGATGATGGCTTCGCCTGCCTTGAGGGCTTCGGCAATGCGGTCCACATCATAAACGCATCCGCCCCATGTGCCACCGCCGACACGCTGTAGGGCAGCCCACAATTTTGTGTCATCCGGTAGATCGGGGTCAGGTGCGAGTTCCGGATGTGTTGACCGATTTTCAAGTTCCGCCAAAGCTTCTTCCGGTGAGAAGCTTGTATCACCATGGCCAATTAGATTAACGCTTCCCTTCAATTCATTGCGGTCGACGATTATTTGAATAACGTCGCCATCCTGCACCTTGCCAATTGGACCGCCTGACAACGCTTCGGGCCCAACATGCCCAATACACGCTCCGGTACTAACGCCCGAAAATCTCGCATCTGTTAGCAGCGCAACTTCTTTTCCCCATTTTAGGAATTTTAAAGCGGAGGTCAGTTGGTATGTTTCCTCCATACCGGTACCTTCCGGGCCTCGCCCGATTAACACAAGAATGTCACCCGGTTTCAGTGGCTCCACGTTTTGCCCTTTGATCGCTTCGATGGCGGCACGCTCACTGGTAAACACTCTAGCCGGGCCGGTTTTTCGNTAGACTCCGTCATCGTCGATGACGGATGGGTCAATCGATGTTGCTTTGATGACTGAGCCTTGCGGGCAAAGATTACCGAGAGGGAAGCAAACGGTGCTGGTCATGCCGCGCTCGCGTGCTGATTCTGGTGACATGATTACGTCACTCGGGTTTACTCCATCTTCGCGAACGAGACGATCTTTCAATTGTGTGCGCCGATCGGATTGCTCCCACCAATCCAGCACATCCCCAAGTGATGTGCCGGTTACGGTTTGTGCGTCTAGTTTCAACAAGCCAAGGTTACGCAAATGCAGCATTACTTCNGGAACACCACCGGCAAGGAAGAACCGAATAGTCGGGTGATTCGATGGCCCGTTCGGTAGAACATCAACGCATCGCGGCACTTGCCGATTTATATTACTCCAGTCATCTACAGTTGGTCGCCGTAAGCCAGCAGCATGTGCGATGGCGGGAATATGGATTAATAAGTTTGTTGACCCGCCGCACGCTGCGTGAACCACCATTGCGTTGTGTATCGAATCGTCCGTCAAAATGTCCGACATGGCGACCCCGTTGTCTGAGAGCGATTTAACGGCGTAGGCACTTCGAATCGCAGTTTCCAACCAGATTTTTTGGCCACTTGGTGCAAGCGCTGAATGGGGTAGTGCGATTCCCATTGCTTCTGCCACGACTTGACTAGTGGCTGCCGTACCCAGAAACTGGCAACCGCCACCAGGTGTTGCACACGCCCGGCAACCTGCCACCGATGCATCTTCCAACGTGATTTCACCGTGCACATACCGAGCACTGATTGTCTGAACTTTTCCGGCATCTTCTCCTTCTACCGGTGGTAAGGTGACTCCGCCGGGAACAATAATTCCCGGAATGCTACGTGATCCAGCCAGTGCGATCATCGTTGCCGGTAGCCCTTTGTCGCAGGTTGCGACACCGATGATACCCTGCCGATGCGGTAACGACCGAATAAGGCGTCGCATCACGATTGCCGCGTCATTTCGATATGGGAGACTATCAAACATCCCCGTCGTCCCCTGACTTCGTCCGTCACAGGGATCACTGCAAAATGCAGCAAATGGTAATCCACCTACTTCCTTTATGGCCTTAGATGCGGCTTCCACAAGCAANCCGACTTCCCAGTGGCCGGTGTGATAACCAAGTGCTACCGGGCTACCGTCGGGTGCGCGTACGCCACCTTGTGTCGACAGTACAAGGAATTGTGGATCGAGCAGTCGTTCAGGTTCCCAACCCATACCTGCTGCCTGAGTGAGACCGAACAAGTCTCCGCTGGACCAGGTACGTAGGATTTCATCGGTAAGTGGCAGTGCTCCGGATGGGCCGGCAGCGGTGGTTTGAACATCCAGTGTTGCAGGGTCCTGACCCTCGAGTAGTTTTGTGAGTTGTTTACCTACACTCATGTGTTTTCTTTCATTGTGACTAGNGCGTTCCCGGTTGTTCGTGAGATTCTTGCTCCGTAGTCGGGTCAGCTTGAATTACCTTGAAATACCGTTGTACCAACAATGTGAGAATGACGGGTAGCCCGATGCTCACTCCCATAGCAAGAGGAAACCAACCGTACTTGTTGGCGACATCACCAAATTTTGAGTACGCGAGTGAGATTCCCAAGTTGCTTAGGGCGACAGGCCAGAAGAACCTCTTAAAGCTCAGTTGGTGTACGCCCATTAGCAACACGCTCGACTCTGCCAGAACTGGCACACCTCGGGCAAAAACTAATACAGCCGGGCCATATTTTTGGGTGAGTACTTCAGCGCGATCAAGTTCGTCAGGGCTGGAAAACCGTGATGCAAATGCCGGACCCCAGCGTTTCGCGAGAATGAAGCCGATCATCGCACCAACCGTTAATCCAGTCCACGAAGCGCACGCTGCAATCAGCCAGTCAATTTGGCCACCACCTAGTGTGCTTACGACACTCGATGGAATCGGCAAGAAGATATCACCGGAAAGCAACAGCACGATGGTGCCGGAAACCANCCATGGGTCGTCTGTATCNGGTATCCACTCTCTAATCGAGTCACCGAAAAAGACGAAAGGGATGATTGGAATTGCCAGGACAATACAAACCGGGACAAACTGTCTTAGTAGTGTTTGCAACGGAGTTGACGTCCATTTATAGGTGGTGACTAGTTATTCCCAGTTCACGCCACTCAGTCGATTTAGTGCTAACTGAAGGGCATGCGTGCCATCACGGCCGTGTCCTTGCGACTTGAGTCCTTCATATAGTTGCTTGGAAAGGGCGAGGCCGGGTAGGCACAGTCCCATCCGGTTTGCTTCATCAATGGCAATCCCCATGTCCTTGATGAAGTGCTCAACAAAGAACCCNGGNTCGAAGTTTCCATCGATAATGCGTGGGCCAAGNTTTGAAAGTGACCAACTGCCTGCTGCACCNCTCGCTACAGACTGCATTACCGTTGGAAGATCCAGTCCAGCTTTGTAACCGTACAAGAGCGCTTCGCAGACTCCAATCATGTTGGTAGCGATAAGCGTTTGATTGACCATCTTTGTGTGCTGACCGGAACCAGCTTTTCCCTGATACACGATGGTTTGTCCCATTGCATCCCAACAGGGTTGCAGGGCACTTACGACATCCTCGTCGCCGCCAATCATGATGGAAAGCGTGCCGTTTTTTGCACCCACATCACCGCCGGAGACTGGTGCATCAACACTATGTACACCTTTTGCTTTGGCAGCTTCATAGATTTCAACAGCTAGTGAAGGTTCGCTAGTGGTCATGTCGACAAGGACATTTCCTTCGCTACTTCCGGCAAGGGCTCCGTCTTCTCCGAGTAAGACTGCTCGCACGTCGGATGGAAATCCAACGATTGCAAATGTGATGTCGCTTGCTTCAGCCACGGCCTTGGGACTGTCAGCCCAGGTAGCACCGGCATCGAGAAGAGGCTGTGCTTTTTCTTTGCTACGCGTATAAACCGTTGCAGAAAGCCCGGCATCCATTAGGTGTTTGCACATGCTGGCACCCATCACACCAGTGCCAATCCAGCCTATTTTGGTTACCCCGGGTTCAATTTGTATTCCACTCATGTTGCTCGTCCTTTTTATGCCGCGTTGCACAATGGATAAGGGCTTAGGTTGTTTCTTNAAAATGCCCTATCCAGATAGCCGCCATTGTAGCGTGATTTAGTTGACGGTGGAGTGGTCGGTCGTGCTATCGTGAGACTGTACTCTATTGCCAGCGACCTATTGCCAACGATGTTCAGGACGATTGATGATCTCTTGCAATACGATGGCCGTCGTGAGGCCGTCCTTCGAATGCAGCAGTTCGTGTACTCGGCTCAGTATTGACTCGTCTGACTGGCTGCTTTCCAGAAGAGATTTAGTAAGCGAATCTTTCATCTTTTTGCTGTCGTCACCGCTTACATCATCAAACCTACTGCTGATGTGTCGTGTGTCGGTTTCTTCACCGGCGTAGTCTGCTTCATCGTATTCATCAAAAACATCTTCGTCGTAATCGCTGAAGACTTCTTCGCTGCGGCCATANTCACTTCGTAGAGTCTCGTACTGCTCACCGTGGTCTNTGACCGGAGGNTCAGNTTGCTGTTTAGGAGGTGCTTCCGCTACGTCCCCAAGTGACTCCTTTAACAGGCGNCGCAGTTGTTGTACTAGAGACTCGTTCATCAGTCCGGTGTTGATTCCTCGACAGGAAACTTAGTTAGGGATCTTAGTTTGAATGCTTAATCAGCATCAATGACGGCTTGATTCGATTTGTTGTTGCCGCCGGCAATCGCAACTCGCATGTCGGTGTCGGATTGGATATTCCTCAATTTGTAATACTCGCTGATCGTCAGCTTGCCATTTTGGAAGGCATCCGAGATAGCCACGGGAACATCTGCTTCGGCCAGAACCAATTCTGCACGGCTCTCTTCGATGGTGGCCTGTTTTTCCTGTTCATGTGCAACGGCCATTGCGCGTCTACCTTCAGCCTTTGCTCGGGCGACCCGCGTATCTGCTTCCGCTTGATCTGCTTGCAGCCTGGCACCGATATTGTCGCCAACATCGATATCGGCAATATCAATTGAGACGATTTCAAATGCAGTTTGTGAATCCAGACGCTTTGCCAGTACCGTTTGCGAAATCAAGTCTGGGCTACGTAATACATCTTTATGCGATTCGGCGGATCCAATTGCACTTACAATCCCTTCGCCGACACGGGCAATAATCGTCTCTTCGGTCGCACCGCCAATTAACTGTTTGATNTTTGCACGGACGGTAACACGCGCACGCACTCTAAGCTGGATGCCATCCTTGGCAACGGCATCGAGCGTTGACTTGGCGGTGCCAGACGCCGGACAATTGATCACTTTGGGGTAAACACTTGTTTGAACGGCCTCTAATACGTCACGTCCGGCACGATCAATTGCCATTGCTTCACGAAATGACAGTTCGATGATCTTGGCTTTTTGAGCTGCAATCATTGCACGGATGACTGTCGGAACATTTCCACCGGATAAGTGGTGAGCGACTAGCATATCAGCTGTAATGCCATTTTCTTCATCATTGGGAAACCCAGCTTTGACAGCCATAATCTTGCTCATGACGATCATTTTCGGCGGTGCCTTCTTNAACGTCATGTACAGTAAATCCATTAGTGATATCTTGGCATTAGTCAATTTGCACTGAATCCAAAGCCGAAAGAAATGGATGAAGATGTAGAATGCGGACAAAAATAATAGTCCGACGATGGACAGAATGACCACCTTAACTGTCGGAAACTCATCAGCAGCGACAATTAGTAACGATGTNAGTTGTGAATAGATCATTATTCAGCACTNGTTCAAGGTGAAGTGAAAGATACCTAGTGATTAGGCGTCNGTCATTCTAACTCATTTAGATCTTCTTCAAATGATGAATAGTCTATTGATTCACTGTTTTCTTCTGATGGGTGGGATGATGGCTCGTTACTTTGAATCACCTCTTTCACCATGATTCGGTTACCCACTGCCGAGACAACTTCCACTTGCTTGCCCTCCTCGATCATCGTGCCGTTGGTAACCGCGTCCAACTGGTCATTGCCCAGTCGTATCCGTCCATTGGGCATCATGGCGGTTAGGGTTATGGCTGTAGCACCGATAAGCTGATCTAACTCCTTTTGATTGTCGCTTTCGCCGAGTTCAGGGTCGGGGATCGATTTCTTACCTAGAGGTGTCTTTGGCCAGAGTTTAAAGGCAATGGTCAGAGCGATAGGTACGGCGACGGCAGAACCGAGTAATACGACAAGTCCAGTTGTACTGCCTTCATTAAATCCATGAATGACGGCATAGACGAAGGCAGTGCCTGCAACAATTCCGAGTATTCCACCGGAGGGAATAAAAACTTCAAGCACTACCAGTATGGAGCCTAAAAAAATGAGTAGAGCACAAATAAGATACGGATTCATTGCTGATTGCCGGGCGTTAGGTTTTGCGTCTTACAACGACTCGGTTTCCTGTCACTTCATTTACCACAATTTCTGTACTGGCGTCAATCAAATCTCCCTCGCTGATTACGTCGATGACCTCACCGTCAATAATGACCTTGCCGGCAGGTGAGAGNCGTGTATGCGTCTTACCTGTTTTCCCGANAAGATGCTCAAGATGTACCATCGCTTCATTCCACTCTCGCTGCGGTGTGTTCTCTTCTTCCGTGTGTATAAGCTGTTTCGCGAACCACATTCGCGATAACGGCTTACGTAGAACCAAGAATAATGTCACCGTAAACACACCGGACAGAAGCAATGTCAGCATGTTGTTGATTAATTCATTCCATTCGAAGTTCGACGATGGAATCANGAAGTTNACTGTGGCTAGAATCAACGACGTGAACACGAGGACGATTCCACCAAATCCAAAGATTCCAAACCCAGGTATCACGTAGATTTCCAGTACCAGGCTGATTACACCGATGATAAACAGCAGTAATTCCAGAATTCCCGCTGTGTCGTTATGGATTTGAGCCCAGAAGAATATTGTGAGTGTTACGAGTGCTACAAAACCAGGTACACCAAGGCCAGGTGTGGTGATCTCTGAGATCAAACACCATGTGCCAACCATAAACAGAAAGCCCATTAAGATCGTGTTGTTGGCCAAACTGGTAAGAAATCGACTTAGTGCTGGGCGTTGTATCTTCTGGATTTGCTCAGGGTCTATGCCAAATGTAGCGGCAATGTCTTCAATGTTGGTGACGACTCTGTCAGCAACGCCCATTGCAAATGCCTGTTGAGATTCCAAGCCATCGGATACGTCGACTAACTGGTCTTCTTGCCAAAGATCTTCATCTTCATCAGCAGCCTCGGTGAGCTCTTCCGAGCAGAATATTCTTGTTTCACCGGTGTCTCGATTCAGATATGTATGCAGTGTTGTCTTGGGGTCGACGAGACCTAAAATGAGCGACCAATTGCGTCCGTTGTTTCGCTTGATCTGTTTGAGATCTTCAATCAGCCCCGGGCGATCGACAATGATATTCCCGCGACCACCTAGATTGGCTGATTGCGACATGTACACTGCATCGCATGCCATAACCCACAACGCGGCATCCTTAAGTGCTTGTGGGTTCACATATGCGACTGTGGTTACATTGCGAAAGTCACTTGAAGCCAATAGCATCGCAATCTCACGTGAGCCGTTGATGTCGCCACCGGTCGTATCGATGTCGAAGAGGATTAGATTTGCCTTTCTTGATAATGCATCAGAAATCATCCGTTTAATCTCATTGCAGTAAGACGGATGTAGATTGTTGCGGATGTTAATGCGAACAACGGACCATTCAGCTTCCGCTACGGTCACGGAGCGAAATCTATCCGTAGCGACCTGAAGATGTTGAGCTAGCTCGTCTCGGGATGAGGCGGTGTAGGTGACAAGTTCGTGCTTTCGTAGAATAGCACCGTCGATTCCGGTCGCTGCATTGGCATCGAGGATTGTCGTTACCTTGTTTTTGACCTCGAGCGCATCGAGTTCAGATTGATTCGCAATGATCGGTTTAGCACCATTTTCAACGATGTAAATCGGTTCAGATGGATCGAGGATTCCGCTGACGAAGGCNGTTGGATAGCCACGACCCAGACCAACTTCTTTATAAGTTGCCTGAATACCTTGTGACGGCTTGTCACTTGGCTCCAACACAGGCCCGAGTTTTGAACTCGGTTTGGGGATGATTTGCTCGCATGACAATGCGATCAGGACAGAATGTCCTGTTAAATCGTGTGGTAAGAAAGCAACCATCTCAACTTTGGTTTGCCTTCTTACAATCTGTGCGATCTTCAAACAATCTTCGTATGCACTCTGATCATGTGTACCTGTTTGCCCGAATTGAAGGACGATACAGTTCCGTGTGGCGTTGCTCGTCTCTCCCAATTCGTTGGCAGTCGTTTCGATGGCCCGAATGATTCCCGTTACACGTGNGGGCTCGATCGGCAGGTCGATGCGAATAATTCGCCCGATTGCATCTTGCTGTTGTACTGCATACGCACCTGAACCGAATGCGAACAGCAACCCAAGGCTGAATACGCATGCGACGGCATTACGAATGAACGTACGCTTTGGAAATGGGCAATTCATATCCGTTAGAAAAACGCATCCGGGATTTGTGTTTACAGATTCAAGCCAAGCTACCCTCTTATGGTAACCAATCGAAGGCGATAATCTGCCGAATTACCGATTAAGTGGTGTTTGCTGACCGGATTGATTGGCTTGACGTTGCTGTCTGGTAGGTGCTGCATTGACGACCTTTTTCCAACCACTTGGCAGACTCGGTTCATAGAAGTTCTTTTCCCAGATTCTCAAAGCTTCAAACGTTGTGTTGAAGTTTTCTTCACGATCGCGAAAGTTGAAAACAGTACGGGAGTGATTCTTACCTTTGACAAAATTACGGTCAAAGATCACGATTCCTTTTGGTAAGAAATCGCGACGATCGATGATGATGTGGACTTTCAGATAATTAGCCGCATCGGCTTGGCTTTTAGGAAATGCCTCTAACCAAACTGCGTCTTTCACATTTGAAGGAGTAATGACTTGCAGCCAGTATCGCTGTTTAATTTCAGCAGCATCAGCTCCAAATAGAAAGGGAAGTGGTCCGTTCTTAATAGCCTTGCCTTGTAGTTCAGCCGGCAGGATTTGTTGGATGAGACGCTCGTTGGTGAAGTCGTATTCAAAGACACTTTTGCCATCGCATACCCACCATTCACCGTGAACACCCTCAATGGCGATGTGGCGTGGCTTTTCCTGAGGGCTGCGTGGTGCTTGATAGGACAGTACTTTTTCGACTTTGAACATTCCTTTGTCAGGGTCGGCATATCGTATGAGGCCTGTGCTATATGTCTTAAATGTGTTTTGTGGTCCGAATACGGTGTCAAATTGCCAACGCTCAAATTTGCAGCGATAACGGTCTACTTTCGCGGTTTTGTTTTGCCAGTATTCCAGAACCTTATTGATATAAGTTTGATGTGCTGCCGAGAGAGGAATAAAGGACGGCGCCTTGATGGATTTTTGGGCGGTGNGTTGCTCTANAGCGGGTTGTTGAGCACTTGCAGGACGTACCGTACCAGAGTTTTGTACACGTGGTGTGTTGTTATTCTTGGTAGTGCCAGATTGGTTTGGCACGATGCTCGGAAGCTTCTGAGCGATNGTGGCAGTGACAATTACAAGCTGTAATAACACTGCTAAATGGATTGTCTTACGGTTGAGCATCCGTGCTTCTTTTCCGTCTTGAAATCAATTGATTTATGAATGCGGATTCTAGCAATTCGATCAACAAAACCAAATAGTGATCAATCAGCCTATTGTGTCCAGTCGTCTAATCGCATGTGCAGTTGGGCGAAATCATCCATGATCCAATTGGCTTCTTCTGAACCGCGAATCTCACAATGGTCCCGGCCTTGTGTGTAAAGCACTGTGAAGCAGCCGGCGGTATTTCCAGATTGAATGTCAAATACAAAGTCGCCAATCATTACTGNTTCGGACGGCTGAATACCCCACTGCTCACAGATTTGTAATGGTGCCCATGGGTCAGGTTTGATGGGGCCGTCGTCGCGGCCGATGATGATGTCAAAAGTCACCGGTATCAATTTGAGCATTTCGTTGGCAAAGTCTTTGCGATTCCGCGTGACAATTGCCATTGGTAACTGCAATTGCTCAATGCTTGCCAGTGTTTTCACCACATTTGGAAATACAGTAGCGTCGCTTACACCTTGCTGTTCGTGACGTAGTAATATCTGTTCACATTCAGTTCGGCGCTCATTTTCCATTGACTCCATGGTTTCCAGGATCGGAAGTCCGTTGGGCAACTGCATATCTTGCCGTATCGCTTCAAAATCAAGTTTGGAGTCGATTAAGGTACCGTCCATGTCAAAGATGAATCCACGAACGGCATTACTTGGCTTGATCATAAATAGAGCCGGAATGGGTGAGCCTATGGAATAAGTACGATCTTGCCTGCAATCGTACCCGCTTTCATCAGCGTATTATCTTCTTGGATCTGGTGGGCTTGAGCAGCATCACTTAGAGGAAGACGGTGGCTGATTTGTGCCTTGAGTTGGCCTGATGACAGCCAATTGTTAATGTCATCAGCACATGCCTTCAGTTCGCAGGGTGGAGCCTTAAACATCACAAAGCCGAACATGTGTAGGCCTTTGACATAAAAAGGCCCAACGGGGAATGGAGGACGGGCGTCTCTACCGGCCATGATTACAATGCGTCCTCGTTCAGCCATGACTTCGACGATGGATTCCAAGTCCGGCTCTCGAAGTGTTTCCCAAAAGACGTTAACTCCCTCAGGTGCAAGTCGAGCAATGGCTTCAGTTTCGTTCTCTTCTTTGTAGAGAAT
Source organism: Rhodopirellula sp. (assembly GCA_002714565.1). GTDB lineage: Bacteria > Planctomycetota > Planctomycetia > Pirellulales > Pirellulaceae > UBA11883. The sequence goes on from PAXU01000087.1 coordinate 65,170, forward strand.
GACATCATCCGCTCCGAGTTCTTTGCATCGTTCGGCCTTTTCCTGGCTGCCTGCTGATGTGATTACTCGTGCTCCAGTGATTTTTGCCATTTGCAGAACCATGGCTCCGACACCACCGGATCCACCGTGAACAAATATGGTGTCATCCGCATTGATTTTTGCATCCCGAAAAAGGCCCAAATGGGCTGTCACACCGACGAGTGAACACGCCGCGGCATCTTCATCGGTGACATTTTCCGGTGTCTTGTATAGCCATTCTTGATCGATCGCACAGTATTCAGCAAAAGTGCCTTGGCGTCCGAGGAGACCTTGGTTGGTTCCCCAAACCCTGTCACCAACTGACAATTCTGTCACGTCACTGCCAACCGCTTCGACCGTTCCGGCAACATCGCAGCCGACGACGAAGGGATTAGGAAGCTCCCAATAGTTTGCACCATTGCGGATATAGGTATCTACAGGATTCAGGGCAGCAGCCCCTGTTCTTACGAGTACCTGATTTGGCCCTGGTTCAGGCCGCTGGATTTCACCGTACTGAATATTACTGGCCGGACCACATTCGGTNATAAAAGCCGCATTCATCGTCGCCATAATCGCTCATTTCTCCCTAAAAACCCAACACTTCCCCGCATTATGCCTTGTCGCCCGACCACCGCCAATCATGGACACCCACCTTTTATCAGATTGCCGAAATTCATGGACAGTCTATAGTTTCTGCCGTGGTAANCATGGACNCCCACTTACTCTAGTACCAAAAACCAGCGTTTTTGCCGTGATTTACATCGTGAATTTATGCCTGTCTTGGATTCTGTTTTGGATTCTGTGAGATTTGGTGACGAAAAACATGCCTGTCTTAGATTTGAATAGGTGGGTGTCCATGAATGGGGTTGGAATTTTGATAGAATCGGCGGTTCATAAAGGAGATGGATCGATTATGGATGTTGATAGTGCTTTGCAAGCNGTGCGGCAGGCTGCTGAGAATGGACAATTAAGTGACACTGCTGTGACAAATCTGGCTGCCTGGTTGAGCGAATCTCGCTACGAAGAATACCGTGGATTGATCATCGATCAAGTCAAAAACCAGGCTTGGGATGAACTGGATGATGTGTTTTGGACTGTCATCCCATTTGGGACAGGTGGCAGGCGAGGTCGCATGCACCCGTTTGGCAGCAATGCCATCAACGACCGTACTATTGGTGAAAGTGCCCAAGGACTTGCAACATACATAAAGGAAAACGTAAACCTCGACGATGTACTTCCTTCATGTGCGATCGCCTATGATACCCGTCATCGATCCAGACACTTCGCGGAATTGTGCGCTTCGATCATGGTCGCCAACGGCTTTAAGGTATACATGCTTGACGATTACCGCGCAACTCCGCAATTGTCCTATCTTGTGCGAATGAAAAACTGTACTTGCGGAATCATGGTCACAGCTAGTCATAATCCACCATCAGATAATGCAGTCAAAGTCTATTGGTCAACCGGCGGCCAAATCCTTCCACCTCATGATTCTGGAATCATCGACTGTGTTATGAATACAGACGAGATACACCAAGTNGACTTTGAAGCTGCACTTCAAAATGGAGATGTAGAGTTCTGCACCGATGAACTGGATGCAGCATACCAATCGGAAGTGATACGGCACGGTTTAGCAACTGACATCGATCTAAATATTCTCTACTCACCACTTCATGGCGTCGGTGGTCCAATCGTCTCGGAGACACTGACTGCAGCCGGATTCAGTAACGTCGAAGTATTCTCTGCACATGCAGAGCCTGACGGCGACTTTCCAAACGTACCGGGCCATGTCTCAAATCCTGAAAACCCGGCCGTATTTGAAGCCATGATCGAATATGCACAGTNCCACGACATGGATCTGATTCTGGCAACCGATCCAGATAGCGACAGAATGGGGTGCGCGGCTCCTGTATCCAATGACAAGTCAGGCGACTGGGTGGTGTTTAACGGTAACCAGTTGTCAGCGTTGCTTACCGACTTCGTGCTCTCTAAGACCACAAACCTAAGTGAAAATAGTTTCGTCGTAAAAACTCTAGTTACGACAGAAATGGTGCGGCGCATTGCTGATTCCTACAATGTCCAGACAAACGGAAACCTNTTGGTGGGATTTAAGTGGATTGCCGGCGCCATAGACGATGGCGGTGCTGAGCACTTCATATACGGCACNGAGGAATCACACGGATTTATGGTAGGTGAATACGTCCGCGATAAGGACGGCGTAGTCGCTTGCTTGCTAATGTCACAACTAGCAGCTGAATTAAAACAACAAGGACGTACTCTCCCGGAGTACTTGGAATCCCTGTGGTGGCAACATGGATTTCACTTGGAGTCGCTAACCAACATCTACATGAAAGGCTCAGAAGGCATGAGCCAAATGCAGTCCATTATGAATGGCTTGCGTGAATCACCTCCGGATACCATCGGCGGGTTGAAAGTTGTGGAAGTACGTGATTACCTCAGGCAAACTAGGACGGCCAGCGATGGTACGGTTACTCCACTTGATGGTCCGGTTGGGAATCTGGTGATTCTTGATTTGGAGGAAGAAGGAAACTACGTCGCAGCNAGGCCATCAGGTACAGAACCAAAGATTAAGTTCTACACCTTTACGTATGTACCTGCCGAGTTGTTGGCAGATATCGATCTGGCTCGAAAGGATATGCAGTCACGCACCACTGCGATCCATGAAGACCTTAATCGATTGCTTTGAACAATCCTTACTCAGAACCTGTGCTCACGGGTACTTTAAGCAGCACGTTTTGGTGGTACACCGAGTGATTTGCCGCCATCGATTGCCAGAATGGTTCCTGTGACCATTTCCGTCGCGTCACTTGCAAGATAGAGGGCGGCCTTGGCGATTTCATCAGGCGTACCCATCCGACGATATGACTGAGCCAAGGGGCTGGCGTTTATTAATCCTTCAATCGCGGTATCACGATCACTTGCTNCGTCGAGCTGTTCATTGATCATGTTTGTATCAGCAACCGGCCCAGGGCAAATCGCGTTAACACGNATCTTGTCGACACTGTGNCACAACGCGAGACTCTTTGTTAGGGCCACCACAGATCCCTTACTAATTGAGTACACGGGGTCGTGTGCTCGAGGTAATACTCCAGCATTGCTTGCGATATTGATAATGCTTCCGCCAGCAGGCTTCATAAACGGAATAGCGTGTTTACAGCAAAGGAAAATACCGGTGACATTAACGCCGATTACGTGTTCCCATTCATCAAGGCTCACATCAGGGATTTGCTTTTCGAGTCCGACGCCTGCGTTATTTACAAGGATATCTAGTTTTCCGCTTGCGGTGATAGCGTGATTAATAAGACCGTTGACGTTTGCTTCGTCAGTCACGTCACATTCGCGGCTGGTGATATTCCATTTGGCGAACAACTCGTCGTTGGATGCGTCNAACTGACGATCACCGATATAGGTATCGGCACCGTGGCTTGCGAGCATACATGCGATGGCGCGTCCGATACCAGCTGAACCACCGGTAACAACAGCAGTCCTTCCAGTTAGGTCAACGGTCATACCAAACTCCGGAAACGCGTCCAGTTACTTCTGGAACATGGGTGGTTGAGCTGATGGTGTAACTCCGGATGCAGCCTTGATAGGTCGGAGGAAGTTGACGACCTCTGAAGCTTCCACCAATTCCGCAAACGTACGATTCATAGCTGTTCTCGTCTTGCGGTCTTGGAGCTCTTTGAGCAATTCAGTTTTTACATCCGCCAAATCGGTAACGACTGGCTCGGTGTGTCCAACACATCNGAGAATGATGAATTTGCCGCCAATGGCGACGATGCTAGAAAGCTCTCCTTTGGATAGCCGAAATGCTTCATCTTCCAGTTGTGGTTGCCCACCGTGTCGTCTAATCGGTGGAACTTGTCCGCTATTTTCTCGCGATACAGGTTCCACAGAGTATTGTTCGGCTAACTGTCCGAAGAAGTAATCAGACGGGTTGTTCTTGGCTAATTCCCAAACCATGTTTGCCTGCCGTTGATTCTGCAAGACGATTGCCAACACTTTGACACGTTGACCGTAATTAGATTCAAAACCTTTTTCTAAGTCTTCTTGTGAGATCTTCACACTGTCTATGGCNAGCTTTTCTAAAGCGACCGAAGGCCAGACGGCATCCTGGACGTAAATATCAAGTGTGACATTATCGTTTTCGGTCACTTTGTCGACCCATGCTCGCAGATCCGGATCCCCGTTTGCTTTTAGGAAACCATACGATTCCGCTGCACGTGCAATTTCGCGATTTAGGTCGTCATTTGTAACCTTCTTCTCAGCTTTGACTAATGCTTGTTTTAAGAGCTTGCGATTTATCTCACCTTCAAGAACGCTTGCGCCGTGTCGCATAATACACTCATCAGTAAGATCTCGTGTCGTGATCTTGTAGTTGTTGATCAGTCCGACAACGCCGGGCATTTGCTTACCCAGCTCCGGTTGAACGTAGACATTTACCACTTTGGCTTTNTCCTTAAGCTCCTTAAAGATCTTGGATGCTTCTCGTTGCATGTTGGCATCTCGAATCTGATCATGAAGGCGCTGTTTTGCGTCAGCCAGAAATTGTGGGGCCACGTAGGTCGGTGCGATTCGTTTTTCGCACTTCAATATTAGGTATTGGTTGGCGACTTTGACGATGTCAGAAATCTCACCAGGTTCGAGTGAAAAAGCAGCCAGTTCGATGCTCTCTTCACCACCATGTTTTCGAATGGCGGGGATCAACCCTCTGGCACTCGCACTGGTCGGATCTTCGGAATGGTCTTTTGCGAGACTGCCAAAGTCATCTGGATTTGCTTTCGCAGCTTTTAATAATTGTTGAGCTTTTTCAAGATTGGTAACTGTAATAACGCGGACTTTGACTTTCGGGCCAAATTCTGATTCATATGCCTTGGATAATTCTTCAGGCGAAACCTGGATTTGTTTGGTTGCCATTTGTCGCAATGCAAGCGCCGGCCAGATAATTTCTTCCCGGTACTTTTGGATTGGAATATCTCGCTCGTTTTGCAGTAAATCAAGCCATCGATCTACTGACAATCCGAATTTCTTGGCAATGACCTCGATTTCCATGTCGACGTGTTTGTCTGTGACCAAAATGCCCAGACGTGTGCATTCAAGTTCAATCAATTTCTTGTTGATGATACTTTCAAGCACTTCACCACCAAATCGTTTTACTGTCTGTTGACCAATGAATTTGCGAGAAATCTGTTCTCCATTGACCACAGCAAAGACACTAAGCTGTTTATGCTCTTGTCCCACGGCACGGGGTTTTTCAGGAAGTTTTGGAGACGCATTTAGGTCGGCCGGGCCAAGGATAGTATTTGTTACAGATTGCCTTGGAGTTTGAGACTGTTGTTGTGTGGTTGCACCGGGCTTCTTGTCTGCGACTTGAACCGTGGCAGGTTTGGCTTGTTGCGCGGAAGCTTCACTACTGGAGTGATCCGTATTTCTNAGCCAGATAATTGATGACAATAATACACCACCAGCAGCGACCGTAAGCAGGACCTTCATACGACCGCCGAATCGTCGCAGTGTAGGTTCCGTTGTTTCCGTTGCGTCACAGTATTGGTCTTTGGCTTCCTTGCCGGCCATGTCGGTAACTCCTTAACCAACCGAATTTGCTGTTATGTCTTTCGTCAGGTCATGCCAGAAGTGGCAATTGAATCACCCCCCCGTGATACCCTGAATAGGTTTTTAGCGGTGGGAGTATAGGAAGCGCAGAAATACTGGGCAATACCAGTTTTTGCAGTCGTACTGCGGTATTCTGCAATTAATAGAGAAGCTCTACAACGCGTTACTTGACTGGAAGAACGGTTGCGCCGTCCAGCAATTCCAACCTGTCATTTCTACACCAGACCGCAACAAATCCATCTGAATGTGAGTTTTNGGTTGTGGGCCATACTATCGGCGTGTATTTGGAGAGGAACTCGTCGGATCGAATAATCCCTTTCAACGCTTTGTCGTCAAAGCTGTCTGCGGATGGAAGCAGTCTATCGATTATTCGAGACTCGTTTGCCAAATAGATGAATTTTGGCTCGACGAGATCCGGATTTTGATTCCAAAAGACTTCAGGCTTAAATGCAGCGTGGTTCTTATCACCTTCCAGGATTCCTGGTGCGTGGGCCATTTGCTCGTTGTTTAGACCCATCAAATCAATAACGCGACCGCTATATGTGAGTCCCAAGCCTCCAACTCTGATGGCAGCGACCGAGAGCTCCCCTCCGACGCGTGTGCTGAGTTCCGCTCCGATGTCACGTCCGTGCATCGCATTGGTGAATTCCACAGCCATTTTTAGTCGTTCGCGAGCTTCAGCTCGATTTTGAGGGCGGCTTATCTGTTCCCATTTCGGTTGTTGAGCAACCCAGAACATCGCAACAAGTACCAAGGTCGTGGTAATGATCCTACGCATCGGCTTTTCTGTGATGAACTTGGGTGACGTACAGTACTTGTGAAAGAGATGGATTCCCGGGATGACTACAAGTGGCCACGCAGGTTGAAAAAACCTTGCAAGATGAAAATGGTCTCCACCGGTTAAGACTGGCGGAATCATACTCACAACAGCACTAACTGCGATCAATCCCCAACTCAATTTCAGGGCCCGCTCTTCGTTGTCCATGTCGCCGTTGACCTTCATGAAGAATCGAATGGCGTAAACGAGCGAAATCAATCCAAAGGCAATTACCCATGGTTGAGTCATTGCAAAGTCCCGAAGATATCCAAGACCATTCCAGATATTGCCGAACCAGTCACCGGATACCTTTGCATAGAACGTATTCGGGACTGGATGACCGAAGTAGATAAGTCTAAATGCGGTCAGAATCACGACGGACACAACGAGGGTAATCAGCGGGATTTTTGCAACACTAACCATGCTCTCAGAATCTGAAGAGGCTAGTCGTTTACGCGCCACTCCCAAGCATAGCCACCAAAAAATCGCTACCAATAATCCCTCAGGTCGGACAAGGACGGCGAGGATCGTGGAGACGATCAACATCTTGTCAGTTTGTATCGTTGGCGCAGACACTGCGACAGCTCGTGCGAAGCAGACGGATCCAACGGCTAGTACCATCGCCCAGATACCAATATCCATCAAGGTAATCGTTGACCAGATCATGAACTTGGGGCTGAAGAATACCCAGCCGAAGATGATCACAGAACAACACCAGCGTACATAGCGGAGTACACCACGATCGAGTCCGGATTCCGACTCGCGTCTCTCCGATAGCTGCTCCTGAACAAACCACTGCAATATTGCCACGGTGATAATGACAAACAGAATATTAAGCCCAAACAATGCCGGCTCGGGACGATCCATAACGAGTGAAAGTGCCGAGCAGATGAGCATCCACAGCATTGATGTGAAGCCTTCGACTGGCTCATCACCAACATTGAAAACCATGCCGTCAAAGCTGCTTAGGTTTTTTGCATAAGTAAGGAAGATATTGGCATCATCGATGCCAGTCATTTGCGTACCGACGGTGTTGTAGGCCATCGACCCAAATGCGATGGCAAAGAACACGGAGATCGCCCAGAATCGGTTTGGAGTAACCGCAACAGGACCATCTTTCCAAGTCTTTTTTGGTTTCGGCTGTTCCGACTTAATCCGACGAACATCGATTTTCTGTTTAGACATATGGTTGCTGTAATGACTTGTCTGTTTAAGTGGGAATCAGCCCAAGTCTCCGTCCCTGGGAAGAGCTGAACACATTTTCCGGGTCGATCTGACGCTTTACTTTCAGAAATTCTTCCAGACGCGGATACATTACGTGAAAAGTACTGGCATTGGTAACGGCATCCTTTGCAGCATAGATTCGGCCACCTAGCTTGAGTAGAACCTCGTCAAGCTGTTTGCACAACTCGATCGTACGCGGCCCCTTGAAAGGGAAGTCAAGTGCGAGCGTATGACCGGGGAATAAGTAGGATAAAATTCCGTCATCGGCTGGACCGCAACTCTTAAGAACTGCCAAGAACGATGCCTGTCGCGATTTGCTAATCAACTCAAGTAACTCGTGCATCCCGTCGAATGAATTCTGTTTGGGAATGAGTGCCTGGTATTGGATGAATCCACGCTTACCATAAATGCGATTCCAAGACTGAATGCTGTCGAGTGGATAGAAAAACTCGTCATAGCTTACGACGGATTCCTTGTCCCGATGAGCACGAAAATAGACTCCGTTGAAGGCCGAAACGGTTAAACGGTTTAACGTGATTGACGGAAGGTTAAACGGAACTTTCTTGCGCCGCCTTTTCTTCATTTGTAAAGGTTTTTGCTGCCGCCGATCTGGCAGGTCCGATACGCTTGCGTCGTTAGCAAGCATTACAACGCTTCGTCCCATCGAGCTACCGCGCTTGAGGCAATCGATCCATGCCACGCTGTATTGATAATCCTGATCCGTCTTCACAAAGAGATCGAGCGTGTCGGTTAAGTTTCGCGTTCTACGAGTTTCTTGTTTGACCCAAGCTGTTTCTACGCGATTCAGTTGTATTTGTGCGGTAAGAATGATACCGGTAAGACCCATGCCACCGATGGTTGCCCAAAATAAATCAGGATGAGACTCGCGACTGCAATCCAAAACATCACCGGAGGCAGTCAACAGGCGAAACGCCTGAACAAAGTTCCCCAGCGATCCACATTGGTGATGGTTCTTACCATGGACGTCTGATGCGATCGCACCTCCGACCGTAACGAATTTAGTACCGGGCGTCGTTGGTAGCGCCCAACCTCTTGGAAGTAGATACTTAATTATTTCAGCAAAGGATAAGCCGGCTTCACATCGTAGTAATCCAGTTTCACTGAGCGATAAAAACCTGTTCCGAGATGTCTGCAATAACACGTCATTGAGTGCATTAACCGCGGAGTCACCGTAGGAACGTCCAAGTCCTCTGGCAATCAAAGTCTGACTATCGGTACTGGTAATCAGTGAGCGTTGTTGAGCTTGTGAAGCGACTTCATGAACAAAGCAGTCGTGGCGAGGGTAATTTCCCCAACCTGATAGAGATTGCCGTCGTGCTGATTTGTCAGGCATCGTCTAGTTGCCTCCGGCAGCAAACGCAGCACATGCAATACAAATGACCCCGACGATCCAGCTCGCCGGATCCTTGATCGTAAATGCAACCGGATCTTCATTGAGTTCTCCTCGTCGTGCTCTAATCCATAGCCGGCTAACCCAGTACATCATGCAAACGCAAACTCCCCATAAGAACTGGGGATATGCATAAAGAGAATCGTCGCTGTCTCGTTTAACGTACAGAGCCAATACGAGCACCGAGAGGTAACCGGTGACAATGCCCATCATTTCCACGCCGGGAAGGTCTGTTACTCGATATCCTCTGCGATTTGTTTCATCCCTGTCCGAACCTTCCGCATCGACACGGTATAGCTCGCTATACCGTTTAGCAAACGCAAGGCTTGCAAAGATAAACATCGAGAAAGCGAGTAACCACTCGGATACCGGTGTTACTGTTGCCAATCCACCAGAGACAATACGCAATGTGTAGAGTATTGCCAGTAAGAGCACATCAACGATGACTATCCGCTTGAAGTAAAAGGTGTAACCGGTGGTTAGGACGAAGTAGGTTAGCAACGTGTAGACAAAGTTTGCATTTGTTTTCCAGGTTGCTAATCCGACGCCCATACCCAATAGTGCAACGGCGAGGGGCCAACACGCTTTTCTGGATACGGCACCGCTGGCGACCGGGCGACGTTTCTTAGTTGGATGTAAGCGATCTGCTTCTACATCTGCCCAGTCGTTAATGACATAGACTGCGGAGGCGACGAATGACAATGAGATGAATGCGAAAATACCCTGCATGATCAGCGCAGAATCTGATAATTGGTGAGCAAACAGCAACGGTGCAAACACAAGTAGATTCTTCACCCACTGCCAGGGGCGCAATAATTTCAACAGCGCAAAAGCGGCAGGAGGATGTCGTTCAATTGCCGGTTGAGAATGGGACATCCTTTCACCTTAAACACCGGCATTAGCGGACTTGCTACGCGTATTGCATCCCCGGTGAGTAGTCATCGGGCAGCGCGTATGACAACCGCTATATCCGTTATAAGTCGGTGCTTATTGAGCCGTTTAACCAAGTTCGTCGCGATCGTCACTCGACTCGCGTTTATCTAAATAGACCTTGATTGGGACTTCAGCGAAGCTCAATTCATCCCGGAGATACCCGATCAGATACCGACGGTAGTCTTTTGCAAATGCTTTTGGGTTATTGCACTTGAAAAGAATTGTTGGTGGTTGTGTAGCAACCTGTGTTGCATAGTAGATTTTTGGTCGTCTATGACCGGTCATTAACGGTGGGGGATGATTTTGGATCGCGCGTTTGACGATGCGATTGAGCTCACCGGTCGCAACACGCTGAAGCGATTGCTTGTAAAGCATTTGTGCGTGGTTCAGCAGTGCCTTCATGTTTTTACCGGTTTGACCAGTGATAAAAGCAATTGGGCAATGAGCCATGGTTGGGAACGTGTCGCGGATATAGTTGACCCAGCGCTCGGTGGGCATGTGTTCCACCATTAGATCCCATTTGTTCACCACGAATACGCATGGTTTGAACTGCTGCTGGATATATGTCACCAGTTGTTTGTCGACCTGGCTGATGCGCTGTCCCGCGTCGAGAAACATCAAGGTGACATCGCATCTACGAACACTACGCTGGGCTCTGTGCGTACCGTAATACTCGACGTCACTTCGAACGCTCTTTCGTTTTCTAAAGCCGGGCGTGTCGATGGCGATGAATGCCTTGCCATCAAGCTCGAACCGAATGTCGACGCTATCCCGCGTAGTGCCTGCCACTTCGCTAACGATCATGCGCTCGGTATTGGTCAGTGTGTTTATGAAGGTGCTCTTGCCGACATTACGCCGACCTACCAGAGCCATTTTCATTTCTTCCGGTTCAGACTCCTCAAGCCCTGTCTCCGGAGAGACTTCCGGAAGTCGTTCTGCGATCATATCAAGCAGTAAATCACGATTGCGGTTTTGCAGGCAGCTGACTCTTACAAGTTTTCCGCGTCCGAGCTTGTAGAATTCGTCCGCATCGGGATCCAATGTGAATTCATCGGTTTTGTTGGCAACCAGAAGAATTGGCTTGTCGACATATCGCAGTCGCTTGGCTACATGCGAATCCAGAGGTAGCAGACCGGTACGTGTGTCAACCACGAACAAAATGATGTCTGCAGCTTCCAGTGCATATTGGATCTGTTCTTCTATTTCATCACTGAGGTCGTCAACGTCGTTAATGCCGATTCCGCCCGTGTCGACGATATCAAAATACTTGTCGTCGTGGCTAAGCAGATATGTCATCCGGTCGCGCGTAACTCCGGCGACGTCGTCGACAATTGCGAGACGCTTTCCGGCCAGCCAATTAAAGATACTGGACTTTCCGACGTTTGGTCGGCCAATGATGACAACTTGAGGTACAGACATAACGTTTTCATCATAATGACGGTTATGAAGTTGGTCGACGGGGAATCGGAAAGCTCTAAAAGTAATCNACTATGAGGTGGAAAAGTACGAGGATGATTCGGAATATAAGCGTGATTGCGATATATGAAACTCGTGGAATAACGACCTGTGCACAGACCGAATCAAGATCGTTACAATTGCATCTGTAAACTGAGACGTTGGTTATATAAATCGCGAAACAATGCAGTCGGATCAGCTAAAAAGGACGATCACTCAATTCCTACGGAGTGCACAGAGTGCCGGGGTTTCCAGCACATCTCCAGCCGGAAGTATTGAGATTGCTAGCGCAGAACCGGAATCTCACTCTAACAATCATGAATCTGGATCTGATATAAGCCAGGCGGCCACGGCTGAATCGACCGGCGAAAAAGACGAGCACGGTATGGGTAAAGAAACCTTAGCAATTGTCGAGCAAGAAGTATCTCAGTGCACACTTTGCGACGAGCTTGTTGCGAACCGCACGCAGACGGTGTTTGGTGTGGGAAATCCCAACGCGGATCTCGTGTTCTTTGGTGAAGCACCAGGCCGTGATGAAGATAAGCAAGGCATTCCGTTTGTCGGACGTGCAGGCCAGTTATTGACCAAGATCATCGAAGCCATGGGACTTCAACGTGATGACGTGTATATCCTGAACACCGTGAAGTGCCGACCACCGGATAATAGAAACCCGTTACCAGNAGAACAGGAAAACTGTAAAGGGTTTCTAAATCGNCAACTCGCGCTTATCAGTCCAAAGTACATCTGCTGTTTGGGAAGCGTGCCGAGCAAAAACCTACTGGAAACGAAAGAGACCATCGGGAAACTCCGAGGAGTATTACACGAGGTCAACGGATGGAAGGTTCTTTGCACTTATCATCCTGCCTATCTACTGAGAAATCCAAGCGCTAAGCAATTCGTTTGGGAGGACATGCAGATACTGATGAAAGATATGGGATTGCCCGTTCCCAAGACGTAGATTCAATGGAGATCAAATAGCACCTCTGCCTACGTCGCTAATCAGATGACTCTTCTGTTGAAGACGGAGTATCCTGCTCAGATTTATCGGGATTGAAGGCTACATAGTCTTCCGGCTTCGCTACATAGAAAGCCATTAATCCGAGATTTCGTGCAAAGAGAAACGAAGTCATCGTGAACAGAAGGCATCCGAAGAAGTACGTCCAGACCTTGTATTCTTTGGCAAATTCATGGTCGATAGCCATATAGGAGAATACAAACATCAAAATGCTAAACGGAAAAGCGTAGGCCAGGAATCGCGATAGTTCACCGGGTCTGTTAGCAATCGCTTTAATCAACTCGCCGGAAATCGGTCGCGTCATCGAACCGCTACTCATCATTGACATAACAACAAATGAGAAGGTGATCAGATGAATTACGGTCGGAACGATCCACCAGTACGATCCTGGTTCATCAATCGTGAATATGAATAGCAATGCAAAAGGCAAAGCAGGAATATAACTAAAGAGCGCTGCGACAGCGACAAAAAACAGATCGGAAAGCCACTCCATCAGGTCAATCGGTGGCCAGTCAATTAGCTCAAGATCACCGGCAGCAGTTTCCCGGCAAATCACAATGAACGTGCTGGCAAGTAACAGTAATCCCGGCACCAGGATGAGAATGCCGACGACGGTACAGAACACTTGCGCAAACTGTAACTCAGAACCAGCCTGCTCCGGCCGGTAATAAAGGACACATAGTCCCAGCCATAACACCATCGTTGTTATAGCAGAGAATGCCAAAAAGCCACCGTTTACCAGGATTTGAGCGAGTCGTACGATCCACTGTTCATTGTCATCTAGTTCATACTCTTCTGTTTCCTTTTGATATTGAGCTTGTGCCTTGGCCAGTAATTCCATTTGGTGCTCTTCGACGCTGCGACTGATTGGAGTAACACCTGGCAATGGCTCAAATGTCTGCTCCACCGGTGGTTCGAGGCCAAACATGTCATCATCACCTTCGATAGGCTTGAGACGTGTAAGAGGTTTATCAACTGGAGTGGTAATTGGAACGTCGGTGAAACAATCCGGACATTGGGTTGAGCTACCGATCTGATCTGTACTGACCATGATGACCGTTTCACAGACGCCGCACTTGACACTGAATTCCTGAATTTCTACGTACTGGTCCATCACGTTTGGCAGATCACGTTCTATGGCAGGCATCAGTTCAAGTTCATCTGCAGAACCGTCTTCCTGCAGGTCATCTTCCTCGCTGGCCAGATTAGCTTGGCCGATAGGTTCCGGCGGTTGCGTGTCAGTTGTGCTAGGCGAAGATTCGACAGGCAACAGGGGAATCACGTCGTCATCAGTTTCGATTGCATTCGGTGCACTGTCAGGGCGACTCACTTTAGCCGATGGCGCTACTGTGTTATCAGAAGCAGATGGGCTATCAACTGGAGGGACAACTGCAGCGTCGTTATTTCCAGTCTCCGGTTCCAGAGTTGGCACAGTCTCAGCCGGCTGTGGTGGTTTGGGTAACTCAGGTGCCGTTGCGCCAGGTGCAGGCGGAGCGGCGGCAAGTTCTGGTGCTGTGGCTTCCGGCGAACGGAGGGGAGCATGAACCGGAGTGTCGGTGAGACTCGCAAAGTCGATATCATCAAAAGCACTCGATACGGGTGAGCTCGTCGCATGAGATACAGACGAGTCGCCCGGAACGATGATAGGCTGCTCACATTTATTACAAAGCTGTTCAGTGCCGGCCTGACTATCCGGCGCTGTGATTTGTTCATTGCAATTTGGGCATGGGAAGTACAGCATGTTGCCTGTCCTTCCGAAGGTGGCAGCGAGCTAGTCTTGCATTACCTCAGATTCACGCAGCTTTGCAGCCTCGTTTACCTGCTCTTCGAATTTCTTAGTAAGATTTTGGATCTCATCTTTGCAGTCGTCCCGCAGATCCTCAGTCAANGTTTTATCTTTTTCAGCTTGCTCGGCGGCTTTGTTTCCATCACGCCTGACATTTCGAATAGAAACGCGAGTTTCTTCGGCCAATTCTTTGATTCGAATNACCAGCTTACGTCTNACTTCCGTGCTCAATTGAGGCACAGTAATACGAACAAGTTTGCCGTCGTTTTGCGGNTTAAATCCCAAGTCGCTTGAGATAATCGCTTTTTCGATATCCGGAATAATGCCAGGATCATATGGCCGAATCACGATTTGTTGTGGCTCAGGTATGCCAACGTTTGCAAGTTGTTTTAGCGGAGTAGGGGAACCATATGCTTCTACTCTCAGTGATTCAACGATTCCTGGATTGGCTTGTCCGGTTCGGATTCCAGCCAGNTTTGTCTTGAGATGACTAAAGGCTTTGTCCATTCGGTCTTCTGTATCAAGAAGGATTTCATCGTATGACATATCAGAGATTCCAATGCCTTAATTGCTGTTTGATTTTAGATTGATGTTGTTGTCTTATTGAGCGATGAGATTTGCGGTTACTCNTCCNGGGATTCTACTTTCGAGCCGATCCACGTGCCAATCTTATCACCCTGGATTGCTTTGACAATGTTTCCGTCTTTCTTGTAATTAAAGACCATGATCGGCATGCTGTGTTCCATGCAGTGTGTAATGGCGGTACTGTCCATNACCTGGAGGCCTTGTTCCACCACAGTGGCATAATCNAATTCAGGATAAAGGANGGCATGGGGATTCTTTTCCGGATCGTCGCTGTAGACACCNTCGACGCGCGTAGCCTTTATCAGNATATCGGCTTCCAGTTCAAGTGCCCGTTGAGCGGCCGCGGTATCGGTCGTTACAAACGGGCTACCCGTACCTGCTCCCAGGATTATCAGGCGTCCTTTTTCCAGGTGGCGTCTGGCNCGACGTCGAATATAGGGTTCGGCGACTCCGTCCATATGAATAGCGGTCATCAGCCTTGTTTGGCATCCAACCGATTCCAATGCGTCTTGTAATGCGAGTCCGTTAATTACGGTCGCAAGCATTCCCATGTAATGAGCTGTTGCTTCCTGGATACTCGCGTTCTTGTCCTTAAACTGGGCGCCTCTGAGGATATTACCTCCACCGATGACGATAGCGATCTCACATCCCATTTGTTGTGCTTGAAACACCTGCCGTGAGATTTCCATGACTTCATCCATGCTGATGCCACGTTCTCCGGCATGTGCGAGGCTCTCACCAGAGAGTTTCAGGACAACTCGTTTGTACTTTGGTTGGGTCATCTGCAAAGGATCTTTCAATTACCTGTTTAGCCAAACACCATGACAAAAAGTAAGCCCCGGTGTTTGCCGGGGCTTACATCGTATCAAATTCGAAGCGAATTAACCTTCTTCGCTGCTTCCACCGTCGTCACTGATTTCCCAGTGGACGTATTGCTTAAGGCTCATGCCTTTACTCTCAGCGAACTTGCCGACCGTCATGCTGTCATCCTTAACAAATGCTTGTTCGCTTAGTACACGTTCTGCGAAGTAGTTGCGAAGCCGTCCCTCGACCATTTTGTCGACGATGTTTTCCGGTTTTCCTTCAGCCAGTGCAGCGTTACGCAGCGTTTCTCGTTCAGCATTCACTTCATTCTGCGGCAGATCTTCGACGCTCAGCACAGCTGGTCGCATCGCGGCCACATGCATGCAGATGTCACGGGCTGATTCATCATCGCCACCATCGACCGCGAGAATAACTCCTGACACGGTACCGGCGTTATGGCTATAGCCACCGCAGCCACCGTCGATTTTGACGAATCGGCCAACATTGAATACTTCGCGAATTCGATTAAACAACTCGTCTTTTTGTGCACCCAGGCTTGTTCCAGGTTGGCTTGGCGAATCCAATTCGAGCAGTGCGTCTGCAGAATCAATGCCATCACTATTGGCCAAAGCTGTAGCCAGGTCATTTGCGAGCTGGATAAATTCTTCGTTTTGAGATACGGGTGCACTTTCGCACTTTAATTCGACCATTGCACTGGTTGTGTTATCTACACCGACGTGCATGCCGAATCGACCGAATGCTGTTACGCGATCCGCTCGTTTTTCGAAAACTTTTGCTCCTCGTTCACGAAGCCACTTCACCGCAGCTTCTTTGTCNCCGTCACATTCGGTAAGTGCTTTNTTACAGTCCATCATNGGCAAGCCGGTGGACACACGCAGTTCTTTTACATCAGCGGCAGAAATATCAGCCATCGTCTTTTCCTTTTTCTTTTCTCTAATGTTTTGAGAGGCCAGCGATGCGAATTCTGAGATTGTCTCAATCTGAATTCCCAGTGGCTCCCTCAATCACAAAATGATCTATCGATTCAGGTCTGACGCGTTGTCAGATCCGGTTTGTTTTTTGAGGTGCTTATTCCGCNGAGTCTTCAGCAGGAGCATCTTCAGCAGGAGCATCTTCAGCNGGNGCTGCGTCTGCAGGNGCNTNTTCNGNNGNNNCANCTTCAGCTACTGGNGCTGCGTCTGCAGGTGCTTGTTCTGTTGACTCAGCTTCAGCTACTGGTGCTGCCGGAGCCGGTGCGGGNGCCGGAGCCGGTGTTGGAGNNGGNGCNGGAGCAGGAGCAGCGTCTTTATTTGCTCCNGNGGCACCTGATTTACCTTCAAGTACGGCGTCGGCCAAATGTTGCATGATGATTTCGATGGATCGTAGGCCGTCATCGTTACCTGGAATCGGTAGATCAACGGTATCCGGATCGCAATCCGTATCGATGAGTGCAACAGATGCGATTCCCATTCGTCGGGCTTCGCGAATAGAGTTCTTTTCTTTGTTTGGATCGATAACGACGACGCATTCAGGTAGTCGGTTCATCGTGCGGACACCGTTCAGGTTTCTGAACATCTTGCGGTATTCACGATTCAATGCCGACTGCATCTTCTTGCTGTAGGTATTGATTTCATCGCTAGCACGAAGTGCTTCCAGTTCTTCCAGGCGACCGAGTCGGTCACGGATGGTGCGGAAGTTTGTCAGGGTACCACCAAGCCAACGATGGCTTACAAAGGGCATACCACAACGGCCTGCTTCGCGTTCGATGACGCCACTGGCCTGTCTCTTAGTACCGGCAAAGAGGATAAGGCTACCGCCAGCAGCTACTTGCTTTAGGTATTTTTTAGCTCGAAGAAGCCCGCGAACTGTTTCGCGAATATCCACAACGTGGATTCTGTTTTTACGAGCGTAGATGTATGGTGCCATTTTCGGGTTCCAGCGACTAGCGCGGTGCCCGAAGTGCACCCCTGCTTCAATTAGATCTTGAACAAGGTTATTTGCCATTGTCGTCTCCCTATTTCAATTCGGTTTCCTGGCGATAACGGATGACGTGATGGCTCACTTTCATGCAATTTGCATGAATCCGTTACAGGGGATCCCTTTGCCTTTGAAACCACTGGGGTTATCTCAAAATAAGTGCAACTGTACGACGAGGAACATTGCACTTGCTGTAAGCATTCCAATCTATCACCGCCTGGAAAGACGGTCAATTGGACCATTTTGATATGTGTACATTC
Organism: Rhodopirellula sp.; assembly: GCA_002714565.1. Taxonomy (GTDB): domain Bacteria; phylum Planctomycetota; class Planctomycetia; order Pirellulales; family Pirellulaceae; genus UBA11883. The sequence continues at coordinate 83,089 of PAXU01000087.1, forward strand.
CTCTGGAGTGCCTTAGCAAAAACTGGGGTCTTAGTAGTTGTCACAGGACAATTACACCTCTAAATTGGCATTTTTGTGTGCGGCAATTTCGCGCATGCAGTAATCAACATATAACTATGCCTTTTCTGGAGTTGTGCAGTGCCAGGCACATGTGTCATTGGTTTACAGTGGGGTGACGAGGCCAAAGGAAAATTGGTCGATCTACTTACTCCAAACTTCGATCTTGTTGTTCGATATCAGGGTGGTGCAAATGCAGGCCACACCGTAGTAATCGGAGACAAGACATTCAAGCTGCATCACATTCCCAGTGGAATACTGAATCCACAGGTTAAAAACATCATCGCTCCGGGTGTTGTACTAAACCCCGGCACGATTCTTCAGGAGATTGATAGCTTGTTAGCCGATGGGGTAGACCCGAGTGAAAACATGATCATTAGTGATCGTGTTCATGTCGTCTGCCCATGGCATATAGAAGAAGATAAAGCTCTAAATGCGATGCTAGTCGGTGGTGAATCCATCGGTACGACATTGCGTGGAATTGGCCCGTGTTACCGAGACAAGGTTGGTCGGACATTTGCGATTCGCCTGGGTGACATGTTCCGTGATGATTTTGCGGAAAAGGTGCGAGGTATCGTAACCGCAAAGAAACGGATTCTTTCCGGGATTCGTGGAGACGATGCTGAAGGCGATGTAGAACTTGATGCAGATGCCATTATTAGTGAGTTCAATGGATATGCCGAACGTCTGAAACCCTACGTAGCTGACACAAATCATTTACTGCATGATGCCGTGGCAGACGGTAAAAAGCTATTGTTCGAAGGTGCTCAGGGAGCGTTATTGGACATCGACCATGGCACATTTCCATTTGTAACAAGCAGTAACAGCTCTGGCGTCGGAATCACCGGCGGTAGCGGTGTACCACCAAAGTGGATCAACAAGGTAATTGGGGTCATCAAGTCCTATTCCACGCGTGTTGGTGGTGGGCCTTTCCCGACAGAACTAGATAACGAAGTTGGTGCTAAAATTCGGGATCTTGGAAATGAATACGGCACGACCACTGGCCGGCCGCGAAGATGTGGATGGTTTGATGCTGTAGCTGTAAGGTATTCAGCACGGCTCAGTGGCGTGGATGCACTGAGTTTGATGATGCTAGACGTCATGAGTTACCTTGATGAAATTAAAATCTGTACGGCTTACCGTATCGATGGAGTCGAGACGAATCTATTTCCAAGTAATGCGGATGACTTGCGACGTGCGGAACCAGTTTACGAGACGCTTCCGGGTTGGAATCACGATGTGACTGCTGCTCGAAGCATCGAGGAGATACCGGAATTAGCTATGAGTTTTGCCAACAGGGTTGGTGAGATCGTCGGGGTACCCGTTGCAATGGTGTCGGTTGGTCCCGATCGGGCACAGTCTATTTTTGTAGATGGAAACGCTCAGCAAATGGCAGGCGTTGGCGGTTAGTCGCGTCATGCGATATCCTACATGAAGTGCAGCCGTTTTCATTTGAGCAAATGACGGCCTTGGACGGCCTCTGACAGATAGACGCCCATTCACGCTGACTCAGGAATCGTATCGGGATAATGGCTAATTCTCAGCAGATGCCATCTCACATAGCCGTCATCATGGACGGCAACGGACGTTGGGCTCAACGTCAAAACCTGCCGCGCATCGAAGGGCATAGACGTGGCGTTGCCAGTGTGCGTAGAACGGTCGAAGAGTGCACGCGCCTTGGAATCGAACAACTGACGCTGTACTGCTTATCGAGCGAGAATTGGAAACGACCACAATCGGAATTAGATTTCCTGATGCATCTGCTCGAGCAATACATGATCGAGGAACGTAGCACGATTATGAAGCAGGATGTGCGTGTACGTACCATTGGACGACGCTGCGGAATTCCAGAGGGCGTTCTACGTGAAATCGACAAGACGATTGAATTAAGTGCCAACAATAAAGGTACGTGCTTATGTCTTGCAATTAATTACGGTGGCCGTGGCGAAATCGTAGATGCGATCAGCAGAATTGCTCACGATGTAAAGCAAGGTCAAGTCGATCCGGAATTGCTCACCGAAGAACGAATAGGTGAGTATCTTTACACTGCTGGAATGCCAGACCCCGATTTATTGATTCGCACAAGTGGTGAGATGAGGATTAGCAACTTCCTGTTGTGGCAATTAAGCTACAGCGAAATCTGGGTGACGGAAAAGTGTTGGCCGGAATTTGAAGAGTCCGATCTACATGAAGCCATCGAGATTTATTCGGGTCGCGAACGGCGTTACGGTGGATTAACGATGCATATAGATAACGAATAACAGCGGCGATTCTCAACACACTCCAAGTTTTACAGGTAGACCATTGCTCAAGACTCGATTAATCGCTTCGACGATCATCATCGGCTTCCTGTCCGGAGTCATTTATCTTGATATTGCGCATCCGCTTGCTGGGGTTGGTGGCTTGTGGCTCGTACCGTTGTTATTGCTTGCTTCGTTGATGGCTGGCTCTGAACTTGCTGGTATGTGTGCTGAAGGAGGATTGTCTCTGAACAAGCGAATGGTGCTTGTCGGCATATTAATTGTTCAGGCCTTAACGACGATCCCATTGCTAATGGACATTGGCAGCGGTTATCCAGCGGATTGT
>PAXU01000088.1 GCA_002714565.1 Rhodopirellula sp.
TTTTCAAATTATTGGCCTGGGTATGGAATCGTCATTGTTGATTTCACAAGTGCGTAACCGTCTGGATCATATTGGTCGTGGTAGCGAAGTTGAATTGCCGTAATTCTCAAATATGTTTGCGTTATGCGCTGCTTCGTTGTTTTAATTATTTTTATATAAAACAATCGTTAATAGCGAGTGTTAAGTAAAAGTTGGAAGCGAAGGTATAAGCTCAGAGAAGGAATAAATAATGAATGATGCGGCGCACGACCAAAGCCCAGAGGAACAAGTTTCTGCGAACGAGACGGATGGTGCGATTGAGGCTAACCCATTTTCAGCACCTGAGGCACCGGTAGCGGCCGTAATGCCTCCGTTGATTGAAGGGTTTGACCCAATCGAGCTTTCAGCGCTTAAAACTTGTAAGACGGGCTTCAATTTATTGTTTTACTCGTTTCTTCTTTTAATTTTGGCACTTTTAATACCCTTGTTATTGGTGATTGCAGGTGCTACTCCTCAAGATCTAGGTGTAGTTATATTAGCGCCCATTGGTTGTGCCATTATTGGCGTGCCGTTATTCGTTATCGGAAACGGTATGTTGATTACCGCGCCAGCTCGCTCAAATGCAAAGAAGCTTTATCAGGTTTCATTTGTATGCTTGTTGGCTGCAATTCTACTGCCGATTGTCGTCTCTTACACGTTAACGAGTAGTGTATTCGAAACCGTTGCCGAGCGCGAAATCGGTGAGGAATTGGAAGGCTTTGACAAGGTGTTTAGTAGTTTTGAAATGACGGATGTTGAAGAAGACATGGAAGGTGGTGCTGACTTTGACATGCTGAGTGAAGGGATGGTTGAAGCGTCAGACGACGATTTAGTGGCCGGCACGCCTCTGGAAGATACTGAAGAGAATTATGAACAGCCGCCAGACTGGATGGATGCGTCTGATGATAATGTAGAGTTCGGATCAAACTTCGACAGCGACAGTATGGGTGCGGGTGGTTTGTACGGTAGATTTTTAGGCATCGTTAATCAGTTTTTGGGAATGGTTTTGCTCATTGATGCACTGCTACTTCTTCAATTCGTTACTTGGTGTTTGGGTGTAAATCGCCTTATGACGTTCGTAAATGAGCCGGTGAATGGAGCAAGGGCTTTAAGTCTTCTCAAGTTGTCCATCGTGCAAATAGGGTTATTTATTTTTTTGGAGTTTGTTCGGGTCAGTCCGGCAGTGGTCGCCGTAATTGTATTGGTGGTTTTGGTGCTAAGTATTATTTTGTTGGTGAGAACAATAGTGACATGCAAGGGTGGCAGGGATACCATAGCGAGAATTTTGGGCTAACTTGCAATCAATTTGTCCGTTATCCATTCTTCCTTTAAAAGATATAAGGAGTGGCGTTGGATAAAGTTTTTTAGCGCCACTCTTTTTTTATCGCGATCAGTGGTCAGCTAGATTAATACTCTTCTCAATTCGACCATCTGATTCTAGCGACGTAAAAGAGTTCGGAAGGTTTGTACAATAAAGGAATTAGTTGAATCCCAAAAAGTGAGTGAAAAGGAATGACAATATCAGCTATCTGTGCAAGCTGTGGNGCNGCATACGAGATGCCGGATGATCTGGGAGGTCAGATTGGNCAATGTGCATGTGGCGCAACATTTCAAATTCCTCATCAGCCAGCGGCNGTTGCAATTCCGGTGGAAACGCCTGATTCCTCGGATAATCCATTTTCAGCCCCTACAGCAGAGATCATAGCCACAACAGGATCGCCCGTACAGCACGGACTAAGCACGCTGGAAGTAACTCAAATTACGAAGTGCAAAACCGGCTTGTCGTTATTGTTTGCTTCGGTAATTATNCTGATCATTGCCTTTTTTGGTGTTTTGATGCTAGGACTTTCCGGCACAGCACAACCACGTGAAACAGCCGGAACAGAGATGCTTTTTGGATTGATGGCTCTCGCCGCATTCGTGTTCAGTGTCATCGGAAATGGCTTCCTTATGTCCGCCCCTAGTCGATGCACGGGGCAAGGGCTTCTAAAGGCTGCATTTGGTCTTCAACTTGGAGCAGTAGTGCTTTCACTATTCGGAAACTTTGAACTGTTAGAGCAGCTCAGCGGGCGTGTAAGGTTGGCGAGAACCGACCAGCTTTCTCCGACACTCGTGGTGCTCGGAATGCAGCTCGCGTACAACATCTGTTGGTGCTTGGGAATGCAACGATTCTTTGGCTTTCTGAACGATCCGATCAATGCGGGACGTGCCTCACTGTTTCTTAAGCTGATGGTAACAGTAATCGGATTAGCGATTCTTACTCCAATTATGTTGATGACCATGCCCGTGTTGGCAGTGGTTTCCAGTGTCAGCATATTTGTGATTGGTATTGTCACGATCATTGTTTACGTCAGGCTCATTGAGCAGGGTCGTAAGACGTTACGTAACATCACGGGGTAATTTCCCAGTTCTCGACTTGTGGAGTGTTTCCAATAATCGTTTGACGCTCAGCGTATCGCAGAACAAGAGCCGCCGAATTTGTGGAATAGGAGACGTGAATAAAGGCGGAGTGGCCAAGTGCTTTAGTAGTGTATTTGAGGACAACATGTTTGTTTGTGGCTTAAATGATAATCGCAGGGTTTTGTGACATTGAGTGTAATGGAGGAATCCTCTTGGCAGGGATGCATCTTGAGGTTAGCGAAGCTACTGAATTGTGGTGATTGCTTATATTTTTAGAGACACACCAATGAGGGTGCGCGAGATCTCGAAGTAACGTAAAAGCGGTAAGGATATTCATTCATGACAATAAAGGTGACGTGTACAGAGTGTAGAGCTACCTATGAGCTGCCGGATGCAATGGCCGGTCAAACGGGCGAATGTGAATGTGGCGCTACGTTTGTTATCCCACTAGCATCTGAAGGGTATGCATCCTTGGATAATGGCGCCAGCGCGGTCAACGTGAACGAAGACAATGATGAGCCTCAAAATGCGTTTGCCGCGCCTCAGGTTGCGGAGGTGTCAGAATTGCAGCTTGCCGATTTCACAGACAGCGACAAAGCCGGCCTAATGCGATTGATGACAGGNTTAAAGCTGATTGCNTGGATCCCAGGTGTCGCACTAATTGGAGTCNCTNTATCATTTNTCGTTGGATTGATGNTCGGCGGTTGTGATGGCCTTGGAGCGTTTATTTATTTGNTCGGGACAACTGCGTTTGTCACAGGAATCTTTGTATTCNTGGGTTATATATTTCTGGCAATGTCGCCAAGTGAGTCGGGCGCCAGACCGTATTTCCATGCGGCGTTCTGGCTCTCCATTTTTCTTGATCCAGGTGCTGCGTTTACTCTGGATGAAGTATTCGGAAATCTTGGGGATGAGGGATTGTATTTGGCTGGAAGTTTCACTTTCGCGATTTGTAGTGCCCTAGGTGCAACCGGAATGATTAAAGTGGCTGGCTATATCAGATCTTCAAGGCTACAGAATGATTGGACAGGTTTTCGCTTAACGTGTCTTATTGCGAGTGCGGTTTCTTGTCTTGCGGTTGTTGTAATGGATGATGAAGAAACGGCTGGGTGGATAATGGGATTAGGCGGCATATTCGTTTTGATTTATGGCTGGACGATCGTGATTACTACTCGGCAAACAGTAAACCAGGTGATAGCGGGTGACAGCGCGGTTGCAGCTAACGAAACACAGTCATAGCATTAGAGGTGCATGAACGAGCACACGATAGAAAATCCATTTGCACCGCCAGAGACGCATGAAAGCGCGCGCGAGGTTCTGGTCATACATGAGAATGTAGAAGCGAATGATCATGCGGGCCTTAAGCGATGTGCCGCGGCGTTATACCTGTTTGTGATTCAGGGGTGGTTGTTACTCGGTGCTTTTGTGTTTTGGCTTGCGCATGAGCATCTATTTGCCGATGAGTTTGGATTAATTCTGGTGCTATTTGCTGGTGTAGGTCTAATGCTCGCCTATGCTTTAGGTGTGATCGGGACGCTGGTTCTAACAAGTGCACCGCGTAATTCAGGATCCAGGGTTGCCTTTGCACTGGCGGCCATTCTGATGCTCGTGCCGATTTTGAATAATATCCTGATATACTTTGGCGTGGAGTATCCATCACTCCCTCGTGCAAGTTTTGCCCCTCTAAGTGCNATTCACAGACTCGATCAGTTGATCACATGCTCNGCCTTGTTTTTTGGTTGNGTTGCTAATGTGATTGGTATCGGCCGTGTGACAAGTTTTATAAGTGTTGTACGTAAATCACCGATGACAGTCTTTGTTTTCGGGATCCAGTGCATCATTCTTGTATTTATGGGGATCAGCTTTTGGCTAGGGCNTGAAGCTGTAGATGTGTCAGAGATACTGCGGCATGCAGTGAATGTACTGGCAATTGTCGGCGCGATGGCGTATTTCGTTGTCGCCTTTGACTGTCGTCGTCGCATCTTGCGGGGACTGCATAAGAAACCCTAAGAAGTGCGTAAGATGATTACGAAAGGAAATACAGTTTTGAAGAGAATTCGAATGAGAATCGTGAGCCTCAGCCTGTTTTTNTTTTCTGCCGTTCCTGTTGTGNTGGCGACTTNCGCTGAAAAGCCAAACGTGGTCGTGATTGTCACCGATGATCAGGGGACGCTCGATGTCAATTGNTACGGTTCCAAGGATTTGCACACACCGAACATGGATGCAATTGCCGCAAATGGCATCAGATTTACTCAGGCATACGCGCATAGTGTCTGTTGTCCGGCGCGAGCGGCGCTGATGACCGGACGGCATTCACAGCGTGTAGGAATCAATTCATGGTCCCAGCGGTCTATACATGTGGATACCGAGCACAACATGCATGCGGATGAAATCACATTGGGCGAGGTATTCCAGTCNTCTGGATATAAAACAGCNCTTTTTGGCAAATGGCATCTTGGAGCGCACAGGGATCTGGGACCGAAGAANCAAGGCTTCGATGAATTCTTTGGTTTGCGAGATGGNTTTATTGATAACTTCGTACATTTTCACTTGCATCGTGATGGATTCCACGACTTGTTTGANGGTACACGAGAAGTCTTCATGCACGGTCGCTACTTTCCGGAGCTGATGATCACACGTGCTGAGAAATTCATCAAGCAGAACAGGAAGCNTCCGTTCTTACTTTATGTTGGATTCAATATCCCGCACTATCCAGAGCAACCGCTGCCGGAACACGCGAAGCTTTACGAAGGAATGGAGGANCCGCGAAAGCTCTATGCATCGTTCATNACGACCACCGATTACTATGTGGGGCGCGTAATGGCTCAGCTCGAAAAGTATGGCCTCACTGAGGACACGATAGTACTGTTCCTGAGTGATAACGGTCATTCCGTAGAAAATTATGTNATTGAGAAAGACAACCANTCGAGCGGATACCCGAAGGGCTACNACTATGGTTCTAATGGCGGCGGTGGGAACACTGGNAAGTGGATNGGTAACAAAGGTACNTTTCTCGAGGGTGGNATTCGGACTCCNGCNATACTGANNTGGCCNGGNCNTGTCGCCAANGGTGAAACNCGTGGTGCGGTAGTTNCNGCACTGGATTGGCTACCGACACTCTGTGAACTNGCCGGTGTGGCACNGCCAGACGCTAAGCTGGACGGGCATAGCATCCTTCCNATCATCGANTCATCTGATGCGNTATCAAAACACAAGGCCCTTTATTTTCAATGGCAGGAGAAGTGGGCTGTGCGGGAAGCGGATTGGAAGCTGATCTATATGCCTGATGACGGTGGTAAACTGAGCCTGCACAACCTCGGTGACGAGAAACCGGAAGTACACGACTATGTGTCGGAGAAGCCGGAAGTGGTAACACGTCTTAAGGGGCTATATGATACCTGGGCGGCAGACGTGTTTGCACCACGTCCCTAAAGCTAGGCTCAGACCATAAGCGTCGTCTTTTGTCCAGTCGATGCTGTTTTCGGTTTACTTGCTGCCCGAATCAAATACGAGATCCATTTGGCGGACGTCCATCACTGCCACGTTGGCTTTCTTAATGGGGCGAATGGCGACGGTGTACAGACCGGCCTCGCTAAAGTCGAAGTCACCGATGTGTCGCTTCTTGAAGTTTTGGAAATGACCAGTATCTTCCACGACGAATTTCAACGATTGGTCTGCTGACACGACTGCTACCTCGCTGCCCCCATGTCCCTTACCGCAACCTTGGTGAATGTGGACTTGGTATTTGCCGGGGCTCTCTACGTATATTTTCCACAGGCAGTAGTCTTTCGGATTGGTCCAATATCCGACTGTGTTCTTATGGGACTGTGGTTCATATCGCAGGTTTTGACCAAACACCTCAGCGTTGTAAGCCATCAGCGTAAAAACACTGTTGCTGGCGCTCATTATCTTTGGCAAACGGCTGAGATTTTCTGAATAGACGGTCGGTATTTGAATGGAGGCTGGTGCAGTGATATCATCGGGGATCTTAAATTGCCATGAATCCAGTTGGGGCGATAAGGCGATCTCGGCCTTGTGGTTGTTAGTGTGTAGGGTCGCTTTACCGATAGTGGTCGGATATTGCGGTACGGTGATAATACGGTTTTCCGGGATGTTTTTCAGNTTAAGACTTAGGCCCTCTGGAAGGCGGACGATGTGTCCCCATTTTGCCGTATGAAACTGCTCGTCTTGATANGGAGGTACTTGGTATTCGAAAGTGTTCGAGAGAATTGATGTGATGTCATCAATCATGGAATCGAACCATGGATTGTTATTCCAGCACCCGTGTCGTCCATANTTGTAAACGATCTGACCGGTCGNTACNCCATGCTCCCTTAGTTTNNTAAGCGTTTGATAGTTGAGTGAAACGTTGTCATANTCGCCGGTNAGAAAGTAGGTTGGNGGCGTATGGTTTGAAATGTATGTGTATGGTGACGCCTTTACGAATATATCCTTATTCTTGGTAATGTCGCTACGGAACCAACGATTTGCATTAGAATCGTCCGGCTCATTGATCGACTTTTTTGCTATCGGGCCAAATGCGAGTTCAAAAGGTCCGGCGAGACTAATCATCGCCTGCAACGCACTTGAAACATCGTTATTACCACCTTTACCTTGAAAGTCTTTGATATGGGGGGCGGCCCCCATCAAGCCAACAAGNTGACCACCAGCTGAGCCACCAATGGCGGCAATACGCTCCGGATCAACCATCAGACGTTTTGCGTTGGCTCGCATCCAGCGTGTAGCAGCATTGCAGTCTTGAATGCCTGCGGGAAACGCAGCTTCATCTGCCAGGCGATAGCTGATCGTTGCCGCGACAAAGCCACGGTAGGCCAATTCNTCGGCAATCCGGGCAAACTTNTGACGGGTACCACTGTGCCAACCGCCNCCATGGACAACGATGACTCCGGGGACGGGCGAATCGACGTTTGCAGGTGAGTAAAGATCAAGCTGAAGGGAGCGGTCGCCATACTGTGCGTATGTTATCTCTTCATCGGCGATAACGCTTTTGTAATTCTGAAGCTCCAGAGATGATTGTTTAAGGCCGATCTCCGTTAGTGAATTTGCGACCCCTTTTTTCGAAGATGGTAATGGTGCTTCTGCAAGGACGGGTGAGTCTAGTAGTACAAAAGCGAGAGCGATGATGATACGCATGGCGGAAATCCGTGGAAAGAAGTGAAAAGATAGCCGTCAATATAGCAAAACGAATTAGTGGTCGTTGTATTGAAATAGCTATACTGTTGGCACGATCAATTTGTGCAATGCACCTNAGACGGACAACAACTAAATGCAAACCCTTTCAGCTAGTGACGGCAAACGCGGCTTTCGTGCCCTAAACATTGTGCAGTTTCTTGGTGCGGCCAATGACAATGTGCTGAAGCAGTTTATTACTTTTGCTGTGGCTCTTGGTGGAATCTGGGCGGCAGACATCGGTACGGGTGGNAAAACGATAGCCGGATTGTGTCTCACGATTCCTTTTGTGCTCTTTTCGGGTTTTGCGGGTCAGTTCGCCGATCGCTACAGCAAATCGAAAATGACAATTCTGGTGAAGCTGGTCGAAGTACTTGTAGCAATCCTAGCTACGGTGGCACTTGTGACCGGTAACGTTCTATTTGCGTTAGCTGTATTGACAGTNCTTGGTTTGCAAAGCACGTTCTTTGGTCCTGCGAAATACGGTATGTTACCTGAACTTGTTGGTGAAGAAGGTCTTAGCAAAGCAAACGGCGTCTTGAGCATGCTGACAAATATCGCCGTGATCCTCGGAGCATTCGCCGCCGGTCCGCTTTACGACAATTTTGCATCGGATTGGAGTCCGGTGATCGTATTCCAAACGGAACAGGGCGTAGAAACAGAGGCAATGGTCGGTTCGGTGGANCCAGTTTCCGTTAGGGAGCGATTGACGTCGCTTGGTGTGGAGGGCGATTCGGGAAGTGACGGCCTGTTTAAGGCTGTAACGACTGATGATCTCGCTGTGGCCCCCGTAAAACCTCGTGTGATATTATTCGCAGATGAAGCGTATATNTCGCAAGTGCAAGAACAGGTAAACAGTATTGGAAATGGTATAGGCGGGATGATCGAGTTNAGGCAGGTTCCTCGCAGCGACTATACCGAGTATGCAGCCCAGAATTCAACGACGGAAATCANAACTTCGGGATTCGTNGCAAAGTGGTTGCCTGGGATTGTGATGCTACTTATTGCTCTGGCAGGATTAGCAGCGGCATTTANNATGCCATATTTACGGCCGATGAAGCCNGACTTAGCCGTCAAGAAGCAGTTCCTGCGGTTTTATTTGGAATCGATTAAGTCGACCAAAGGAACACCGTTGCTAGCCGCGGCNGGCGTATCATCGGTTTTCTATATCATTCCAGGCGTGGCGTTGCTCGCGTTGTCCGATTACGGCGAGATCTTGGGTATCTCACGTACGAAAGCCGGTTACCTTCTGGCAATTCTGAGNGTGGGAATTGGAATTGGCGGAGTATTGGTGGGACTGGTATCCGGCACGCAAATNAAGCCAAGATTGATTCTGTATGGTTCGATCGGCATGACTGTGTCATTTGCAGCGTTGGGGTTAGTTCCAAATGAATTTGCGCCTGTAGCGATCGCGATTGCATTGGCGGGCATTTCAGCTGGATTCTTTTTGATTCCGTTATTAGCAATACAACAGTCACTTGCTCCGGACAATGAGCGTGGGCGATTTTTAGGTTTCGTAAACGCAGCACAGAGTGCCGGATTTGCAACAGGCGCTGTTTTCTATTGGGTATTGAATGAGCCGATGGGATTGGCCTCCAACGAGACGTTCTTTGGATGTGCGGCAGTTACGCTTATTCTCCTAATACCTTTACACGTGCGCTGGATCCCCTGGTTCAGCCGATCGCTCAACCACAACGAAACGGTCTCAGCCAGCGAACCTATTTCCACGGAAACTGCATCGTAGGTTGATTTACGTACTGGTCTAAGGTCGCGGTAATATTAGTTGCGCACCCGGGTTCGAGAATGACGGTCAAATAGCGAGAGTTGCACTCTATTTCTTCAGTACCAATCGTTACATGTCCAAACTCGTGTTGGCCATATGATCCGGCTTGAATGGTGACTTCTCGTGATTGCGTTTGGCTGGTGTTTACCAGTTGCAACGAGATGCTTTCCGCGGTAAGTCCGGTTACAAGTGCAGCTACATCATCCGGAATACCAGCCCGTTGTGCATCACGATCGAAATATCGGACGGCAGCGTACAAAGGAGAGCCGCGATGTCCCGGATGGATTCCACCAAGCATTAATGAGATCAGGGAGCGAACACTTGCTGGATTGATAGCCATGGGGTCATCAGCCAGTCGCGTGTCCGGTGTGGTTTCATCATCTCGGAGGCGTTTGGCACGTAATTGAATATTGGCAAAGTCTGCGCTGAGCGCCTGCAGTGGATAACCGTCGTTATTTCCGTCGAGGTAATCTAGCCAGGCATTGGGGCCAACTGCATCCCGGTCCTCTGGGTTTTGACTCAGGTAATACAATTCCAGGGCATTTTGATTGTAACGAGCGGGCTGGAAGTTGTACCAACCATCGTCTCCAAACATGGTTGGGTATTGCATGACGCCATCGACTAGCTTTCCTTGAGCATTAATCTTTTGGATTTGTTGCCGCCACGGATCGAGGTACTTATCATCACCGGTGAGAAGGTATGCGTTCATAAAACCGGTGAACCCTAGCCAAGTCGTATTGCGATGTGCGAAGGAGCCATCCTGCGGCACTTCTACGGTGAATGCCCAACCATATACGCCGCCGTACCATTTTCCGTCAGTTGCAGAGCCGATTTTGCCATCGAGCCCGATGTTGGAAGGAATGATGTAATCGTTTTCTATGCAGCGTTCTCTCCACGCATCGATATACTCAAGCACCCAGTCCCGGTATTTGCCTTCTCCGCTCATCATGTAGGCGTTTAGCCCTAAAGATGTTGCGAGGAGGTTTTGTGGCAGATCACCGATGATGTCGTTGTAATCTTTGAAGTGGAAGAGCATTTGTTCATAACTCTCTTCACCGTGGCCGAGCTTAAACCGGTTCTTTACTTCGATTGGATCGCCGGCCCAGTCAACGGCAGTGGCTTTTCTCATTAACGGACCGCGACTGCCGTTAAACATGCTGCGGATGATCTTGTGTTCTGCATCGTAATTTGGCGCACCGGGATCTTCATTCATATAGAAGCCGGCGAATCGGCGTGTACGCTTGTGAAAGTTGGAATTGTACGGGTCGGAAAGTCCCTGGAGATTAAATACTGTCAGGCCTTCACCGTTATGTAGCCAGTCAAAGGTAACAGGGAATTCCTTGTAATACATGCCATCACGTGCGAACGGTACATGAGTCGTCTTTGCCAGAGTGTACTGACGTAAGTGACCCTCCCATGCATGCTTATACATTTCAAGAATGCTTGCGTCGGCTCCGAGTGCATGGAGTATTGGCCAGTCATTGCAGTTTTCGATGGCGTCATCCGGGCCATCATCACCGCCCCACCGTTCGACACATAGCAGAAATCCATTTTGATCAAAGTACTTCTCAAAGAAGTCCTTACAGGCTTTTTCGTTGGCATCAAGCAGTGCCCGTTCCATTACAGCCCATGCTGGCGGAGCGGCGGGCGTGGAAACGGTGTGCACTGATTGTTGTGCATGTGCGAACCCTGTTATGGATAGAGCAAAGGCGGTGAATGCCAGAATGGTGCGAATTGAAGTCATGGTGCGGCCGTAAATTTCGGGAGTCTCGGTTGTGTTAAACTGTTAGCTCCTATCATCGGGCGTTTTAGCGGCGGATGCAAATCAGTTGCATCCATTAGGGCGAAAATCAGGAGACGGCTCAGCAGATGAAAATAGAAGCAATAGAGGTATTAGATAGGGAAATTCCGTTGAAGTCGGAGTACCACATGGTATCTGCACTAGGTCAGTGCACAAGCAATCGATTTGTCGTTGTACGCTTATTTGTGGACGCAGGGATTGAAGGACTAGGTGAGGCGACAATAACGGCGCGTTGGAGTGGTGAAACGGTTGCTTCGGTAACGGATGTAATCAACAATTTGCTGTTCCCTTCAATTAAGGGCGTCGATGTTCAGGACATCCGAGAGATCAATCGTCGGATGGACTTTGTGTGTAAACACAACTGGTTTGCAAAATCGGCGGTGGAAATGGCCTGCTGGGACATCCTNGGCAAGGATGCCGGTAAGCCGGTATTTGAGTTGCTGGGCGGTNCGGTAAGATCACTCGGATTTCGCTCGCGATTCTCGATGGGTGCATACGATGTCCCGCGTGCACAGAAACGAGCACAAGAATTGGTCGATATGGGATTCACGACGATTAAGGTGAAGGTCGGCGGCCAGGCTGAGGCCGACATTGCTCGTGTGAAAGCAGTGCGTGAAGTCATTGGATTTAACCTGGANCTGGTGATNGATGCTAACTGTGGTTGGGATGTGGAAACGGCAATACACTGCGTNAGGCAGCTCGAAGATGCGCGCGTTGATCTCGTAGAACAACCTACGCCGGATGGTGATTATGAAGGGATGGCGAGGTTGCGNCGTGAGACGGGCGCNAAGGTATTAGCNGATGACATCTGCTTTAACTTAGTGCATGCCAAGGAGCTGATTCGAAACGATAGCTGTGACGCTATTAGCGTCTATCCAGGAAAGAACGGCGGTATTCAAAAAACTATAGACATCATCAAATATGCCGGTGAANACGGGATTCCATGCACGATGGGCTCAAACATTGAGTGGGATATCGCGACTGCAGCGATGGGACATGTAATCGTCTCACAACGGAACATGGCGATCGAAGATTTTCCCGGTGATGTGTTGGGGCCAAGCTATCACGAGCAACGTGTCGTCAGTACGCCAATCGATATTTGCGGACCCNTCACAACCATCAATGACAGCCCTGGCTTGGGTGTGGGCGAGTTAACTATTTAGGGTGCGATTGAGCGAAGCGGCTTGGGGTCGCTAGTCCATCATTGCAAATGAAACGGTTTTCGTTTCCAGGTANACGTCCATGCCTTCATAACCGTTCTCTCGGCCAAGGCCGGATTCCTTCAGGCCACCAAAGGGAGCCTGTGGTACAGCGGGGACGGTGTCATTGATGCCAATGGTTCCAAATTCAAGGCCCTCGGACATTTTAAATGCCACGGACATGTCATTCGTCAATACATATGCGGCGAGCCCATAAACGGTGTCATTTGCTTTTTCGATTACCTCGTCGATATTATCGAAATCCATGATGGGCATGATCGGTGCAAACGGTTCCTCTGTCATTANGTTCATCTCGGGCGAAATGTTGGTGAGGACGGTCGGTTCATAGAAGAACCCTCGATCGAATTCTGATGGTCGTGCTCCGCCGGTGGCACATACTGCACCTTTGGAAACNGCATCCTGCACGAGTACTTCGGTTTTCTCAACACCTCGCATCTCGAACATCGGGCCAATATTTACATTCGGATCCATGCCATTTCCGAGGACGAGTTTTTTGGTCTCTTCGATGCACGCTTCAACAAAGTCGCTTTCAACTTTCTTTTGTGCGTAAAACCGAGTGGGGCAGATACATACCTGACCGTTGTTTCGGAACTTACCAATGACCGCAGCTTTGGCCACTGCTTCGATATCGACGTCGGGGAAGACGATTACGGGTGCGTGACCGCCGAGTTCTAAACTTAGACGCTTTACTTGTTCGCCAGACTGTCGGATGAGATCCTTGCCCACTTCGGTGGATCCAGTAAAGGAGATTTTGCGACATATGCGATTCGTCATGAATTCCTCCATGAGTTCGGTCGCAGGTCCTGGAACATAATTGACTGTACCGGCGGGCAAGCCGGCTTGTTCGAACAGTTCAAATAGCCGGATAAGGCTGAGCGGAGTCTGGCTTGCAGGTCGGCTAACGGTTGTGCAACCGACCGCAAGTGCTGGGGCCAGCTTGCGTGCTTGAAGGACAATAGGAAAATTCCATGGTGATACGGCCGCTACAACACCAACAGGATGTCGGACGGTAAAAATGCGTTTATGCGCTGCGCTGGCGGGAATCGTTCGGCCATATGCGCGTTTAGCTTCTTCCGCATACCATTCAAAAGTGGCTGCAGAAGCCATGATCTCGCCTTTGGATTCTGCTAGTGGTTTGCCTTGTTCCATGGTGAGGGCTACGGCCAGATAGTCGCAATGTTCCCGCATCAGGTCTGCAACACGCTTAAGAATTTCCGCGCGTTCGTAGACGGTCTTCTTTTGCCATGGCTTGAGTGCTGAGGCGGCAGCCTTGAGAGCATCCTTAGCATCGTCCCGTGTCCCGTATGCGATGGTTGCCAGTGTTTCTTCGGTAGCTGGGTTGATCACATCATATGTGTCGCCGTTTGACCCGTCACGCCATTCTCCGTTGATGTAGAGTTGGGTGGTTTTCATGGAAAGGGAATCGGTAGCTGAAGTCGTCATCGGCTTGGCCTGTGATGATGGTTGTGTTTGGGTGAGGAGTCAATTGTAACGGAGGAATAGTTGAGCGTCATGAACGTGGCAGTTGCCGTTTGCCCGAGGTATTTCAGCCAATTGTCCTGTTGGAGATGGGGCAGAAATCTAAATGACGAATGCTAGAATGAATTGTGTTGCCGTTAACTGCTTTACAGGGAATCTCGCAATAATTGAGCTGTGTTCTCAAGAGTCATTTCACGCGGGTTGGTCGCTGCACAATGGTCGATCAGAGCAGCCTCCGGGATATGTGATAAGTCTGAGTCAATGACCCCCATGTCACCCAGTGAGTGCGGTAGTTCTAGATCGTCGAGTAATTGGTTCAGGAAGGTGCAAAAACTGTCAGCTCCTGAGGTTATGCCGAGTGCATTTGTCATGTCATTAATNCGNGATTCNATGGTGCCGACATTAAAGCGAATTACATGGGGCATGAGTACAGCATTTANTGTGCCGTGGTGNAGTCGTCGGTCTTTNAATGCTCCGAGTGGATGGCTNACGGCATGAACGGCACCGAGTCCTTTGGCAAACGATAATGCTCCCTGAGTGGCAGCCATCATCATTTCNCATCTCGCCTCAATATTTGNACCGTCACGNTATGCTGATCGAATATTATTTACAGCGCGGACCAGGCCATCTATAGCGATTGCGTCTGCCACNGGGTTATAGCGGGGACTGCAATATGTCTCAATGCAGTGCGACACAGCATCCATACCTGTAGCAGCTGTGAGGCTCGGCGGTAACCCGAGTGTGAGTTCAGCATCACAAATAGACCAGTCGGGATAGAGATGTGCAGAGACAATCGCGAGTTTCGATCCACTCGACATTGTAACGAGTCCCGCCCGGCCAACTTCTGTGCCAGTGCCGGCTGTTGTTGGTATTGCTATGAGAGGTGGTTTGTTCGCCGTAATCTTCAGATGTCCCCCGTAGGCGAATGCATAGGATTCGAGCGTGCCTTCATGAGTAGCCAGCAGCGATATGCATTTGGCGCAGTCAATCGGTGAACCCCCTCCGAGGGCAATAATTCCGTCGCAATCATTAGCGCGGTAGGCATCTAAGCCGGCGAGAACACTTTCTTCACTTGGGTTAGATTCGATGCCGGAGAAGAGGGCTGTTGATTTCGCTGGGAGCTGATCCGGAATGCCCGCTGCCATGATTCCTTTATCGGTCACAAGCAATGGCCTGGTGATATTTAGCTGGCTCAGAAGTCCTGGGAGATCTTCACGTGATCCAGGACCATATTGGACATTACATAAATAGGAAATCGTTGGATGTTTCATAAAGCCATTCGCATAATATGTTCTATATTTGAACTCTCAATATATGACAGTTGTTCTGTAGTACTAGTGCACAAGCTGAGTGTAATGAAGTAGAACACGAATCATGTGTGAAGTGATTTAGATTCTTAAAGATGGAACCGTGAAGATGAAAGCGACAGAAGCCAGAGAACGGCAAGCCCCGTTAAAGGAACAGTACAGAGATGATCCTGAATCCGCCTGCGTCACGTTTTCAGTCACCGGCGAGGTCGTCCGCGATGAATTGTCAATTCAGATTCCTACCCACATTGGTAATCTAGTTTCCGGTTTGCATCCGGCTGCAGGCGGCGACGGCACAGAAGGTTGTTCTGGCGATATGTTGCTTGAGTCTCTGGTAGGGTGTGCAGGCGTAACCTTTCAAGCAGTGTCACATGCGATGGGGATAACGGTGAATGCTGCAAGCATTACGGCCGAAGGTGATATGGATTTTCGTGGGACGCTGGGTGTGGATCGAGAAACGCCGGTCGGCATCACATCGATTCGATTGCATTTTGACATCGACTGCGACGCCGACGAGGAGTCTATCACCAAACTAATATCGCTCACAGAGCGTTACTGCGTGATCTATCAAACTTTGGCCGGAGGGCTTTCAATCACCACAGAATATGCCAATTCGGGATCGACCTCATAGAATTACCCAAAATGCACCTGTCCGCGTAGAATGGAGTCGTATAATAAACATACGCTTATGCGTTTGGCCATTTGAATTTGCAAATTGCAATCGATGGCAGACTTTTCATTTTGCAGCTCGCAACTCAAGCTTTGGTTAATGGTATCGACAGATATGATTCGTAGTAAATCACTGATGACTTTATTGCTGGGAATCTTCTTTTGCATTCACAGCAGTTTAGACGCGCAGAATAAGCCTGCGCCCAAAGGTGTTCAAAAGAAGCCAACTCAAAACAAGCCACAGTCGGTTCAAGAACAGATTAAGAGCAAGTTGCCACATCAGGATGGTAAGTCTGCACCATCGATTCCGGTCAGGCCAGTCGATCCGAAGACGAAAAATGCGGTTAAACTCGCAGCTACTCAAATAGACGCCATCATTGAAAACAGGCTAAAAGCTGAGGGACAACAGCCGAATCCAATGGCCAATGATGCGCAGATCGGTCGCAGGTTATATCTAGATATTATCGGTACGATTCCAAGCGGACGAGAATCATTCCAATTCTTGAGCTCTTCACGCAGCGATAAGATCGAAGTGTTGATCGATCACTTGCTCGATCATCCCGGATATGCAAGCCATGCATTTAACTACTGGGCAGACGTGTTACGGATCGTAGATCGTTCCGGCGGCAACACCTACATTCGGCCGTGGGCAGACTGGGTAAAGGGAGAGCTTAGAAAGAACACCGCTTGGGACAAAATGGTGTTCGAGATGCTNACAGCCAGAGGNCAAGTCTTNGACAATCCTGCTGTCGGTTATAGGCTGCGGGATTTTGGNATGCCCCTNGATCACCTAAACAACACGGTTCGCGTTTTTCTGGGCACTCGAATNGGCTGCGCTCAGTGCCATGATCATCCATTTGACAAGTGGACCCAACGGCAATTCTATGAATTGGCGGCGTTAGATGGCGGTGTGCGGACATCGTTACCTCGCAGTGAATGGGGACAGAAGAACATGAAGGCTACGCTCAAGATTGTCGGGGAGCGTAGCCGCGAAGCGGGCAAGATGCGGCAGATCGAGCGATGGAACCGTTTCGGTGTGACAGAGACGGCAGCCCAGCTTAAATACCCGCATGATTACGTGTATGACGATGCCAAGCCAGGACAGGTTGTGAAACCATCCGTGCTGTTCGGCACACTGCCTGAGGCGAAAGAGGGAGAATCTCGCCAAGAGCAATTGTCTCGATGGATTGTCTCAAAAGACAATGATCGGTTCGCAAAAACACTTGTGAATCGTTTATGGAAACGAGCATTCGGCATTGGCATTTTCGAGCCGGAAGATGACCTGATGGACGATACGCCGATTTCGAATCCAGAGCTATTAAATTACCTAACCGCAAAGATCAAAGAGCTAAACTTTGACATGAAAGAATTCATGCGGATCATATATCACACCCGGACNTATCAGCGACAAGTGTCTTACGATGACATAGATCTCACGCAGCCATACTATTTTCCCGGGCCNGCGTTGAGACGCATGACGGCCGAACAAGTGTGGGATTCGGTGATGGTCATGATCATGCCACAGCCTCACTTGTATCAACGACCAGACGAGTCGGCGTATTTAGCAGCACTAAATGTCTCGCCAAACCTTTCATCGTCACAACTTCAAAACGCGGTGGAGCAGGTGTTCACAACAGAGCAAGATGTTCGCAAAGCCGACAGGGTTGAGTTATACCGAGGACTGACGTTACGACGTGCTTCGGAGTTGCCTCAGCCGCTACCTCGCCGTCACTTTTTGAGGCAGTTCGGTCAAAGTGACAGACAGATAATCAGTGACAGTACGGTGGATGGAACGGTTCCGCAACTGCTGGCGTTGTTCAACGGTCCGGTTACTCACATGATCCTTGAAGCGGGCAGCGTAATGCACCGAGAAGTGATTGGTTCACGTGGCACCAACCAATTGCAGGTGATTTTTCTAAGTATCCTTGGGCGTTATCCAACTACCTCGGAGAGAAATCTCGCTATGCAAGAGATTCAATACAACGCGAAAAACGGTGAAGGCAATCTCGGTTACGGAAATGTGATTTGGTCATTGCTCAACACCCGCGAGTTCTTGTTTATTCAATAACCGTAGGCGATTGTATCACGTTAAATAGATTCAAAGGCAGACACGGGCAAGCAGAGGATTGAGCTGAGTAAGGCTTAGGAGTGGAAAGATGATAAAAAAGTTGGCAACGACAAAGGGATCTGACAGACGTCAGTTCATGCAAGTGGCCGCAGGTGCACTGCTGGGCGTAAACGTGTTGTCCAGCGAAGAGGCGTTCGCAGCAGCATCAGATGGCAAGGCAAAACAGATTGTGTATCTGTTTATGGCTGGTGCAATGTCGCACATTGACACATTTGATCCTAAGCCTAGTAGTAAAAATCAGGGTCAGACCGGGACAGTAAATACTTCTATTTCAGGTGTGAAGTTTGGAGAGAGTTTTAAGAACCTCTCTAAGTTGACCAGTGAAATGGCGGTGATTCGCGGGTTGACGCAGGAAACCGGTGCCCATGGCCCGGCACGATATCTAATCCGCACCAGTTACAAGGAAATCGCATCGACCCAGCATCCGGGGATGGGGTCATGGATTCAATTACTTGATGGCCGTATTAGCAAGACACTACCCTCGACAGTACACATTGGTGGCGATGGAGAAGGACCAGGTTATTTAGGAACTAAATATGCACCCGTACCTATTGCTGATCCGGCACGAGGATTGGAGGACACCAAAGGACCAGCATACTTAAAAGAGTCGCAGTTTAGTCGTCGATTACGGCTAAGCGAAGGGTTCGATCGCAATTTCAGAAGCGTCACGCAAAATAACACCAAGGTCAACGGTTACGATGCGTTATATCAAGAGGCTGTGACGCTGCTTAAGAGTGACGACATTAAGGCGTTTGATATCAACGAAGAGTCTGATGCCGTGAAGGAAAAGTACGGCGCAAATCGGTTTGGACAGGGATGTTTGCTTGCACGGCGGTTGATCGAGTCGGGCGTTCGTTACGTTGAGGTTCAATCTGGCGGTTGGGATATGCACCGAGATATCTTCAATACGATGCCAACGCGGGGTGGTGAGTTGGATCAAGCGGCCGGTGCACTGATCAGCGACTTGAAAGAGAGAGGCTTGCTGGATCAAACGATGGTCGTAATTGGCACGGAATTTGGACGCAAACCAAATATCAACATAAATACCGGTCGGGATCATCATCCCGCAGCATTCTCTGGAATGTTAGCTGGGGCTGGCATCGCAGGTGGACAGGTATATGGCTCTACTGACGCAGATGCGTTCTACGTTGAAGACCAAGTAATGAGTGTGCAGGAGTTTAACGCCACGATCGCGGCTGCAATGGGCTTGCCATATGAAGAGGAGATTTTCTCTCCAACAGGTCGCCCGTTCACAATTGGTAACGGCGCCGGTCCTGTCGAGAAATTACTCGCCTAATTCTCTGCTGAGCATCAACGACTGCGAGCGGCATTCGTGTTATCGCCTAAGTCGTGGGAAAGGCAGCCAGCCAGGTCGTTTCGTTCTTACGCTGTGAAGGTTTCCACCTGCGGTGACATAAAGTGTCCGTAGGTCCTCGTCGCCGAACGCACAGTTGGTTGTCTCGTCGTGTGGGATAGGGACGATCGTCAGTAGCTTTCCATTCGGCGAGAATACGTAAACGCCGGCAGGGTACGTTGTGTCCTCGTACGNNGGGACAGCTTCGTTTCGGCCGCCGGCAACGTAAATGCGGCCTTTGTCATCTTGTGTCATGCCATCGGGTCCGCGNCCCGCTTCCCAATCGAAGAGCATTTGTTGGCTNGATAGGTCGAGTGACCCGTCTGCGGCAATCTTGAATTTCCAGAGCTTACGNGAGCCGCCAATCGTATTGTTGTTATTGTCAGCGATGAACATGTGGCGTTGATTCGGTGTGATAATCAAACCATTCGGCCGATCAACTTCATGTGCAATAACCATGGTAACCTTGCCCGGAGCATCGATTCTGTACACACCTTCGATGGGTAGACCGTTACTGTCCCGAATATCGAGGTCTTCCCGGGGGCCGTATTTTGGATCTGTGAAATAGATGCGTCCCTTTTTGTCAATTGTCAGGTCATTAGGTTGATTAAATGGCTTGCCGTTATAGACTTCGGCCAAAACCGTGAGCGTGCCGTCGAGTTCGAAACGAATTACTCTGCGTTTGGAAGGCTGGCAGCAGACCAATCGCCCTTGCCAATCAAAAAGCAGTCCGTTGGTTCCGAGGTTCTCTTTGTAGATGCTGTGTTTTCCATCCTGATAGCGATACACGTGGCCGAAACTAGTGAGGAGTCCAAGGTCCGGATGATACGCCGGGCCCTCACCCGCTCCTTCGGTCGTTAAATGTTTTACCTCGGCGTCTGTTTCGAATAATCCACTCTTTTGCCAGGGTGATTGTGCGTCTGCTTGAGATGTGGCGAGAAACAATAGTGCGACTGGAAGGAATGCTCGAAACAAGTGCATGTGACGTCCTTTAGGATACAGCGAGTACGGGGGAATGAAATGAATCTATGATTTGCTAGAATACGTGCTGAATGACCGAGTAACAACTCTCTTTGCGAGATAAATAATGAAACTGACGTCCATCGTTTTCGCACTTTTCTGGATCTGCACACAATTTCAACCTATATCCGCGCAGGATGCAGATGTTCGCGAACAGAAGCCAGTGGTGGTCGAATCACAGGTGCACAAAGGCGGTGAATATGACAAAGTGCTTGGGGAAACCAAGGAAGAGCCAAAAGGTGATGGCCTGACCGACGAAGGACCAAAGGCAAGTTGGATTTGGCCAACCAGAGAAAGTAAGAACGGGGACCGCTGGTACTTCTTCTATGAATTTGAGGGCGGTAGTTCTAAAGCGGAATTGTTTGCNAGTTGTGATAACAAGATGACGGTGTATTTAAACGGCAAACGCGTTGCAAGCAGTAATGATTGGGGAAGCCCCGTAATACTCGACGTGCAAAAGCACATCAAGTCTGGTGTAAACAAAGTGATGGTGGATGGCGACAATGAGGGAAGTGTCGCCGGACTGATTCTGAAGCTGGCGTTACAAGATAAAGCGGGTAAGGTTCGTTACGTACTGAGCGGTAAAGACTGGAAAGCAAGTCGCAAGGCAGATGGAAGCGATCTTCAGTCGGTAATAGTCCATGGGGAATACGGAGTCGGACCGTGGGGAAATATCAAGTCCTCTCCAAAGCNNTCAACGACGNTGTTGGCCAATATCCCNCGCGATGTATTCATGGTGCAGGAAGGCTTCCAGATTGAACAGCTATATAAGGTCCCCAAGNNTGATCACGGTAGNTGGGTAGCCATCACATTTGATAACAAGGGACGACTCATTGCGAGTGATCAAGGTAATAAGGGNCTCTACAGAATAACGCCACCGGTGGTTGGTTCAGATCAAGTAACNAAGATTGAAAAGCTAAAGACTCCTTACAGTAGTGCTCAAGGNCTGCTCTATGCCTTTGANAGCCTTTANGTTTCCATCAACGGAGGCATTGGTAGTGGTTTGTATCGGGCACAGGACACANANGGCGACGATCAGTTCGACACGTTTTCAAAACTNAAGGAGTTTAGAGGAGGGGGAGAGCACGGTCCGCATTCACTGCGNTTAAGCCCGGACGGTAAATCGATCTACGTTATTGCGGGTAATCATACAGATCCGCCTGGGTCTCCGGATGCGAGCCGTGTACCCCTTAATTGGTCAGAGGATCATTTNCTGCCGCGTCAGTGGGATGCGCGTGGTCATGCCAGAGGTAAACTCGCCCCTGGTGGCTGGATAGCCAAGACGAATCCTGAAGGTGACCATTGGGAGATGGTCAGTATTGGCTACCGTAATCCATACGACTTTGATATCGCACCGAATGGCGAAATGTTTGCTTATGACGCCGACATGGAATGGGACATGGGGACACCATGGTACCGGCCAACCCGTGTTGTTCATGTAACAAGTGGTAGCGAATTTGGGTGGCGTAGTGGTACCGGTAAGTGGCCCTCCTATTACGAAGACAGTCTTCCAGCGGCCGTGGACATTGGTCCGGGATCTCCGGTAGGTGTCGTGTTTGGTACGGGCACAAAATTCCCGACAGATTATCAAAAGGCCTTGTATATCCTGGATTGGACGTTTGGAACAATTTATTCCATCCATTTCACACCAAATGGATCGACCTACACTGCAGAAAAGCGGCAGTTTGTGTCCCGGGCACCGTTGCCACTTACGGACGTCGCGGTCGGCCCTGATGGTCATATGTACTTCACCATTGGTGGTCGAGGTGCGGAATCTGCTTTGTATAGAGTGTCTTACCANGGCAAGGAGTCCACGGCGGCACCTAGTTGGGATGATGATAAATACAAGCCAATGCGTGATTTGCGACATGAACTTGAAGCGTTTCATGGTGTGCAGAATCCACAAGCAGTACCGGCTTCAATTAAGGAACTAGGCAGCGAGGATCGGTTTATCCGATACGCTGCCAGGTTAGCGTTGGAATCACAACCTGTTGAACAGTGGGCTACAGGCGTACTGGCCTTGAAGGATCCTGTTGCCGTGATTAATGGCGTAATAGGAATTGCGCGACAGGGCAGTGAGAAATTTCAGGCTCAAGCCATCGAGAAGTTGTCAGCGATCGATATAGGAAAGCTCAGCAAACAAGGCAAACTTGCACTTCTTCGAGCTTATGCTCTGACATTTGTGCGTCTGGGAGAATCATCTANTNCAGTAAAGGCGNAAATTGCNGGTGCATTGGAAGAGCACTTCCCAAGTGGCGATAATGAACTAGATCGGGAACTGAGCCGAGTACTCGTCTACCTTGATTCCCCTGTTGTGATTAATGAGGCCTTGCGGTTNATGGCGGAGGAGTCAGAGGCNGGAGAGATTAANATCCCCGAGTATCTCTCTCGCAACACTGGGTACGGGTCCACAGTCGCCAACATGCTGGCCAATTCTCCGGAGTTGCAGAAAGTGCATTATGCATTGGTGCTGAGAAATATGAAATTTGGATGGACACTGGAGCAACGCCGTCAGTACTTCCAATGGCTCGCAGATGCAAGTGCCAAGAGTGGTGGCGCGAGTTACACCGGGTTTTTGCTTAATATCCAGTCAGAGGCGTTGGCGAATGCAAGTGAAGCNGAACGAGCTGCTCTCGACAGTAGTGTAATTGCCCCNCCACCGAAGGAAGAGGATTTACCAAAGCCGGAAGGGCCTGGTAAGGCATGGGCTGTGGAGGATCTGGTGAGCCTCGTTGATAATGGACTGGTAAACCGCAGCTTTGAAAATGGTAAGAAAATGTTTGCGGCTGCCAAGTGTGGATCATGTCACCGATTTGCAGGTAATGGCGGCGCGACGGGTCCGGATCTTTCAAATCTAGCGGGTCGTTTTGGTCACAAAGAGCTGGCCGAGGCAATCGTCGTGCCGAGTAAGGTCATCTCGGACCAGTACCGAGCAATGCAAATCCTGACGACTGACGGAAACGTGATTACTGGTCGCGTCACTAACGAGTCCGATGGGAAAATCACTATTCTGCTTGACGCCGTTGATGCAACAAAGGTGGCAGAGTTGGATGAGGGTGACATTGATGAAATGACGCCATCGAAACTATCGCTTATGCCTGACAAGTTGCTCGATAAGTTAAATAAGGATGAAGTGCTGGACCTGCTGGCGTTTCTGTTAAGCCGTGGTAACAGTGAATCGCCAATGTTCACTAAGAATTAGCAACGCATCCGGAGCGTTTTTTGGACACAGCTGTGGTTGCTTCAAAGATGTACAACTTTTGAATACTTAAGGAAGAACTATGCGCTTTCCATTTATTCTGTTGATGTTGTTTGGTTTGCCGCTTCAGGCAGCTGACAAACCCAATGTGCTGTTTATTTTTGCGGATGATCAGAGCTTTGAGACGATTCACGCACTAGGTCATGAACGTATAGAGACCCCTAATCTGGATTCGCTGGTAGAGCGCGGTACGACGTTCACGCATGCTTACAACATGGGGTCATGGAGTGGTGCAGTTTGTGTAGCAAGTCGATGCATGCTCAACACCGGTCGTTTTATATGGAATGCGAATGCAGTTTTCGCCAAGACAGAACAGGAACGCGTCGAGGGGCGATTTTGGTCGGAATACATGAAAGTGGCTGGCTACAAGACATATATGACGGGCAAGTGGCATGTGCGCGCGGATGCCACTAAGGCATTTGATGTAGCCGCCCACGTGCGTGGTGGAATGCCCAATCAGGTAAAGGAAGGATACTACCGACCCAAAAGCAAGGACGACAAAACCTGGCTACCTTGGGACCCGCAATGGGGTGGGTTTTGGAAAGGCGGAAAACACTGGAGTGAAGTGGTAGCTGATGATGCTATCGGATTTCTGGATGACGCGGCGAAGCAGGACAATCCATTCTTCATGTATATAGCGTTTAATGCGCCACATGATCCGCGTCAATCACCGAAAGAGTACGTGGACAAATATCCTATCGATACCATCGCTGTGCCGGATAACTTTTTGCCGCTTTATCCACATAAAGACTCCATTGCACTAGGTACCAAGCAGCGAGATGAGAGCCTTGCTCCATTTCCTCGCACGGAGTATGCGGTGAAAGTTAATCGTCAGGAATACTATGCGATCATTACGCATATGGACGCTCAAATTGGAAGGATTCTAAAAGCGTTGGAAGAATCCGATCAATTGGATAATACGTACATCGTGTTCACAGCGGANCATGGATTGGCGGTCGGTCACCATGGATTGATGGGTAAGCAAAACATGTATGATCACAGCTTACGTGTGCCGTTCATGGTTGTTGGNCCNGGGGTNNATGCGGGAAAGAAACTCGATGCACCTATCTTTCTTCAGGATGTTATGCCAACGACGTTGGAATGGGCCGGAGTAGAAAAGCCTGAGCATGTTGAATTTAACAGTTTGACGCCTTTTTTGGCGGGAGACAGAACAGAGTCATACTACGATGCTATTTACGGGGCATATCTGGGTGTTCAACGAAGCATCACGTACGAGGGATACAAGTTAATCGTGTATCCGACGATTAAGGTGGCGAGGTTGTTTAACCTTGGTAAGGATCCCTCAGAGAAAGAAGACCTGATTGCCAACAAGAAGACAACCAGAATTCAAAAAAAGCTATTTGCGAAGTTGTTGGAGTGGCAAAAAACAACGCACGACAAATTGGACGTGGCCTCAGCGTTTCCTGACTTAATGCCTTAGTAGTCCAGTTGCACTTTTTACTTCGGCATCTGAGAGAGGTAATACTTATAGGCTTTGGCAGGAGAGTATTCCGCTTGGTCAGAATTACTGTGAATCATCACACCGTAGTGCACGGTAAAAGATTCGCCCTTTTTGAGTACGACCGATTGCTTTGGGTCGTTAAGGGGTCCTAGCGGGTTGGCAGCTAACAAACCGTAATCGCGTGCGTGCCACCAGCACTTTCGAAAGCTCGCCGGGTTTGTGAACAGCGTAACACCTACCCATCGGTCTTGCTTCTTTCCAGCGTAGTCTACCCATTTGGAGTCTTTGCCCCAAATCTCACCGCCGCCGTTTCGTCCTTCGTCGTCGGTCATGGATGCTCCCGCGTCGACCGTTAAGTCTTTGGACATGCGTACGGCCAGTCCCCCTTCTTCTTTAGATCCGAATATTGCCGCGGCGGATTCACCGGTTACGGTTGCTTGCAGTGTCACGAGAATCCCGAACGGCGTTTTGCGAAAAGTATAAGTTGCATCTTCCCGGGCAATTCTCGACTTGTTGTCATCTGCGAGGTAATAGCTGCGAGTTGAGAAATAGGCAATCTTGCCATTGGTCGGATTCTTTAGAAAACGGTCATGCACTGTGCGGCCACGCATATGCCAGTAATCCAAGCCATTAAGTTGCCCCCACGTGAAGAATATCCCCTGATGATGTGGATGATCATCAGGGTCGTCTTTGGTTGTTGGATGATTTCGTGTGACTTTTATATGGTCGGTCGTAAACAGGTTGGAGATGTACGGCCTACCAACCGGTGATTCGGTGTGTACAAATGTGGCAAACTGTTTGCCGTCCAAGTGGATCGTTGCGCCGCCATCAGTCGCCGTGAAGCTAACCTCATCAGCATTTAAAGAACTGGCAGTTATCACGCATAGGATAAGCAGAGATCGGTATATCATTTTTTGATGCAGTAGAGATGTGTAGTGGTACGGATGTAAATTGCCTCGTCAGCAACTGCCGGCGAGGCCATGCAACCTGCGTCCAGCTTGTTTTGGCTGACGACATCGTATGAATCTCCCAGTCGTACGACGGTGGTTGTGCCATCGCGATCAAAGAAGTAGATATGCTCATCTGTTGCAATGGGTGATGC
The DNA here is from genome assembly GCA_002714565.1 of Rhodopirellula sp. Taxonomy (GTDB): domain Bacteria; phylum Planctomycetota; class Planctomycetia; order Pirellulales; family Pirellulaceae; genus UBA11883. The sequence continues at coordinate 26,193 of PAXU01000088.1, forward strand.
ACTGAACGAGCCGCCGACGCGACTACGCCATACGAGTTCACCAGTTTTGGCTGTAATACATGAGGCGACACCCGTCTTATCAGCAACAAAGTAAATCAGCCCGTTTACGACAGTCAGTGATGGAGTGGATGGGCAGGACATGCTGTACCGCCAGCTGACGTCGCCGTCAGCGAGGATGCCTTTGGCAGTAGAATTCAGAGCCCAGATTTCCGGCCGGCCAAAGTCCGTAACCACAAATGCGGTTCCACCGGAGAAGACGGGTTGTGGTACCGCAGAGAATCCACTGTACGCGATCCGCCAGACTTCTTTGCCGGTATTCGGGTCATATGCATAACAGCCCTGTGCAGCGGGGCTCACGAGCAAATCTGCGTTGTTAATCTTCTGAATAGCAGGTGTAACAAATGCTTTCCTCGCGTGATTTCCAACGCCCGATAAATCAATGGATCGCTTTGTTTTCCATGTGGTTTTGCCAGTCTTTTTGTTTAGGGCGGTAATATATTGCACGTCGTATCCGTCGCAATGAAAGATCAAAAGATCCTTGTACAAAATCGGCGACGATCCAGGACCTTCCTGGTGGTTTAGGTTTATGTCTGTGCGTTTCCAGCGGATTTTGCCACTTGAGGTGTCGATGGCCGCTACGCCGTAGGTGCCGAAGTAAACATAGACTGTGTCATCTTCGATAGCCGGCGTCGGCGACGCGAAACTGTTCAGTGCATTCGACGCTTGTAGATTATCGACAGAGAATAGTTTTACATTGTGCTGTAATTTACCTGTGCGGTCATAGCAAATAGCGTGAAGCGAGTGGCCCTCATCCATCGCAGTGCCCATCCAAATCTGGTCTTTCCAAACCACGGGTGAGGAGTGACCGTAGCCGAGCGTCTTAACCTTCCATGCGACGTTTGTATTTTCATTCCACTCTACCGGAAGGTTTTTGTCGGCGGTGATCCCGTTTGCGTTAGGTCCGCGGAAGCTGGGCCAATTTTCAGCGATCGCCGAGGAAGTGCTAAGGGTCAGAATCAGGCTAATGGAGAGGATTTGTTTTATACGGCTGAGCATAGAGGTATCAGTTCAATTCTCTTGGAAAATGCGGGGATTCAATCCCGTGCGGATTCGCATGCGGGTTGTGGGTCGTTATTATAACGCTTTGAAGTGTATGTGCGGCGGTGGAAAGGGAATTGGTGAAACTAGTGGCAATTGCAACAATGGGCGGTGGGTGTTTCTGGTGTGTCGAGGCGGTCATCCAGCGGCTTCGTGGAGTAGTCTCTGTAACGAGTGGATATACAGGTGGAGAGACTGAAAATCCGTCCTATAAAGAAATATGTACTGGTACGACGGGCCACGCGGAGGTTGTGCAANTTGAATTTGACGAAGAGCTAATTGATTATCGGCAGTTGCTTACGGTNTTCATGCTGACCCATGATCCAACAACCCTGAATCGGCAGGGGAACGACGTAGGTACGCAGTATCGCAGTGCCATTTACTACCATGACGAACAACAGCAAATTATTGCTAAAGAAGTTATTGAAGATATTGACGTGTCAGAGGTGTACGGAAGTCCCGTGGTGACGGAGATTTCACCGCTGGGAGTCTTCTATGCCGCGGAGAGTTATCANCAGAATTACTTCAATCAAAATCCTAGCCAGCAATATTGCATGTTNGTTGTAGGAGAAAAANTTGCTAAGGCACGTGCAAAGTTCTCCGACTTGATGATCGCTGAATGATCTTAGTTACCGAGCGCTAAGCAATGACGTCATGTACGACATCGCCGTGTACGTCGGTAAGCCTAAAGTCGCGACCGCTATAGCGGTACGTGAGGCGTTCGTGATCAAGCCCCATCAGGTGCAGCAGTGTTGCATGATAATCGTGTACATGCACGCGATTTTCAACAGCCGTCAAGCCGAATTCATCAGTGGCACCATAACGGAGTCCCGGCTTGACACCGCCGCCGGCCATCCACACGGTGAATCCGTAGTGGTCGTGGTCTCGTCCCTTCTGTCCTTCACTGGTTGGAGCGCGGCCAAACTCTCCACCCCAAATCACAAGCGTGTCTTCAAACATGCCACGCTGTTTTAGGTCGGTTAGCAAGGCAGAAATACCTTGGTCACATGCATCTGCCAATCGTTTATGGCCTCCGGCGATATCGCCGTGACCGGTGTCCCAGGCAATGTCATAACCATCGATGGACAAAGATAACTGAACCATGCGGACACCACGTTCGACAAGTCGGCGGGCAAGCAAGCATCCTTTGGCGTATTCCGTCTCACCGTACAAGTCCAAGGTGTTTTGAGTCTCCGTGGACACATCGAAGGCCTCTGGCACCGCAAATTGCATACGGAACGCCATTTCCATTGCTTCGATGCTGGATTCCAGTTGAGAGTCCGATTCCTGTCGTGCCAGGTCAATGCGATTCAGTTGGGTGAGCAGGTCTGCCTGTTCACGTTGGGCCAGACGTGGCAGGTAATTGTTTTTCAGGTCAGCCATGATCCTGTCGGGATGCATTTGTTGGATGTTTACATAGCAACCGCTATAGGCTCCGGGCAGGAAGGCGTTTCCGTAGTTGGCCATTTTCCCACGAGCCTGAGCACGTGGGCTCATGGACACAAAGCCGGGAAGGTTTTGGTTATCGCTTCCGAGGCCATAAACGAGCCAGGATCCCATACTTGGGCGGATTGGCTGAAGATGGCCGAGATTCATCATGAGAATAGCACCGGCATGTTCAGGGATATCGGTGTGCATTGAGTGAATGAAGCACAGGTCGTCTACGTGGCTGGCTGTTTTTTGAAACAGGTCACTGATCCACATACCGTCCTTGCCGTATTGTTTGAATCCGAACGGCGACGGCATTAACCCATTCTTGGTGTTTCGTAGCGATTTGCGATTTACCAGGTCCGGTCGCTGACCGGCGTTCTCTGCGATGAGAGGTTTGTGATCAAACGTATCAACCTGAGATGGTCCACCCGGCATAAACAGTTGAATGATGCGTTTTGCTTTAGGAGCAAAATGTGGTGCGCGAGGCATGAGTGGGGAAGTTGCTGCATTTGCACTTGGTGCGAGCATGTCGGCTAATGCAACAGAGCCAAAACCAGCTCCCATGTTTTGGAGCATTTGACGACGGCTTAGGCCAAACTGTTCTGGTTTGAAATCACGAATTGGCTGCATGTTAACTCATTTCTGTTTGAGACAGTGTGTGGATTTATTCTACCTGAGTTTGGTTTGTATTAACGAACGAACATTAGTTCGTTGGAGCTTAATAGGACCTGAGCATATTGAACCCATCGGTTTATTTTCACATCGTCAGATCCAGCGCTAGCCTCAAGGAAATTAACTCCTAGGTTGATTTCTTCCTGAGTAGGTTGGCGGGCATATAAGAGCCGGTATGCTTGCTCGATGCGTTGGCTGTTCTCTGTGGAATGGCGATGAAGGTAGTCTACAAAGTGATTTGCCCGCTGAATCATGAATCCGCTGTTCATGAGGAAAAGGAATTGCTGCGGTACGGTGGATGAGGGACGCTGTGCGATTGTGGCTCGCATGACCGGAAAATCAAATAATCTCAGGAAGGTGTCAGAGGGAAAGGCCTCGCCGCTACGACTGGAAGCGGCATAGATCGTGCGTTGTCGCGAGTTAGCGATATCTCGATGCGAACTGCCATGAAGCCGCCATTCAAGCTCACCGGTAGCCTGCAATAAGGCATCTCGCCATGATTCGATTGTCATGCGGCGGGGTGACATTCGCCACAAGTATTTATTGTCTCCATCGATAGCGAACTCTACTTCGCGAAATCTGCTCTGCTGCCGGTAGGTTGAAGACATCATGATCGCCTTGTGGAGTGTTTTAATGGACCAGCCGTTGTCCATTAATTCCGATGCCAGCCAGTCAAGTAACTCGGGGTGTGACGGTTTCTGACCGAGAGTGCCGAAGTTGCTTGGAGAGGTAACCAGAGCACGTCCGAAATGGTGCATCCAAATGCGATTGACGATTACTCGTGAGGTCAGTGGGTTGTTGCGATCTGTGACGGCCTTAGCCAGTTCTTTACGGCCGCTACCATCGGTGAATTCAGCAGGTTCTGCGCCTGCCACCAATCTAAGGAACCGTCGTGGTGCAATATCGCCTCGCTTTCGCAAATCTCCTCGAAGGGCTACGTGCATATTGCCGTTACCACCTTCGCGTAACACATGTGCATTTGGATAGTCCGGCGGCATGTTTGCCTGCGCTTGATCACGCTCAGACTTGAGTGTTTCTAGAGCCTGCTTGTCTTCGTCTGTTGCGTTGTCTTTGGCGTCCTTGATCTTCTTGTCGAGGGCGCCAATTTGCTTGTTCAGATTGTCAACCCGCGCCTTCGCATCATTCCGTACCTTCACTTGTTCCGCCGGTGCGATCGGGGTTACATGTGGGGGGCTGTTTTGGAAGATGCCGGCAATAGAGTAGTAGTCCATTGTTGGAATGGGATCGAATTTATGGTCGTGGCAACGGGCACAGGAGACGGTGAGTGCCATAAATGCTCGCGAAAATGTATCTACGCGATCGTCAAGCGTTTCGATCTGAGCAGAAGCTTTGCTATCCGCATCTCCACCGTCTGAACGATAGCTCGGACCAAGTGCAAAGAAGCCTGTAGCGATAGCGTTGTTGTAGTCTCCGGTTGTGTCACCAGCGATCTGAAGCTCCACAAACTTGTCATAAGCAAGATCGCGATTCCATGCATCGATCACCCAGTCTCGATAATGCCAGGCGTGCGGTAGATGTTGGTTGTCATTGAAGCCGCCAATACCTTCGCTGAAGCGCGCTACATCAAGCCAGTGTCTTCCCCATGTCTCGCCGTAATGCGGGGATGCGAGCAAGCGATCTAACAAGTGTTCGTAGGCATCAGGTCGTTCGTCTGAAAGGAATTCCTGAACCTGTTCTGGACTTGGTAATAGTCCAGTTAAATCCAGTGCGACGCGACGAATTAATGTGCGTCTGGTAGCCATTGCGGACGGGGAAAGCGCATTGGCTTTTAACTCACGCCCTACAAACAAGTCGATCGGTGACATTGTCCATTCAGGAAAAGCATCATCTGGAAGTGAGGGGCGGGTGATTGGTGCCCAGGCCCAGTGCTTTGTTTTTAGGGAGTCCCAATTGATATCTTCACCGGTAGGATTGTCTGAATCGCCAGTCTCCATCGGCCATGGTGCCCCACGCGTTACCCAATCTTCCAGTAGTGCGATATCCGTCCCGGAAAGCTTGTATTTAGGTGGCATCTCAAAGGACTGATACTTAACTGCTGAGATGATAAGACTGGTTTTTGGATCATCTGCATTAAATGCTGTGCCGGAGTCGCCACCTTTGGTGAGTGCTGTACGTGTATCGAGTCTCAAAGCTCCCTGAATAGGGTCTGATTTGCCACTGTGACATTCATAACAATGTTTAGAAAGCAATGGCCGAATTTTAGACTCAAAGAACTCTATATCCTCAGCCGTAAATGAAGGTTCTTCCAGCTCTTGGGCAGGCAGCTGACCCGGCGTAAATGCTACGAGCAGCGCCGTATGAATTATCAGAATTCTAAACATCAAATAGGTGTGCTTTTAAACGGGGGAGTTTACATCGGAGTAGATCGGGTGCAGTTATTATACGTTGAATCTGCACTTCGCCGAAACCGCGGTTGAATAGTTAGCAACATACATTCCATAACTCATAATGGTATTAACAGGCGTGGCAATAAATCCCTTAGATAGCTTCCAGAATCGACTCTGGAATGATCGGGGTGGCTCCCGCCTGCGAAGCAACATATGCACCAAGAAGATTTGCGGCATGAAGGGTGCGAGGCAGATCCCAACCAAGCATGGTACCGGTCAGGATTCCCGCAGCGCAAGCATCACCAGCGCCCACGCTGTCAGCAAAATTGCTGCTGGATACTGGTGTGTCTGAAAATTCTGGAGGCGGCGCGGAGATCAATTGTTCGGTGGAACATAATGTGGTGCCTTCTTTACCCCGTGTATATGCAACCAGATCGAGAGAAAAGCAATCGATGAGTGTTTGTAATGATGAATGGAGATCATGACTGACAGAAAAGCCAAGTGACTCTGCGAGTGTCGGTAGTTCTTCTTCGTTTAGCTTTAGAATGTTNGCGTGCTTGAGCCCTTTTTGCAGGATCTCCGGTGTGTAGAAGTGTTGCCTTAGATTCACATCGAACAGCTTGGCGGCGTTTGAGGCATTNGTGAGGAAACGATCGATGGTCGCGNGTGATGNTGAACTGCGTTGTCCGAGTGTTCCGAAGCAAATCGCACTCGCCTCGCCTGCTAAGTCAATTGCAGCCTGCGATTCAGCCAGGAAGTCCCAGGCCACGTGTTCGGTAATTGTGAAGCTATGATCCATTTCAGTGCGAGTAACAACGGCGGTGCCGGTTGGGCGATCAGGATCCACTTGAATGTAGTCTGCGCAGACATTTCGGGAGTTGAGCTCTTGTAATACTGTGTTGCCAAGATCATCATTTCCAACACGACTAACTGGTATACAGNTNCCACCGAATCGCTGGAGAAGTTGATGAGCCGTTAGAGCGAGGTTTAAAGGTGCTCCGCCGAGAATTGACTTACCATCTATCTGATCAAAGAGGATTTCACCGATAGCAATAAGTTGCAGCATGGTAGTTTGGCGTAATTGAAAAGCAACCTATTCAATGTTCAGTTGCCATGGGTGGCGTGAGAAGTGCTAGGCGGCAAAGGCGCGGGCCGGAGCCTTGTCATATTCGTAACCGAAGCGCTGTACATCCTGATGGTAGTAGTCACCCACGCACTCGATCAGATCTTCGGAATAGAATTCATGTGGTTTAGGAATNCGNGACAGTTGCCGAATCTCCCCAATTGGCACGTCACAATAACAGTCCGANTCAGTGGTTCGAATCTCTTTTGCATATGCATTTGCATTGAGGCACTGGATGTCAACTTTCAGTCCGGTGCGACGGGAAATTTCAAGAACAGCATTTTGCATATTTTCGAAGTAACCGACAAAGTCCAAGTTGACATCGCCCAGGTACAAGTATTGTGGACGCCAGTGTGCATCATGTGTGTAACCAGGTCTGCTTGTCACAGCATGAACAAACTGGCGGAATGTAAACTTGGCAATGCTCTGCTCCATTTNTTGCATGGTCGTTGCCCGTTTCCATACCGAACGCGGGGTCAATAGTTTCAGAGCGTTTTGGAGAGTGCCATAGGTGTCTGGGTGTACGACTTTGTTACCAAATGCGCTGACGATCCGGTTCCACGGGTTGCGGACGATGGAAAAGCGGAAGATGTCCGTATTGCTTAACGCCTGTTGTGCGACGGTAGGATTCGTCGCTCTNATCTGTAGGTTGGCTTTTACGAAGGCGTGTGTATCGCCGGTGTACTGGCCAACTGCAAGNGTGGCCATCCAGTGTTTCCATGAGGTGGTGCCATTTTTGGCGATGGGGCAAAACAACAGTTTTTGTTTAGGCAGATACACATGTAGCTTGTAGGGCATTTGCCGATGTAGTGGTTTAAGTGCGTTAAGAATGTTCACGGAACTGAGTTGTTAAAACTGGGCTTGTTAATATGTTTTTGTTNGGGCTAAACTTAGCCGAGATCTCAGCAGGTGAGATCGTGTTCGTCATGGCAGATTTAACGTGATGCGCGGATATTTGGCAATATCAATCGCATAGCTGCGGAGTTAGTGCGTTGGCTAAACAGATTTCGGTAATCGTAATTACCTATAACCGACCAGAGAATCTTGAACGGGTCTTAGTTAGCATTGCTAAGCAGGAAGGCGTGGACGGTAAGTTTGAGTTGATTGTCTCGGATGACGGATCAACCGATCACACCCCATCGGTGGTGGAGGNATTTGGNAAATCAGTCGACTTTCCGGTGCGTTTTGTGACGCATCCGGATAGAGGGTTTGAANTGTCCAGAACGAGAAACGATGGCGTCCGGGCAAGTGAAGGGGATTTTATCTTACTGATTGATGGCGACTGCGCTGTTCCCCCAGATCATGTGGCGACTCATTTTAATGAACGATGCAAAGGCGTTGTTAGAGGTCTGGAAACACCGGTGTGGCTAACCGAGGAGCANTCGAGCAGGNTCGACTTAGAGAACATTGAAGACGGGACGTTTCTCAAAGAGATTACATGGCGTCAGCGNTNTGAATTAAGNAAACGTGCGTTTCGCAGTAGCTTCTATTCATTGATTCGACATCCGCGGAAACCCCGGTTACTTGGAGGCAATATGGGATTGTTTCGCGAGGACTACGAGCGGGTCAATGGTTGTGATGAAAGATTTGTTGGTTGGGGCCACGAAGACGACGATTTGAATGCAAGAATGCGATCTGTTGGGATGCGACTGAAGTCTATTATTGGAAAAACGTATACCTGTCATTTGTGGCATCCCGTGGCACCTTCCCGCCCCGACGATCCAGCACGGGGGGAAAACGTTAGTTATTTATATCGCCCAGTTCGATTGAGTAAATGCATGGAAGGACTCAACAAGAGGAGTTGGGGTGATGTGACCATGAGTTTAAGTGGTGCNGTAGAAGAAGGCTGGATGTCCAATGCAGTNTCGGGNATGCCNTTCAAGACCGTACGAACTAANGGGGAAGTAGANGTAATCTGCGTCGATGACCAAAGTGCATTCGGACTTAGAGCATTCAACGATGCGGCTAACTGTAAGGTCTTGATCTGCAAGGATGTTGAAGAACTACATCACCAACTGGTATGTGAAGCGGATGTGTTAATCACCCAATCACAAGGATTATCTGTTAAGGGAGATCCACATACGTATATGGATCAGNTTGGTGATTGGGATCGGATCACCGCATGGATGTCCGGGAACCAGNTAAAGAGACCGGCNGACCGTGCTGCATAGAGTCCGCGTCGAGTTTGTGTCCTTTCTAAAATGCCNATGTTCAGCTAATTTGAAACGGTAGAAANTTAGGCGGAATATCCACTTGTGACNGNCTCTTGCGATNGCAAAAGGTGTCATTGTTAAAACAACCTANAGNCGAAGCCAGATACACCTATGAGCCACTCAANTGGAAATTCGCGATTNCCTAAGCCCATCGCGTTCTTGTTTGAAAACTCTCTCTTCCTGATTTTCGGTGCCGTTGGCGCTATGATCTGGGCCAATGTTGATTTCGAAAGTTATGACAACTTCGTGCATTTCCCCATTACCGGAGANCATCATGANGCGGACGTAACCGGTGAGTTGGCAGACGATGGACATCAAGAAGAGGNCAATNCGGCGGATGAACACGNATCACACGGNCATGGTGTGACGATTCATTTNCTNATTAANGANATCCTGATGGCGATGTTTTTTGCGATTGCCGCCAGNGAAGTGTGGGAAGCGTTACTGCCGGGCGGTGCATTATCGAATCCGAAGAAGGCTGCTACACCACTGCTGGCAACGCTTGGAGGAATCGTGGGGCCGGCAGGATTGTATTTGCTTGGTGCTGTCATGATCGGAAAGATGGCACTACTGGGAAGCGGTTGGGCCATTCCATGTGCTACGGATATTGCATTTAGCTATCTGGTAGCGCGTATGATATTTGGCAATGGGCATCCTGCGATTGCCTTTTTGCTCTTACTTGCGATTGCTGATGACGCAGCAGGGTTAGCGATCCTGGCTGTTGCTTATCCACAAGGGGACGGTGGTATCCAACTACAATGGTTGCTGCTGGTACTCGGGGGAATGGCTGCCTGTGGGATGTTTAGAAAGTTTCGGATTCAAAACTTCTGGATTTATTTGTTGACGGCCGGCACCCTGTCTTGGGTCGGCTTCCTCAAGGCGGGTATACATCCGGCTCTCGGGTTAGTACCAATCATCCCGTGCTTACCACATGCTCATACAGATCTTGGAATATTCGCCCGTGCATAACTTC
>PAXU01000089.1 GCA_002714565.1 Rhodopirellula sp.
GTAATTGCTGATACCACCCTTTGGTCCGAGCCTGGTGAGGCGATCGGCGGAAAGATATCGGTAAACATCGACGAAAGTGCCACAGGCGATAGCACGACCGAACATGATCACGACGGTCATCAACACTAAAGGGCGCCATGAACACTGACGTATCCGCAATTGATGTGCAGAACCTAACGGTAAGCTATGGACCGGTACCGGCGCTTCTCGATGTCAGCGTGACCATTCCTCAAGGGCAGCTGGTTGGCGTTATTGGCCCCAACGGCTCTGGCAAAAGTACCTTCATAAAGTCACTTCTTGGATTTTTGCGACCGGATTTTGGTGACATTCGTCTTTTTGATGAGCCAATCGAGAATTCAAAAGGGCGTGTCGCTTATGTCCCGCAACGAGGCGCTGTGGATTGGGATTTTCCTGTGACGGTGCGCGAAGTGGCCTTGATGGGGCGTTATGCCAAGCGCCCAATTTGGCAGAACCTCACGGCAGAAGATCGTGACATTGCTGATCAAGCATTGGAAATGGTTCGAATGAGCGACCTTCGCAATCGTCAGATTGGGCAGTTGTCCGGAGGACAACAACAGCGCGTGTTCATGGCGCGTGCGATGGCACAGGGAGGTGATATTCTCCTGCTAGATGAACCGTTTGCTGGTGTAGATGCAGCTACAGAGCACGCAATCCTGGACGTTCTCGAACGCACCAAGGCATCGGGCCGAACTTTAGTGGTCGTACATCATGATCTGACAACGGCGGCTGAATACTTCGACACGATCATGTTGCTCAAGCAAAGACTCTTTGCTTATGGAACTCCGGAGCAAGTGATGCACCCAGAGCTGCTAAGTCAGGTGTACGAAGGTAAGCTACGCGTCTTTGCAACCATGGATGGTGATTCCTCTTCGTCNGGAGNTGAATCATGATGGCAAGTTTGTACGACTGGTTGGTTAGTGTTCAACANGCATCACCTCACCTGATGAAGGCGCTACTNGCCGGTGGCCTCGTATCCACGACATGTGCGTTGATTGGATGCTTCATTGTATTGCGAAGAACATCGTTTCTTGCGGATGCTGTGGCCCACTCAATGCTGGCAGGTGTGGTTGCCGGTTACCTGCTTATGAAATTGGTATATGGTGACAGCGCTCACACCGGTGCGATGCTGATTGGTTCCATCATCTCCGGGATCATTACCGTTGCGATGGTCAGTTTCGTGTCTCGAGCATCACGCGTAAAAGAAGATGCCGTGATCGGCATCATGTACACAGGGATCTTTGCACTTGGTGGTGTAATGGTCTCGTTTTTTAGCGATGTTATTCACATCGACCTCTATCACTTTGTCATCGGATCCTTGCTGGGGGTTGGTGATGCAGATCTCTGGATGATGGGAACGGTGAGTTGTGTTGTTGTCGTGTTTATCGTGATGACGTTCAGATGGTTGCAGATCATTACTTTTGATCGTGTGATGGCCGCATCGATCGGCATCCCCGTGGTACTGATGGACTACCTACTTACGATGTCCACATCACTTGTTGTGGTATCTGGCGTTCGCATGGTGGGGGTGATCCTGGTGGTGGGTCTGCTTATTGCACCGGCAGCAACTGCATATCTATTATGTGATCGCCTTCGAAATATGCTTTGGGTTTCGGCCTTGCTTGGGTGGACAGGATTTTTGCTGGGGTACATCGCATCGGAATACATGAATGTTGCCCCAGGGTCAGCCATCGTTGTTGTACTCACTGCACAATTTTTGTTCGTATTTGTAATTGCCCCGCGATACGGCCTATTGGCTGATTGGCGTCGTCGTCTGACAGCCCTGCCACAGCAAGAAGTTGAAGACATACTCGGTTCAGTATTGCGTGCCGATGGTGAAACACTGAGCCTTCAGCAGATCGCTGGTTATCTGGACAAGCGGCCTGAACGTCTTCGCAGGGCGGCAGCGTCACTAGACCGTCAAGGATTGCTTGCAGGAGATTCACAAGGATACACACTGACGGACGAAGGGCGCAAAGAAGCTCGTCGCCTGCTGCGTGCACATCGTTTATGGGAGACTTACTTGCGGGAAGCGGGAGTTCATGAGGAAAACCTGCACGCTCATGCTCACGTTCTTGAACATGTTCACGATGAAGATGCCGTGGACTATTTAGATGACAAGTTGGGACATCCGCTGACCGATCCGCACGGCTCGGAGATCCCCGAGGACTTCCTGCACCTCGTGCCTGGTGAATTGGTGAAACTCGCTATTTTGCGTGAGGGTCACACTGGCAGAATTCACAGTATTGGTAACTTGGTTTCCGATCAGGCAATTGCCGGGGAAACCGTTGCCGTCGGACCTCGAGAAGATAACGGTCGAATTTGGGTGGTCAGTGTTACCGATGCGAGCGGAAACATCAGGACACTACGCTTAGACCACGACCAGGCGGACGACGTCAGTATTCGCTTAGATTGACCCTCGATAAAGCTGAATCTCGACGAGTTTATTGTTCCTCTGCCGCTGGCGGGTTATCCAGTAATTCGGTTGCCAAGGATTTGTCTTCCTCCGGTACCAGGATGGTGAATCCCTTACTTAGAGTCAGACCAGCAAGCGCACCGCCCGCATCATCGCCCATCACTGTGGCAAGAATTCCGTTTTCACCTAAATACTCGGCCACAATAAACGCCTCGTTTCTGGTGGCGAACTTGGCCAAAATAACTCCCTTTGACATGGTTCGGCTCCTTTAAGTGAATCTTTGATGACCCGTGTTTGCCTAATTGTCACACTTGGTCGCGTGGGATTCCAGCTGGTTCTTGCTACAAACTGCGTAGAACCTGTAGGTTGACTTGGTCCCAGGTGAGGCCTTTGTGTTCACCGTCGGCATCCCCTTTGGCCGTTTCAAGGTACATGGGTATGTGCGAAAAGCGGTTGTCGTTCATTAGATAGCGGAAGGGATCTATTCCCATAAAGCCCTGACCGATATGTTCATGCCGGTCCTTGCGACTGCCGAATTCTTTCTTGCTGTCATTTAGATGAAATGCAAGCAGTTTGTTGAGTCCAAGGATGTCATCAAACTGTTGCCATGTATCGCTCCATTCCGCGTCCGTTCCCATGGCATAGCCCGCTGCATACATGTGACACGTGTCACAACAAATGCCGACTCGGTCGCTAGAATCGCATGCATCGAGCATTCCGGCTAATTGCTCGAATCGCCAGCCAAGATTAGTGCCCTGTCCAGCGGTTGTCTCTAGCAACAACCGACTGCATATGTCACCGGCAGCATCGTGCACAAGGTCGATAGATTCACCGATACGTTTGATTCCATCCGCTTCGGTACTGGTAGTAAATGAACCAGGGTGTACTACAACGAGCGGCACACCGAGCAAGTGAGCGCGTTTCAATTCCTCCACCATGGCATCGATCGACTTTTCGCGTAACTCATCTTTGGGTGATCCCATGTTGATGAGGTAGGACGCGTGGGAGAGTGTGTGTACGTATCCGTATTCTTCCTTAGCAGCCTGAAATCTATCGATATCCTCAGGTGTGATTGGCTTTGCTCGCCATTGATTGTTGTTCTTGGTGAACAACTGCACACAGTCGCATCCGTTTTCATGTCCGGAATCAAGGCTGCGGTAATAGCCGCCCGCGATCGACATGTGGGCGCCAAGTATCATACGGCATTCTCATCGCCGACGGTTGTAGGTTCTGGCTGGTATAGGCTTAACTCATCGGAAAATCGTTCGAGGACATCGGCGGGCTCATGGTTGAAGATTACCCGACCATCCGCCGTCCAGCCCTTATCATCGAAGCGAACAAGTGCAGTCCCGGCCCGCAAGTTGGAAACAGCTTCGACATCTTCCATGTCCCCACCTTCGATGGCTTCGAAGCTGATGGTAACGGAAGTCAGTGCGCTTAGGGCACCGGTAGATTGTTCGTGAGCAAATAGCGTGTCGTCGCCAAAGTCGCACTTTACCCAACGTAATCCTCGAGGGCGGCCGCTACCGGAAGCACGTTCGAAGAATAATCTGTGGAGATCTTCTCGTGTTTTCTGAAAGGAAGCGATCACTGCGTCGTAGTCGTATTCCGGTATTTCAGCTGATACGGAAGGGCTCGCGCCTTCTGGGCGACTTGGCCTCTTTCGAATCAACAGGAATAAGACAATTAGCACACCGGCGACGATGGCTGCGATTACGCCCGGATTGGACATAGTTTTAACCTTGGCTGTCTAGCAATTCGATGAATTTCGCCATCCAGGCTGGATGTGCTGGCCAGGCGGGTGCGGTCACGAGATTCCCATCAACATGTGCATTGTCAAATCCATCTGCTGTCGGGATATATTCGGCGCCGCAAAGCTCCAGATCAGGTGAGACGGCAGGATAACAACTGCACTGTCGTCCGTTGAGGATTCCGGCTGCTGCCAGCAGTTGTGGTCCGTGGCAGATGGAGGCAATAGGCTTGTTGGCCGCATCGAAATGACGGACGATCTCGAGTACATCGTCGTTAAGCCTCAGGTATTCTGGCGCTCGGCCTCCGGGTACGACTAACGCATCATATTCTTCCGGTTCCACATCGGAAAACGTCGTATTGATGTGAAAGTTGTGTCCGGGCTTTTCCGAGTAAGTTTGATCGCCTTCGAAGTCATGTATTGCAGTACGTACTGTTTCGCCGGCGGATTTGTCCGGGCAAACAGTGTCAACGCGATGCCCAACGGTTAACAGGATTTGAAATGGCACCATCGCTTCGTAGTCTTCGACATAGTCGCCGACGATCATTAGTATGCGTTTTCCGCTCATGTTCTTTTTGCTTTGGCAAGACAGGGATTGATGGACACGTTGGTGACTACTGTGCTTGCTGTGAAGCAGGTGCATCGCCGACACTGAATTGCTGCAAGCTGATTTGCTGCATTGCACGTGCTTCTGCGGTATGCCTTTGCAGGAAGTAGTTGTAATCCACCTGTCCTGGTTGGCGATTAAACTGGCTGGGATTCCCCGTTGATCGGCTGCCAGTCGTTAACGCATTATGGAATTGAATTGAGGCCTCAAACTGCCCGAATTCTTCTTCTGCGATGGTAACAACGTATAACGTAGATAGGTCATGAGACGGAATCATAATCGCTTCCCCTTTCTCAAGCCTAAACAGTCTCAGATTCACTGGTTGTTGCGGGGAACCTTGTGTCAGGGTATATCGATTCTGGAATTGAGGTTGCCCAAACTGGCCAGTAACCTGTGCCTCAAATCGTAAGTCTCGCATTACAGTTGACGAACCAAACTGGCCGGCCGGTACGTCAAGATTCACACGGCGAATGTCTGCTTCCTGGACTTGCGGTGCACCGAATTGTCCACCGCCCATCGTAAACATCGCTGTCAGATCAGTTGAGAATGTGCTGGCAGCGACCTCATCACCTAGATCATTTAGCGTTGCTTCAGGGTTTTCTTCCGCAAGCTTGTTAAATTCATTCGCAAGTTCGTCGGCATAGTCTGTGGCCATCTTGAGTGCTTCATCAAATTTCCAGAATTCATCCAATTCAGCTTTTACTTCAGGTTGAGTAAGTGCTTCATCCGCTTCTTCCTGAGTAGAGACTGAACGGCCTGCTCTCTCGTCAACATTGATGTAAAGGAACGTATCTGAGAAGGATGCAAAACTCGAGTCTCTACCACCAAGGTTTCTTAGTCGATAGATTTCATTGGGTTTGAATCCTTCATTGATAAATGGAGGAATATCGTTCGATGCGTGACCACCACCACTATTTCTGAACTGGATCAGGCTGTACCAATCAGGCTTCTCCAATCCTTCCGACAATAAGACGTCAAAAGTCTTAGTGCGAATCTCCATCGCTTCAAGACTGGTAAGAAGTTCTGTTTCACCAACCTCGATCAATACGTAATCGCGGTCGACGAGTTCTTTCTTGGGCTGCTCAGCAGGTTCTTCCGATTCTGTTTCGCCTTCGCTCGATTCCGGTTCCCCCTCGGAGTCGTCTGAATCGGTGGTGTCGGATGGATCGTCTGCAGGTTCTTCTGCCTCTGAGTCGGCTACAGCTTCGTCCTGGCAGTCGCTTGATGCTTCATTAGCGTCCGCATCTGGCTCCGATTCGCCTTCCTCTGAAGAGTCGTCCGCATTTTCGCTGCCAGTTTCCGAATCTTCTGTACTATCCTCGGCGTTATCTTTGGAATTGTCATCCGAACTGTCTTCAGAGCCTTCGTCCGAAGATTCTTCCGGAGTTTCCATTGGCTGGACCGGTACAATCTGTTCGACTTTTGCCGTGAGGGTTTTTGTAAGTGCTTTCAGTTCAGCGAGGATCGCTTCCCGGTTTGCCTGGATATCTGCTACAGGGAGAGGTTCACCATTTGCCGATTCAACATGTTGTTTGCGGTAATCTCTCAAGAAATCTTTGAGCTTTAACTCAACCGCTCTTACATCTTCATTGAACATCTCAGTTGCAATGGTAGATGCTTTTTCACGTAACACGCCGTCGATAACCTGTTCGCGAACCTCAGCCAGTGGACGATACTTGACTTCGGGTTCTTTTGGCTCTTCCTCTGCGGACTCCGACTCTTCGGGAGTTTCTTCGTCGCCACCATCCGCATCTGCATTGTCTTCAGAGTCTTCACCTTGTGAGTCCTCAGATTCTGTTGAGTCCGATGCATCTTCGTCAGTTGAATCATCGGATTCATCTGCCGGTGTCTCTTCGGCCGGTTCCTCCTGACAGCCTTCTTCCTTTTCAGGATCACTGGCAGGTGCATCGGCATCGTCTGGCTTTACATCAGAATCTGCATTATCGGAGTCAGCATCGCTTTCTTTGTTTTTGTCAGCGTTATCATCCGTGCTTGCATCGTCTTCGGTGTCAGCTTCGGAATTACCTTCACCATCATTTGCGTCTTCACTAGTTTCGCTGTCATCATTCGTCGCTTCGTCTTCAATTGAGTCGAGTTCTTCGCTCCGGTCGATGTATAGATTTATGTTGGTGTCGTAGTATTCCTGAATCTCTTCGTCCGTGACGTTTTCACGCTCGAGCCTCTGCAGCGCATTTGCATACAGGGTGTAATTGCTGCGATTGAACTTCACATACTGAAACTGGAAACTCGGCAATTTCTGGTAGGCGTGACCACGGGTGTTCGGCGACTGCACGCGGTTGACCGCTTCATAGAAAATCCTTTCTCGCTGGTCCTGAGTAGGTGCCCCATCGACCTGATCAAGGTAATCCGCCACAGAGATGGCATACATCTGAAATGACAGTCTTCGATTTTTGTCTCGCTGGTATTGCCATGCCTTGCTAGGAGTGGGTGTCGATGCGATCGTAGGCGGGACAAGGGACTGTAAGCGAATGCCTTCGATCTCTTTCTTTAGAAGATCAAGCAGGTTTTCAAACGACATGTCGCTTCCGATCGTGTCATCAAAAATCTCTTGGACTCTCTTGGCAGTGACATTGTCAGCAAGTTGGCTTACGTATGCTTTTGCTTCGTCGTCAGACATTGCCATACCATGGGTAATGGCGAGTGCGCTAAAGCGCTCCATATCTCTTGGGTCTGATTGGTCTTGGTTCATGGGTCTGGCAAGCCCATAAGGATCGATATCCGGTGCCATGCCAAATTGAATCTTTTGAAGATTGGAAATTTGGCCTGTTTCAGATGATTCTTCGCCGTAAGCTTCTTCAGCCAAAGCAAACAAAAAACGACGCAATAACGTTCGGTTTCTAGCGGTGCGCTGTAAGGCATCCTGATCGACACTTCCGGATCGACTATTTCCATCCATCATGGTTTGTATGGCAGGAGCTACCACAAAAGACAACATACAAATCATCAGAAGGATTCCGACCATCACGTCAGGTCGGCCACGGAAGATTTCAAGAATACTTGAATCCTGCGATTTCTTTTTCTGCAATTTCTTTACGTTTGATTTAACTTCGTCTCGACGTTTGGCCATTTTATCGTCTCGTTTTTGTTCTTAATTAGTCAAATGAACCAAAAAAAATTGTCACCCCTAGAACAGGGTGGTCTATTCTCTCTTTTGCTGTCTAAGATTTGGATGATCTCTCACAGCTCTTTATTCTTCAAAACACACAATTGTGCGTTAAAAACGCCCAATTTTAAGGACAGGCACTAATTACACAATCCCAATTCTGTTTGCCGGTCTCCTCGCACTTAAGCGTGTCACCGAACACCTTCTTTTGACCGTCAATTTGCAAGAAGCAGTTGACAATCTTTGAATTAGGAATTATCCGTTACCCTTAGTGGTCTCGCAATGGTACTAGGCTGTGATTGTTTAAACAGCCAGCATCAATGCAAGTCGCTTGTCCCACCTGTCGACTTCACCTTGAAGTCACACCGGGCTCAAAGCAGATTTGGGCCACACCTGTATAGATATTCCTATTGTAGGGGCCTTAACGGTTTTTCCAAACCTAATGGGCTTCATGAAGTTATTCAGGAAACACCCAGTAGTTATCTGATATTGATACCGAACACGCTGTTTCTTGTGTGATTTCAGCAACATGTTAGTAATGTTGTGAAGTCACGATTTTGAACCACGCTATTCACATTAACTTGTGTTTATGTGTGACTGAAATCGTGATGCGGCATTGGCCGTGAGGTGAAATGAGAATCCACTATTTTGCAGCACGTATATAAATAGATAGACAAGTCACAGAAGTCGCTTTTAGATCGCGACAACAACGTAGGAGCAAGGGGGCAACCCCAGGTTTGCCATGTCAATTGATCTTGTAATTGTCGAGTCACCCGCGAAGGTGAAGACGATTTCCAAGTTTCTTGGTACCGATTACGTTGTCGAAGCCAGTGTTGGGCACGTTCTGGATTTGCCTAAGCGAAACCCCAAGGGCGTTAAGAAGCCTGTTCCGGGAATTGACTTGGAGAACGAATTCGAGCCGACTTATGAACCCATTATGGGTAAGAAGAAGACGCTTGATAAACTCAAGAAAGCCGCCAAACAATCTGAGCATGTATGGCTGGCAACCGACCTGGATCGTGAAGGTGAAGCGATTGCCTGGTTGCTGACTGAAGCAATGGGGCTTGAGCCATCTAAGATCAAGCGTGTGGTGTTTAATGCTATTACAAAGGATGCCATTCAGCAGGCCTTCCAGCAGCCTCGCGACATTGATATGGCCAAGGTGAATGCACAACAGGCACGCCGCATCCTTGACCGAATCGTTGGCTATCAGGTGTCACCGCTGCTCTGGAAAAAAGTGGCGGGCGGTTTGAGTGCCGGTCGTGTGCAAAGTGTGGCCGTGTTATTGGTCGTATTGCGTGAACGTGAAATTCGAGCCCATATTCCCGATGAAAGTTGGTCGGTTACTATTCGGTTGGCCATTGATCCATCAAATGCACCACAGTTGATCACCTCATGGCCGGAATTCATGGCACAGGTTGATGAGAAAGGCAAGCATCCCACCAAAAAACGCCAGAATGCATGGTTGGCTGAAAACGGTGGGTTACGCACGGCGTTATATGAGATAGATGGCAAACCGTTTAAGCTCGAGTGCAAGAGTGATGCACCCAGAGATCTTTCAAACGAAATTCAACAGGCCGCAGAAGCAGCCGGTCTAACGGATGTATCCGTAATCTCAACTGAAGACCCTGATGGAAAAGGGCCAGCCCAATTTAAGCGTGAGCTTACCGGCGAATTACAACCGGGTGTTGAGTACTCAATCGACTCCATTGAAACGAAGCCGTCGACCACGAATCCCCAGGGACCATTAATCACCAGCTCGATGCAAATGGCGGCGTCCAACCGTTATAGCTTTACGACCAATCGCACCATGCGGATTGCACAAGGCTTGTACGAAGGTGTAAGTGTTCCAGGCGAAGGTCGTGTGGGTGTCATCACCTATATGCGTACCGACTCCACCCATATTGCTGGTGAAGCGCTAACGTCGGTCAGAAACTTCATTGGTAAGCAATATGGTGATGAGTACTTACCGGAAAAGCCGAAGTTTTACGGTTCCCGGAACCAAAATGCACAAGAAGCTCATGAGTGCATCAGGCCGACGGACGTGTCACGTACTCCCGAGAGTCTTGCCAAGTCACTTGACGATGATCAGCTCAAGCTTTACCGACTGATTTGGAATCGGTTTGTTGGTTGCCAGATGAACGGAGCTGTGTGGAAGAACACATCGGTNATCCTGAAGCGATCGGATAAGGACACCGGNGCCAAGGTAAGAACGAANGGACGTGTCCTTCAGTTTGACGGGCACTACCGTGCTGTTGGCNTTCCCACTGAAAGCGATGAGCAAACNCTTCCGGAAATCAGTGAAGGTGATNCCATGGGAGCGTTTTCCATTGATACGAAACAGGCATTCTCGTCTCCTCCGAAACGCTACACAGAAGCCGGTCTGGTCAAGAAGTTGGAAGAAGAAGGTATCGGTAGACCATCTACGTATGCCAGCATCATCAAAGTGATCCAGGATCGGGATTACGTAGAAAAGGTTGGCTCGAGCTTTCGAGCGACTGATCTAGGCGAAGTTGTAACCGATAAGCTACTCGAGGGCTTTCCAGGGATCATGGATCTTGGTTACACGCGTTGGATGGAATCACAGCTGGATGCCATTGAAGATGGTTCAGAAAGATGGCAACAGTTCTTAGGTGAATTCTATTCAGGTTTCAAGAATGACC
The DNA here is from genome assembly GCA_002714565.1 of Rhodopirellula sp. Classification (GTDB taxonomy): domain Bacteria; phylum Planctomycetota; class Planctomycetia; order Pirellulales; family Pirellulaceae; genus UBA11883. Next base: position 10,579 of record PAXU01000089.1, read on the forward strand.
TGGATTCAGCTCATGAAAACATGACGCATGCCAAAAGTGAGACGGAGCTGGCACCGGAAGAATACAACTGTCCTGAATGTGGTAAACGCACCGAATATCGCTTTGGCCGTAACGGGAAGTTCCTTAGCTGTACCGGTTTCCGCGTGCCGCCAGAACCAATAAACATCGCATGTCCCGGATGTAAGACTCCAGAAATGGGAGTAAACAAAGGCAAGACCGCCAGATCACGNCCGTTCCTGACATGCGGTGACTGTGGCGAGAAGCTAACGTATTCGAAGCTCTCGCCTGAAGACAAGGAACGCATCGTTACTATTGCGGATGCCATGCCGGTTGGNTGTAAATATGCAGCACCGATTGATGCGCAAGGCCGACCNGTGAATCCCGAAGAGGTAAACGTCGCGTGCCCNTCATGTGAGAAGCCANTACTNAAGCGAAAAGGNCGATTCGGACCGTTCTTGAGNTGCCCGGATTATCCGACATGCAACGGGGTCGTAAATCTTGANCGCAAGGGGTACGTGACGCCACCCAAGGTTCCACCGCTTGAGACGGACCTTGAATGTAATAAGTGTGANGCAAANCTNTATCTNCGNACCGGAGCCCGTGGCCCGTGGCTTGGCTGCTCAAAATATCCGAAGTGTAAAGGNCGCGGTGCGTGGAAGAAACTTGAAGAAGACGTGCGTACCAAATGGGAAGCGCTNCTTTACGAGCACGAGAAACTCAATCCACCNCCGAAGATNAAATCTACCGATGGGCAGGTAATNGAAGCTGGAAGTGAATTTGCTCCGATGCCGTTAAACGAGCAGGAAGCTCTNCAAGANGACGAAGCCTGATAANGNTTAGTCACCNACGGCGATTGCTGTAGCCGTTGCATGNGACCGGCANTGTGAGATGGAAATCAGAATATCNGTGATTCCCATCTCATCACAGACCTCNCGNCCAACNCCGTGAATCTCGCAGTGCGGNTTGCCGGAGAGCTCTGAGATGACTTCGATGTCCGTCCATTTAATCCCTCGNGACCAGCCCGTTCCCAGCGCTTTTAGTACGGCTTCTTTTGCAGCCCATCGCCCAGCATAGTGCTGAGTTGCTGCCTTGCGAGAACTGCTGTACTGAATTTCATGACGGGTGTAGACGCGATTTAGAAAGAGCTCATCGTGCCGCTCGATCATCCTGGCGATGCGCAAGCATTCAACGATGTCTGTTCCGATTCCGATGATGTTCATCGTACAAGTCCCGTTGCTTTTTGAGCGCGATCCAATACTTCTGACGCCTTAGCACGAGCTTGCTTGGCACCTTCGCTTAGCACATCCTGTACAAACCCGGGATCCTGCTCTAGTTTCTCTCGCCTGGCGCGGGCATCAGAAAAGTACGACTCAGCAGCATCGGCGAGGCGTTTTTTGATGTCTCCGTAACCGAAACCGCCGGTTCTGTATATGCCTGCGACCTCTTCGCGCTCTTCATTGCTGGCAAAAAGAGATAGTAATTGGTAGAGGTGGTCTGTTTCCGGATCTTTGCTGTCTTCCATTGGACGTGAGTCCGTTTGGATTCGCATGATCTGTTTGCGTTGTGGCTTGAGCGGTTCAAATATCTGGATGGTGTTGTCATAGCTTTTGGACATTTTTTCGCCGTCAGTTCCCGGTACTTTTGCTGACGCTTCCAAGACTTTTGCATCCGGCATTACAAAAACTTCGCCGTAATGATGGTTGAAGCTGCGAGCAATATCACGGCAGACCTCAATATGCTGTACTTGATCCTGACCGACCGGAACAACATTCGAGTCGTATGCAAGAATATCCGCAGCCATAAGGACAGGGTAGGTGAATAGTCCCGCATCAGCTGCAACACCTTTTTCCTTCTTTTCCTTGTAAGCATGACAGCGTTCGAGCAATCCCATTGGAGTGCCTGTCATGAGTAACCACGTGAGTTCAGATACTTCAGGTACGTCGGATTGCACAAAGAGCGTTGCTTGTTCTGGCTGGAGTCCTAGCGCCAGTAAATCGGTAGCAGCTTCAAGCGTTAGTGTTTTGAGCTCATCTGAGTCGCGAATAGTAGTTAACGCATGCAGGTTGGCGATGAAGTAGTAGGATTCTTCTTCGTTTTGCAGGTCGATGTACTGCTGAATTGCCCCGAAGTAATTACCCCAGTGAAAGCGACCAGTTGGTTGTATGCCCGAAAGTACGCGCATGGAATCTATGCCTTGTTGTGTCTATTGAGATTTGTTTGAGATAACCGTGCCGACGATTTCACTTACGCTCGCCGCATCTATTTCAGCAAGTGCAGAGGGTAACTCGTCGAGGATCTTCATTGTGATTGTCGGATCATAATAATTCGCCGTGCCAATTTGAATGGCAGTTGCTCCGGCAACCAGGAATTGCATGACATCATCGAGCGATGCGATTCCACCGATTCCAATGATCGGTATGTCTACCGCACGCGAAACCTGAAATACACATCGAAGTGAAACGGGCTTGATTGCCGGGCCACTAAGTCCTCCCATGTCATTCCCGAGTAAGGGACGTCGTTTGCGCCAGTCAATGGCCATTCCCAATAAGGTGTTGGTTAGACAAACAGCATCAGCTCCGCCATCTTTTGCTCCTTCGGCCACGGCCACGATATTTGCAACGTTCGGAGTCAGCTTGGCGAGTATTGGGGTGTCTGTTGCATTTCGCACACATGAAACGACGTGTTGACATGCCTCAGGATTCGTACCGAAATCGACTCCACCAGAAACATTTGGACAGGAAATGTTGAGCTCAATGGCGTCGACCCCACCAGCCTTTTCCAGTTGGCCCGCCATAGACGCATAGGATTCTGCATCTGGAGCTGCAATGCTGACGATGAGTCTGGAGTTGATCTCCGACAGGTACGGTAGGTGGTGCTGGATAAAGGCCTCGATTCCGTCGTTATCCAGTCCGATGGAGTTAAGAAGTCCGGACGATGTTTCAACTGTGCGCCAGGGATTGTTACCGGCACGCGGTTGAGGAGTAACCGTCTTAGGGACGATACCACCGAGTCGAGTCAGGTCTACGATTTGCTCCATTTCACGGGCATAACCAAATGTACCGGATGCCACGAGAACAGGGTTCGGTAGGCTTAATCGACCTAGTTGTACTTGGAGTTGTGGTTGGTTCAATTTACTGTTGCTAGCAAGCAAGTTGGTTCGGGTGATGGGAGATGATTCGATGGTATGTCGTTTTTAGTTTTTTCTCAATAACACAGTCGCCGCGACCGCTCGTTAGATATTGATTTGTTTACGCTGATGCTCGATGTCGTCGATTGGTACAAGCGGTCCGCGACCACTTCCTGGGCACTCCTGACAGGTTCGCTGCCAATCCTCCGGCGTTTCAAGGTTACTGTTCCAAAATGGCCACGTTTTGCACTGCACCGGGCGTGCATCGTATACAGTGCAATTTCGTTTATCACTATCAAAGAAAACGCAATCACCGTTTGGAAACTCACGCAGGCTAAAGCGAGCGCCAATCTTTCGAACATATGTGTCGGTAAACTCTTCGAGTTCTGTCCCGGTAAGGTCCGCCAGGCTTTGGATTTCCTGTTCAGTGACCCAGACATAGCCGGGTTCACCTGTACAGCAGTTGCCGCAGCCGGTGCATTCAAATTGCAGGCCATCTTTGTACCAGTGTTCGGGTGTTGATTCATGGTTTGGGGTTAGCATCGAATGTGTCCCGCTAGTACAGAGAGAATCACGAGTGAATTCAGGTCGTAATTATAGCCTGACACCGTTAAAAAAAGTGATGATAGATACTCGTGGTTTTCTGAAACAATTCCTGTAGTGATTGCGAGTCTTGGACGATTTATCTGGTTGGTTACTGAACGTGCGCGCGTTGCATGGTAGTCGGTCATACGACTGTCTTTCGTGTAGAGGAAACGCGTGATACGGGCAAGACTCGGAAGTGTGGGTGTCGTGGTTGATGTTACGACATGAAGTCATACGAACGAGGTCGGCCAGCATGCCAGTCTATGGTGCGTAAATCGTTGTGATACTTGACTTTAGGGCAAGCCGTTACGTAAACTTGTTTGCGAATCACAACGTTAAACACCGCACGGAATTATTGGCTGTAAAAGGGCATTGTCATGACCAAGAAAGACATCGTGAAAACGATATCTGAAAAGATTGACATGACTCAGTTGCAGACCAAGGAGATCGTGCAACATACGTTTGACGCTATCATGGAATCCCTCGCTCAGAAGGGACGGGTTGAGTTGCGAAACTTCGGCGTATTTATCGCCAAGAAACGCGCAGCGCGAACAGCTCGTAACCCGAAGACAGAGGAAACAGTGCATGTTCCTGAGAAGATCGTCGTGACCTTCAAACCAGGTAAGAAAATGGAACAGCTTGTGAGCGACATGGACCCATCAGTTCTTGCTGATGGACATGCCAGCGAACAGGTAAGCCCGCCACTTTCTGAGTCGATCGGCTATGTGTCGGATACAGCACCGCAGGATTCGCCTTCAGGTGATTCTGTGGGCGATTCGTACGCGTGATAAGACCTGATGTCTTGCTATTGTCAGTGCCGACATAGTGGCACGAGCCAAAGTGGTATTGTCGCGGTTGCGGTTATTCGTTATTAGATACGCCGCCTTTCAGGAAATAGCAAAAGGAATTGCGTTTCTGAAAGTTACCGATAAGAGCACGATGCACACAGAGGCTCATCAAGGAGGATGAAAGCAATGCGTCGAATGATTTTAGCCGTGCTATTAGCAGCAGCACTAACCACCAGTGTTGGCTGTTTGCTTCCGGCTTTTTCCGGTGACCGAGTTCGCCGAACCCAGCAGCTGATTTTCACATCAGAGAACCAGCGTGCAATTCTCAATTTCTGGGAAAGGTTCTGGATGCTCGAGATGCCGGATCACATGAATCCCCAGCGGGTTCACGGTGGTGTGATTTAGTCTCGCCATTCGAGTTAATACACAGTGTGTAACACAGACATGCATCGCCTTGCGTGTCTGTGTTGCTGCGCGCTTATCCCCCGATTTGGTACATCGCTCGATCAGGCTTCACGAATTCGGTGGAATCAATTCCGTGTCCGGCTTTCTTGTGGGCGACGCAGTCGCGAATCAACTGCTGGATTTGCATGTCGTCTGCGTCACTGCGAAGGAGTTCTCGTGCATCCCATTCTTCGATGGAAAAGAGGCAGTTGCGGATCTTACCTTCGGCGGTGATTCTCAATCGGTTGCAATCGTGGCAAAACGGTTGCGTGACCGGATTAATAAATCCGATGCTGCCACGACCGTCACTAAAGTTGTAATCGATGGCAGGTTGGCTTGGGTCTTTTCGATGAGCTGGCTCAAGCGTGCAAAACGCTGACTCAAGTTGGGAGCGTATCTCGCTTCCGGAAAGAACTTGTTCATGCTCCCACTGGTCATCGGCATCGAGTGGCATGAATTCGATGAATCGCAATTCCAATTTGTGTTCTCTTGCAAATTCACCAAGAGGAACAATCTCATTTTCAGTTAGTCCACGAATTGCGATAGCGTTCAATCGGATCTGATTGAAATCGTATGCGATAGCGGACTTGATGGCACTGATTACTTTTTCAATTCCGGTGCGCCGTGAGATGCGTTGGAATGTCTCTTCTGTAAGTGTATCCAATGAAATATTTAGTCTGTGTAGCCCGGCCGACTTCAATTCCTGCAGTTGATCTTCAAGCAACAATCCATTGGTGGTCAAAGCGACATCCTCAATTCCATTGATGGCTACGAGTTGCCGAATTAGTTCCGAGAGGTTACTTCTAACTAAGGGCTCACCGCCAGTAATGCGAAGCTTATTTACGCCTAGCCTGGCAGCACACGCTGTAAACCGCACTATCTCCTCGAAGGACAGAATTTCACTGCGAGGCTTAAACTGTACATTCTCTTCCGGCATGCAGTAGAAGCAGCGGATATTGCAGCGGTCCGTCACACTAATCCTAAGGTTCGTGTGAACTCGTCCAAATCGATCTAAAAGTGGTTCTGAATTTGTCATGTTGAAAACTGAGTTTTGGAAGGAGCTATGTGGCTCAACATCCGTGATGCACCCATTCGGTGGTTCCGTCCGACCAATTTTCCTTCTTCCAGATTGGCACAACCTCCTTGAGTGTGTCAATAAGCCATTTGCCCGCTTCAAATGCGGCTTCACGATGCGCAGAACTAACTGCGATGGCAACACTTGCTTCACCGAGTTCGAGATGCCCTACACGGTGCGTCATGGCAACGCCCTGTAGTTGCCACTTTTCCTTAGCCTGTTCGGCCAGTCGCGTCATTTGTTTCAGTGCCATCTCTTCATAACAATCATAGTCAAGCGCAGTTGTTTCTTTCTCACCTGTAAATTGCCGGGTAGTACCTAAAAATAAGAGAACAGCTCCGGCTTGGTGTGAGCTAACGGCTCTTATCACAGCATTATTGTCTATTGGGTCACGGACAATTGTAATCATGGGCTATCCTCCGCTAACCGGAGGAATGATAGCGATTTCATCGGACTCCGCTATTGAATCCGCGGGGCTGGCGTACTCGGTGTTCACGGCGATCATGCAGTGCGGAAGGACGTCACCAAGTTCAGGGAATTGTACTGATATCGCAGCTTTTAAAGTGTCAACGGTTGCTGGAGATTCAACGGTGACCTTGATTTCCTGCTGACCAGTCCGTTGTTGAGCCATAGCAAATAGTTTGACGGAGCAAATCACGTTACGACGAGTTCCTGTCCTTGTTTTTCCAGTTGCTGGCGTATTCCCCCCATTTCACCGTATGCGAGTGCCAGCAATTTGATTGGATGAATGGTTGGTTTTGTTGTACCTTGTTCCATTTGCATTTTACAGGTGCTGCATTCAGTTGTTCCGATATTTATATCCGGCGCTCGCATCGCACTGATCAGTCCCCACCCGCTTCGCAGGCTGTTTCGGTAATTACGCTGCTTTAGTCCAAATGTACCTGCCATTCCCGAACACCCTTTATCGAGTCGATGAATCGTCAAATTGGGAATCAAAGACAAGATGCGTTCCGCGGGCGTGAATTGATTCAGCGCTTTGAGGTGGCAGGGTAGATGATAGCCGGCGGAGATATCCAGAGGGGCTAAATCGTGCGCAAGTTCACCGCTCTTATGCATTTCCCACAAATACGAGCAGGCGTCACTCGTGTTTTCGGCGATTAAGCGGGTGTCTTCGTTGTCGATAACGGAAGGGTATTCACGCGTTAATGCCATCGCAGCTGACGGTTCAGTAGTGATCACGTGGTAGCCACGACGAATCGCATCTGAGAGCAAGGCTGAATTATGGGAGATCAACTCACGCGCATAGTCTATGTCTCCTTCACTGATGGCCGGCATGCCAGCCCATTTTTGATTGACCGGTACGTAGACGCTTATTCCATTGTGTTGCATGACGCTTACAGTGGCTTTGGCCAGTTGCACATCAAACCAGTTTGCATATAGATCAACGAAATACAAAACCTTGCGTCCGGAGTGCTGATGTGGTCGGTGAAGGCGGTGTCGTAGTGCCCATTTCATAAAGCTCCTACTGGACAACTTGGGCAGTTTCCGACCATGGGCGATGCGAAAGAGCTTCGAAGCGATCCAACGTGCGTAGCGATTGCCGACGCCCCAGTTGTAAATCCATCTTAGCCAGCTGGCCCACTGTACGGTGCGGTCCATACGCGACAGAAGCAACTCGTGAAACGGCAGCCCGTTGTTGTGCACATGATTTGCCTTTGCTTCTGTCATCAGCTTTGGAATATCTGCCCCAGCTGGACACTCGATACGACACTGGTGGCAGTTGATGCATAAATCAGCGACTCGTTTTAAGTCACCTTCCTGAAGCTCTGATGCCTGAAGGCGTCCTGTAAGGACAGACCGCATGAGATTCGCTTTAGCGCGAGGTGAGGATTCTTCTACTGGATTGAACCGGAATACCGGGCACATCCGGGTTGCTTGGTCTGTAGTCCTGCAGCGGGCACAACCATTGCACGATCGTGCGGCATAAAGTACTGCATCTTCCTGCCAGTCGAGCTGTAAGGGCACAATTTCGCGCTCTCCCGGTTCCAACGTGATCATATGTGTTGCAGGGGCTTCTTCGATATTTACCGGCCGCAAATTATTGTGGATGGGTTGAGGCAGTTCAGCGACCACCTTGCCGGGATTGAGCTGAAATTCCGGATCGAACACTCGTTTTACTTCTGCAAATACCTCGTATAACGGACCGAATTGTTTCCTCATGAACCAGGTACGGCTAAGCCCGGCACCGTGCTCGCCACTAATCGTTCCACCGGCATCAACAACTTTCTCATAGAGATCGCTTGCCAGTCCGTGCAGCTTGCGAGCGTCATTGCTGTCACTCAAGTCCATCAGAGGTCGAATGTGTAACTGGCCGTGACCAACATGTCCAAACAGTGAGGCGGTAACCTGATGTTGTTTCAGCACGGTTTGAAGTTCTGGCACAACCGTGGTTAATTGCTCCGGATGTACAGAGATGTCTTCAACAAACGGAATAGCACGGCGTGAACCTTCGAGCCGGTAAAGCATTGGAATGACGTTTTTCATCAACAACCAGATTTGACCAACTTCACGTTCGTCTACAGCGGTTCTTGCCGTGTATGCCAGGTTTTCCCGGTGCTGAATACGGTCGACAATCATCCGCAGTCGATGTCGTACATCCTCAGAGTTTTCAGCGTCCATCTCCACCAGGAGCATGACTTCGGCATCCGAGGGAATTGCTTTTCCTAGATTACTGCTTGTTGCACGTGCCAGTGCAAGTAAACGGCGGTCGATCATATCGCAGGCACTCACACCCATGTTGACGGCTAGCCTCGAGGCCTCGATTGCTTTCTCGATGCGATCGAAAAATAGTAGAGCAAGACCGCGAAAACCAGGAAGGGGACTGGTGCGTATCGTGGCTTCAGTAATGATCCCCAGCGACCCCTCTGAACCGGTAAACAGCTTCGCTAAATTGAAGTGCTCATTTTTCAAGATGCCATTTAGGTGATAACCACAGCGGTGCGTAAGGCTTGAAGGAGTATGTTCTTTGATGATGTCTCGATGTCCAATGACGAGTTGCTTCATTCGAGACTCGATATCATCCAGCCGGGATTGCGGTTTGTGCAGGACACCTCGAACCTGTGGAACTGCACAGAGTGTTTCGATGTTCTTGTTGGGGCCGACATCTAGGACCGTTCCATCAGCAAGTACCACTTGAAGTGCCTCGACATAGGCCCGCGTTGAACCGTACTTTAACCAGTGACTACCGCTGCCATCTAAGGCGATGGCACCTCCCATTGTGGAAACGGCACTGGTGGCGGGGTCAGGCCCAAATACTCGGTCATGACGGGCCAGAAACTTGTTTAATTGCTGATGCACGACGCCAGGTTGTATGCGAATCGATTCACCGTCGAACTGTAGAATGCGGCGCATCGAATGAGCCATGTCAACGATAATGCCGGAACCGAGCGATTCACCGGCTAGACCACTTCCGCTGCCTCGCGGGTGTAATGAAATATTGCGGTTATTTGCATAGCGCACGAGCGCAATGACGTCATCGAGATTGCGAGGCCGCACCACTCCCAATGGCTTGATTTCGTAAATGCTGGCATCACTTGCATAGAGTTGCAGAAAGACATCATCACAACGCACGTCACCTTGAATGATCCCCCGCAGGTCTTCCTGGATTCGCATTCTATCGGGATCGATCATGTGGTTTGCACGCTTTAGTTAGTCGGCAGCGTAGGTACACTGTTTCAGCTATGCGTCAGTTTCGCTGTCTGCGTGCTTTTTTGCAAACGCGTCAGCTCGCGCTTGTTCAGCGAGGCGATGTTTCTCCTGACGATATTTCTCATGTACTTCAAGACTAAACAAGGTGTGTTGATCCGTTTCGATATAACCACGGTATTCAGCATGACATCGGTAACATTGCAGGAGATTCTTCACGACCATCCAAAGCAAGAAGTCGATGACTGCCGAGGCCATCAAAATGCCATAACACCACCAGATGTGATGATTTGCCCAGGCAATGCTACTGAGAATGAATCCTGTTGCGATAATGGCAAGCCCCAATCGCTGAGAAAACGCCTTGCGTAGATATAACTCTCGGCTCGGGCACACAACGCAGCGTGTAATGGTTACGCCTTCGTCATGTGGCACTACGGCACCAGTCGGAACTACATGCCGATGGTCACAATGGGGACAATTCACGCCATCGCTCGTATCCGTTAACGGTGCCCGGAACACATTTTCACAGTTTTGACAAATGGCTGTGATATTCATGACTATTCCTGTATCAATCCGGCTGACTAGCAAGTAATCGAGCCAATCATCGCTGGGTCATCATAATGGATAAAGGCCCGTGTCTGACAGTATCTGTGCAGTTAACTCGCCGATGAAAACTAGAATGGTGGCCGCATACAGGATCCCAGTTGCACTTTGAGTATTCGGAATTCGCAGGGTGACCCAAGTCATCCACAGCATGATACTTGTACCGATAATGCCAGCCAGCCATCGGAGTCCAACAAAGATCCACCATTGTGTGTTTACCAACTCACTTTGGTACATAATTAAGCACGCTTCACCAATCGAAATGGTGATGACTCGCAGGAGGATCGCAATTGCAGCAAATTTTAGCAATAACCTCAGCGGCATCAGATCCATCGTTGGCGTGTTCAAATACCAGTGACCCAATAGCATCGCTGTCATGATTGAACCGACTGCTAGGCTGCTGGTAATTATGTCACTGCATTCGATCAGCGTCTGTCGGATGTCCCATGTACTGACTTCGGGAGTTGCGATCCAGGCCGTGTATCCCGTGAGCACTACTAACACAACGATAAAAATACGTCCCAGTTTGTGTTTTTCATAAAGCCAGCAGACCGCACCTGCATAACTGCCAACCGTAAGCAAAATAGACTGTGTAAGTAACTGGTCGCGCACTTCGGGTACGTAATCGCTACCGATCATGTAAACGACCATGGCGGCAAGCGCGTTGATTCCCATTGCAACCCAAAGATGCACACGAAAGAATCCACTAGTTACGTGGCGCGGAGATGTGATCGCCATTGCAATCAGCATGCCTAGATTCAGGCGAAAGGCAAAGTGTAGGATGTGCCAGAGTAGTGCCACGTCTGTTAACCGCGGTTTCCATAAATCAGCTGCATCATTTCGCTGCGGCTGGATAAGTTTGAACGGAAAATACCCTTCATCGCACTCGTGACCGTGATACTGCCAGGCTTGCGAACGCCGCGAATCGACATGCAACTGTGTGAAGCCTCAAGGACGACCGCGACACCTTTTGCACCTAATTCTTCCACCAACAAATTCGCAACTTGTTGGGTCATTCGCTCTTGTACTTGTGGACGACGAGCAAACCCTTCAACGACTCTCGCAAGCTTACTCAACCCGATGACCTTTCCATCCGGCATGTAACCGATGTGTGCTTTACCGATAAAGGGCAAGAGATGGTGCTCACACATACTGCAAAAGCTGATATCCCGTACGAGTACCACTTCGTCGTACTCTTCCGGAAAGAATTTCTTGGTGTGTTCGGTGGGGTCGGTGTGGAGGCCGCCAAACATCTCTGCGTACATGCGCGCCACGCGCCCGGGCGTTTCAATCAATCCTTCGCGTTCAGGGTCTTCCCCAACTGCAGCAAGGATTTCCTTGACCGCTGCTTCGATTCTAGGAAGATCTACGTTTTGACCATTGGCTTCGGACTTGTTCATCGGTTGATTCACGGCTCAGTAAAGGAATTTCAGCGAACGACTCGCAGCGCATTTGCCAACAGGTATTATCTGCGGTTTCTTGCGTTGATCTGCCATTAAATGCCTGTGTTTGACAGACGTCTAATCCAGATACTTTTATCGCTACTTCTATCGCTCTATCCTAGATGCGCTTATTTGAAGTGGTCAAACCCCTCAATGACAGTAAATCTCAGGGGGTGGACTATTTTGCCGTGCGCGTGAAGTTCAAAGTAAGTTGAGGATCTTCTTTTTCAGCGTCCGGATTCAATTCGCGATAGAGCAGACTTGGCTGGATATCACGATTGTTTTGATACTTATCACTTTGATACTCGGTTATCTCACCGGCAACTTCATGATAGAAAATCTGGCAAATTGAAATGCCAGGGTAAATCTTTACTGGCTGAACGGCAAACATTTCAAGCGTCCAGAAACCGCAAAAGCCGACGTCACCAAATCCAGCGGTAATATGTACGAACAAGCCGAGGCGTCCAATGCTGCTGCGCCCTTCAATCATTGGCACAAGCTCGTGTGTTTCTGTGCGTTCCACGGTGCGTCCAAGATACAACTGGTTAGGATTCAGAACGAGTCCTGTCTCCGGGATTTTGATTCGGCGGACACGATTCACCTGTCGCATATCCAGCACAACTTCTTCATAGACCATCAGTTCGTCATGGAGAGTGAGGTTGTAGCTATTCGGGTTTAGGTTATCAGGGTTGTAAGGGTCGATATTAATCGTTTCCCCCATGCGTCTCCTGATTTCTTCGCCGGTTAGGATCATCGCTCCAAACTCCGTGATTAGTTTTTAGTAAGGTTGGTGGGAAACGGGCAGATTAAGCGGTAACTCCAATGCGTGGACAAAACCGTTTCATTCGGCAGTTTTCGCAATCTGGTTTGCGCGCGTTGCACACAGCACGACCATGATGAATCATTCGGTGGGAATAATCAATCCATTCAGCTTGGGGTATTACTGAAATCAACTCACGCTCCGCTTTCACAGGATCTGTTTCAGATGTGATTCCGAGTCGCCGGCTTATTCGCCCGACGTGCGTATCGACGACGACGCCGGTTGGTATTCCCCAAGCCACGCCCATGACGACGTTGGCTGTTTTGCGTCCGACTCCGGCGAGTTTCACGAGTGCATCAAAATCCTGTGGCACTTTTGAGCCATGCAGGTTTACGAGATCTTCGGAACAGCTTTTTATATTCTTGGCTTTCGCGCGAAAGAATCCGGCGCTCTTTATATGCTTTTCGATTTGCTTTTGAGTCGCCGCGGCCATGCGTTTTGCATTTGGGAACTCATTGAAAAGGCTTTTAGTCACAATGTTTACACGCTCATCTGTACATTGCGCTGAGAGAATCGTCGCGATTAGCAATTGATATGGTGTGCGAAAGTTCAAAGCACATTCCGCATCGGCATAGTCCTTGGCTAACTGCCTTACCACCTTCATTGCATGGCGTTTCTCTGGAGACTGTGGCATGAAGATGATTTGTCCTGGTGTGGTGCTGTGGTAATCCTGACGCGTGCAACTTCACAATCGTAACCTTTTCCGGCTATCATTGTGAAGCACTATTTATCACTCTCAATTACTGTACGGCCTCAGACCTGATTGGAGTCCAAAGTTGACCGAGCCCACACAATTCGATGAGCGGTATCTCAAGGGAATCGAATACTTCAATGAATTCGAGTTCTTTGAAGCCCATGAAGTCTGGGAGGATCTGTGGCAGGACTTTCATGGTCACGGCAGGACGTTTTACCAGGGACTGATTCAAGTGGCTGTGTGTCTTCATCACTTTGTAAACGGAAATATCCGCGGTGCGCGCAAGCTATACAACAGCAGCACGAAGTATCTAAGTGAATACGGTGACCTATACGAGGGACTGGATCTCGTAAAATTCATCGGCGATCTAACGACGTGTTGTCAGGAAATCCTGGACTCTACCGAAGAGTATCCAAAGATCGAGATTAACGCTGACCTGATACCCGAGATCCACTTGTCCTAAGCCAGTTGCCAGTTGGGATCGATCATGGAGCGCTATCAAAGTATCAGGACGACATAAGCCAGCGCGAGCAAGATCTGAACAATTGCAAATAGTCCGGCAGCTTTAATAAAGGCGCTGAAGGACATATTGAGCTTTTGCTTGTGCATGATGGTTACAGCAACGAGCGTGGACGCAGAACCGATCGGCGTTATATTTCCGCCCAGATTGGCGCCAAAGATCACGGACCACCAGAGCTTTGATTCCGATGGAGTCTGCAACTCTACTTCCAGGATATTGGCGAGCATCGCCGCCAATGGGATGTTATCCGTGACGCTGCTGAAACCAGCTGCTCCAACGAGCATCGTGCTTACATCTCTGGCGTTCGCCGTTGCACTTGCAGGGTCGGCCAAGACTTGTTTCATGCCATTTCCTATTGCGGTAAGTACGCCGGCCCATTCCATGACGTAGATAACGGCAAACAGGCACATGAAGAATCCCAGTAAATCCCAGTCGACTGCCCGATAGAATTGGTCGGCAGTTGAGCGGTATCTCAAGAGCATGACCATTGCAAACGAGAGTGCGACGTACCCCATCCCAAGATCTTTAACGTATGGCAGAACCGAGGTGCAGGCGATGGTAATGATGAATAGGCAAAGCACGACGGCTGAGAACCGAAAGAATGCCCAACTGGTTACTCCGTCGTTTTCGTCGAATTGCATTACCTGCCGTTCAGCCCGAGTTCTTTCCTCCTCATCCTTTAGCGCTTCGATTTTGAAGATGCGGGCACCGAGGTAAAGGGTGATTGCCGTGGCGACCACAACATACGGGCTGGACTTAATGAAGAAAGTCGCAAAGCTAATTCCCGCAGCGTTACCCACGATAATATTCGGCACGCTGCTGATGAGAGTCAGCAGGCCACCGATATTGGTTAGCAGACCTTCAATCAATAGAAAACCTAGCAGCTTCTCGCGAATTCCCAATCGCTCAAGAGAGACTACCGTAAGTGATCCGACAATGATCATTGCGGTGACGTTATTCAGTACAGCGGAAAACACGACTGTCATGATTCCATAAAAGATCAGGAGTCGTCGTGGATCACCGCGTGATGCTTTCGTTACCTTGATCGCAATCCATGTAAAAAGTCCGGACTTGGTAGTGACGTCCACAAAAATGCTCGAACCCAGAATAATAGCGATGACTCCCCAGTCAATTGCGGGAATATAGACGGGCATCGCAACCGTGTGGCCGCTGGCATGCTCGTCGTGGTCCGTCGCGTGATCATCTGCTTCATGTGTCGCTGGTACAGGGGGAATTCCCACTTCGCCAAATGGGAGAATCTCATAGGCGGCTCCGGCCAGTAAGCAAATTACAGCAAACGATCCGGCAATGACGGATTTCTTTGCATGAAGTTTCTCTTCAAGAGCCAGGCATAGGATCAGGCCGGTTAGAAACAGTGAGAAAACGATAGTGACGGAAGTCGGTACGTCGGCTGAAGCGATAAGGGTGTACATGTTTTATCTGTTAGCTCAGTATGCTGCTGCAACGGTTATTCGAAGTCAGGGTCAAAGTAAGAGTACCGGAATATTGCGCATTTCAACGGCGAGCTCATATGCAGGGCCGTCCATGGCAACGTGATCCGCATCCTTGCTGTTTAGTACAAGCAAATCGACTTGATGCTCGCTACAAAGATTTTTGTATTCTATTAAGGGTTTCCCGAAATTAACGTGTTTTTCGATCGTGAAATGTTGCTCTCCCAATTCATGCTCACAAGATGAAATGAATTGCTTCGCCATGTGCAATAACTGACTCTTAATAGCTGATGTGGACGACTCTGTCGGTATTGCTGGAATGCGACCGATGGCTTGTTCGTAGCGTTTAAATGCTGCTTCGTCCTCGATGTGAGAAAGAACCAGTGTGCCATCCTCAGGGGTGAAATGTGCAGCCACACTAATTAGGTGATTGTCCCCGGACAAGTGATTGGTTACTGCCATGACCTCTTGAAGAGACAGGCGTGTTAAATCAACCCTGTCGGGGCGGGGAAGCAGCAAAACGGGTACATCCACGCGTTGGGTTAGTACGTCGACGTGAGTGCCTAGGCTTTCCGGAAGATCTTCATTTCTGTTGTAAAGATTTCTGTAAGTGCAGATGAGGTTCGTTGTTGGAGTGAGCTGTTCGATTGCCGTGAGCATATTGGCAACGGAATTGTAACTCTCTGAATTGATCGTGGTTATCTCAAATGAATTTGGTAGTGCGGCAGCGAGAAATTGGTGTACCTGGTCATTAAGTAGCTGCGCCACACTTTCATTGACATCACTGATCAGGGCAATGTTCGCAAAGCTAAGTGATTCAGGATGAAATGGCATTCCCGATGCCGCTCTGAATGTACTTTGAAAGTCGTCTAAGGTGGTCATGGGTACAGTCGTCCACGCTGTAAATTAAAAGAATAGGATTAGTTACGCGGTGTAAGAGGTGGATCTGTGACAAACAACAAGTAGCACCGCGAAGATATTTTACGAAAAGTAACCCCTTTTTGCCTACTTCGACTATCGATGAACTAACAGCATTGATTGCCAAATCGGGCTATTGTCTCTCGAATGGCCGTTGCATTAAAATTGAGGATTATGGCGATCTAGCGTCAGCAATCTGAACACATCCGGATCCGGAATCTACAATCAATCGGAAAAACCATGAGTACTGAAACTGTTTTTGATCCCTTTGGAGCACGTGACACATTCGAAACGCCTAACGGCCCCATGGGGATCTACCGGCTGTCGAAGTTAGAGGAAGCCGGCCTGGGGAATATATCTTCGCTGCCGTACTCGATTCGAGTATTACTCGAGTCTGTTCTTAGAAATTGCGACGGATTCGTAGTAACCGAAGATGATGTAAAGAATCTTGCTGCGTGGAATGCCGAATCACCCGCCCAATGTGAGATTCCGTTTAAACCGTCTCGAGTTGTGCTTCAGGATTTCACAGGCGTGCCGGCTGTTGTTGATTTGGCTGCCATGCGATCTGCCATGCAGCGAATGGGTGGTGATCCGAAAAAGATTAACCCGCTGATTCCCGTAGACCTGGTCATCGACCACTCGGTTCAAGTGGACAGCTTTGGCAGCGATGAGTCATTAGAGGCAAACGTAGAGCTCGAATTCCAACGCAACAAGGAACGCTACGAATTCCTTCGTTGGGGGCAGCATGCGTTTGATAACTTCCGAGTTGTGCCGCCGAATGTCGGAATTGTCCATCAGGTAAACCTCGAGTTTCTCGCGAAGGGTGTGTTTGTGAGAGAGGACCGGCATGGAAGCGTTGCAATTCCTGACACGCTCGTTGGAACAGATTCACATACAACTATGATCAACGGCCTTGGTGTGGTTGGTTGGGGCGTTGGCGGAATCGAGGCAGAAGCCGCAATGTTGGGTCAGCCGCTCTACATGCTGATGCCCGAAGTAATTGGGTTTGAATTGACAGGTAAATTACCTGCCGGCACCACAGCAACGGATCTTGTGCTTGTGGTTGTCGAGATGTTACGGCAGGAAGGTGTCGTTGGAAAGTTTGTGGAATTCTACGGTGATGGTGTTAGCGCAATGAGTCTTGCTGACCGAGCCACGATTGCCAATATGGCGCCTGAATACGGTGCCACGATGGGATTCTTCCCCATCGATGAAGAATCGCTCGCGTTTCTTGCCGCTACCGGACGTACTACTGAAGAAGTTGCGCTGGTGCGTTCCTATACAACGGAGCAGGGATTACTCAGAACGGATGATGCACCGGTACCAAACTACACCAAGTCACTTCACTTGGATCTTGCGAATGTCGAGTCATCATTGGCTGGTCCCAAGCGAC
>PAXU01000090.1 GCA_002714565.1 Rhodopirellula sp.
CAATAAAAATAAAATTGAGTGTGCTTTGTTCCATGTCTTAGTTCCCTGCTGATTACTCCGAGTAACCATGCTTGTCGTCGAGTCGCTGCATAAGCACCTTGTAGACGATGAGCAGTAGCACGAAACAAATGATGGAGCCTTGCTGTGCCATCCAAAACCCAAACTTAGCATTACCAATCATTGGCATGTTGGTATCCATCCAGCCTCTAAAGAGCACAGCACAGCCGAGACTGACCATGAACCATACAGCCAGTAATACAAGAGTGATCTTCAAGCATGCCTTGCGATGCTCGCGTGCAGAATTGTTTTCCATGTGGCTGTATAGTTCTCAGTGAGAGATGGATTTGTGAATCACGCTGAANCGAGAAGCGTTTAGTTTAGCTGGTAGGACTTCGTTTGTCATAAGCCAGTTTAGTATCGCAACACCCTATGAGCCGATCGCTTTCTTGACAGCAATAACTGTTCTGCGTGCCCTAAAATTGATCACCTTTCGTCCCCATTTAATGGTTTCCTTGATGGGTTCAAGCTCAACACCGTTAATGGAAGCTTTGCCCGCTTCAATGCGTTGATCGGTGCGCACAGAATGGCGATCAACCGCCATCATCGTCGCTGTCATACCAAAATCATCATGCCACCCTTCCGGAGTCTGTTCGATTCCGTTCTTTTCCAGAAAGGCATCGACTGCAGGAAAATCATAATACTCAGCTATGTAATGNACTTTAGTTGCTNCCCCGTCCCATGCAGCATTTAGTTTCGCCGCGACATCCTTAAGTCCTTCCTGATTGCCACCACTATCNCCGANAAGCACGATATTCTTGAATCCATGTTGCTTTAGTGAAGAGCAAACGTCNGTGACCAATGCCCGGTACGTCTCTTCTGTAACGCTAATGGTGCCAGGGTAATGCATGTGTAGACTTGGCGGATCGATATCGCCTTCAGGTACAAACCCGATGATTGGTGCAACGAGCGCATTTCCCAGTTGGTTGGCAATAGCTCGAGTTGTGCCTNTTAGCACGACATTGTGTTTACCAGTGACCAGATACGGTCCGTTTTGTTCAACACCACCGGTAGCNACGATGACTGTATCTTTTCCACTCTTCATTGCATCGCGTACTTCAATCCAGGTCATATCTTCGATGAAGACTGTATCAAGAACAGGAATAGGATTCTCCATGTTCGGGTCTGGCTTTACCGGATCTGGTATCGCTGCTGCGAATCCAAGTGCTGCACNCGCGGCAATTATTGCAAATATCGGCTTCATTATCTTNGTCCTGTTATTGAGAGTAGTGATGATTCGAATGTAAGCGTTGACTCAGTGAATAGTTAGTCGAATTTTGGCAGTTACTACCACGCAGTCCAGCCACCGTCGACCAGTAGGTTTTGACCGGTGATGTAACTACCAGCGTCGCTGGCCANCAAAATCAAAGCGCCTTTTAACTCGTGTGGTAATCCCATGCGTTTCATAGGGTTCTTGGTGCAAAGTCGCTCTACCATTTCTTGTGGGGCGTTGTCATTGGGAAACGGCCCTGGACTTAAGCAATTCACACGGATGTTATCACCAGCCCAGTACGCGCTAAGATGACGAGTCATGTGAACAATTCCACCNTTGAGAGCGTGATAG
Source organism: Rhodopirellula sp. (assembly GCA_002714565.1). Classification (GTDB taxonomy): domain Bacteria; phylum Planctomycetota; class Planctomycetia; order Pirellulales; family Pirellulaceae; genus UBA11883. The sequence goes on from PAXU01000090.1 coordinate 1,622, forward strand.
GACACGGGACTTGCGTTGCATACGCCTTCGTAGGCATCTGGATACGAAGCAACGACGCCATACATTGATCCGATATTGATAATGCTNCCGCTNGCTTCACGCTCAACAATGTGATTTCTAAATTCACGGGCCAGCAAAAAGTAGCCGGTGGCATTGGCAAGTTGATCTGTAAACTGCTCACCGGATACTGTTGTTAAGTCATCCCCAGCGCCACCGGTTCCATTGTTGATCAGGATGTCAACGCTGCCGGCCAGTTCAACGGCGCTGCTAAATGCTGACTTGATTGACTCTTCACTCTTTTGATCCAGCGTGAGGGCAATGTGACCTTCACCAGGGAGTGCTGCAATCGCCTCTTCAGCTCTTGCTTGGGTTCGGCTTGTCAGGATTACGCGCGCGCCACATTCGGCGAGCGCATTGGAAAACGCCGTTCCCAGATACCCTGCTCCACCGGTAATGAGTGCAGACTTGCCAGTTAAATCGAATAATTGCTGTGTTGTTGGAGGCATTTAGGAATCACTACTCGTTTGATACTTATATCAGTTAATTGTTTGCCAGGTATGTGTGTCAGATGATTCAAGCATTGCCAGATTTACCTTGAGCGTCTGAATGGCTGCTTCCAGCGTACACGATGGCAGATCGCCTTGCTCTCTTGCATCAAGAAACATGTTGGCTTGTTTTACGAATAAGTCGTCACGTTCAAGATCATACTGTGCACCTTCGCGCCATTGAGTTTCCGGCGTGTCATGCCATACCCAACGCCCCTCATGCATCAGACATTTAATCGTGCCTTTTTCGCAGTTAATTATGAAGGTGGACTCGTTGGGTGATTGGAACTGGTTTGAAACGAGTGATCCCATGATCTCACCATGTCGCGTAATGACGTGAACAGTGTCTTCCACCGTTACACCTTCAAGAGCCAGATGATCTGCATCGCATGTAAGTTTGGTNATAGGACCTACAAGCAATTCGGCTGTGTTCATTGAATGAGTGATTGCATCCTGAATACAACCGCCACCGGTAGCTCTGTCCGTATAGTAGATCTCGCGATAGGCCGGACGGTAATACGGAAAGTGCTGGCCAGAGACGTAATTGATCTGTAAGGGCTTACCAAATCTGCCACTGTCCAATTCTCGTTTTACATCCTGTATAACCGGATGTTGATGTGTCACGTAGGCGACACCGCAGCAAACTCCTGCCGTTGAAATGGAAGATTTTAAGATATCGATGTCATTCAGCGATGTGCTGAGGGGCTTTTCAATCAGAATATCAACACCGTGATTGGCCAGTGTAATCGCCATTTCTATGTGAAGATGCGCCGGTGCACAAATTACGGCCAGATCTGGTGGTGATGCGATTGCGTCGTCAAGTGAATTCCAGACAGTCGTAATACCGTACTGCGCCGCTATGTCCTGAGCCAGATCGTTGTTGACTTCACAGATCTCTGCAGTCACACGCCCGGTGTTCAGAAAACACCGCAAGTGACGATGTCCAATCGAGCCGACGCCGATAATTAGCACACGTGGAAGTGACACGCAGATTATTCTCCAAATGCGGCAGCTAGTTCATCGCCACAACGGCTGAGGCCCTGCATCATAAAACCAAAGTCTCCACCGTATGCGATAAGTTGTGCACCCTGATCCCGNAGACGCACTACTGCATNTGCATCTGGTGCAGGCATACCCCACGCGATATTGTGCTTGGCACATGCGCTAGCAACCGTTGCAATACCCTCTTCCAACGTCAGATCCGTATCGGTTCGCCGAATACGGAGCCCTAGATCCCCGGGGCCAACGAAGATGCCATCGAGGCCTTCAATACTCGCAATCTCCTCAGCATTNGCAACTCCCTCGGGCGTTTCGATTTGTATGACCAGAAATGTCTCACTGTTTATGTGATCCACATATGTGTCTGCATCATGAAGGTGAAAATCGCTGTCTATGCCGGCATTGTCGATGCCTCGATTTCCGATTGGTGGGAACTTCGTGGANTGAACCAAGTCATATGCTGCTTCGGGAGTTGAAACATGTGGAATCATCAATCCGGTTGCGCCGTCTTCAAGATACCGGTAAAGCTCCGTTTTCTCAGTTGTTTTCGGCCGTAGCATGCAATCAATATCAGCCAAATGAAAGTTGGTAAGTAATGATTGCACTTCGCGTTCGCTCATCGTGCGGTGTTCGTTATCTGTCCAGATGCAGTCATAACCAAAGTGGGAGGCATGATGAATATATGCCGGTACAAAGTGCCCCAGGCAGCACATCTTTACAGGTTTGCCGGCTCTGATTTTGGCGAGTGTCTTACTAGTTCTCACTACAGTTAATTCCTTTTAAAGTNCGTCAGTTATTAGCTGACAAGTCGTCTGAANATNTCTACTCGTGGTTGGCATTCAATTTTCTCCGCGATGCTATTGGTGGCGAGCCCGGAGGAAATNACCTTGAACGCCTCATTTATCGCCTCCAGTGTCTGATTGCATTCACTGTCACCATGCGACTCATTCAAATAGAACGAAGTGGCCATGTGTACATTACGCNTGGCCATTTCCTGAGAAAAAAGAGTGGTTAGCTGTTTTGCTGTTTCTGGATTATCAACGNTAAAGCTGAAATGTGGGTGCCAGTCGACGCCGGCTGCTTCGGCGGGTAAGCCATGTTCATCAATCAGTTTTTGGGTTTGTTCTTTCATNAAACGGCCGGTCGTTTGCACCGTCTGCGGCACATCGCGATTTTTAACTTCAGTAAGCGATGTAATTGCTGCCTGGATTCCGAGAGTATCACTCCAATACGTNCTGGAGATGAACATCTGAGATGCAGGTTCCATGGCAGCTCGTGTGCCAACTACTGCTCCCATTGGATATCCATTTGAAATGGACTTTGCGAATACAGCGATATCAGGCGTTACACCGACAAGTGGTTGTGTACCGCCGGCGGTTGGCCGAAAGCCAGTGGAAACCTCATCAAAAATCAGCAAGACGCCGTGCTTGTCGGCGATCTTTCGCACTGATTCCAAATACCCGGGNTCCGGCATTGTGCTGCGCAGAGGTTCCATCATGATCGCAGCAACTTCGCCAGCGTGCTTTTCCAATGTCGCGTCGAGTGCTTGGACATCACCGTATGGAAACGGTATGGCAGTTCCAGCAAGAGATTTTGGAACACCGATAGGCTCGATCCCCGGAAATAAATGAGAATCAAGCTCTTCGTCATCGATTAGATTTGCTGCCATGTACCAGTCATGCCAGCCGTGATACCCACAAAATAGAATCTTGTCTTTGCCAGTTGTTCCACGAGCTATTCGTACGGCTACGGCACACGCATCTCCTCCGCCTTTTGCAAACCGTACCATTTCAGCACATGGAATTCTCTCAATTAGTAGTTCAGCTAACTCAAGCTCGCTTGGATGACTGATCGAATACATCGTGCCGGTATCAATCTTGGCTTTGACAGCAGCATCCACAACCGGATCACAGTATCCAAGGATGACAGCACCAATGCCGCTGACCCAATCTACAAACTCATTACCATCCACATCTGTGAATCTTGCACCTTTGGCTGAAACGGCGTATGCCGGCGAGAATCCATACGCATATAACGTAGGTCGACGGCTAATCAACTGTGTGGCACCTGGAATCAGCTGACCAGCTTGATGGTATAACTCCATCGACTTGGCAACGCCTGTATATACGTCGGATTCTTGAGTGCTCATGCGACCTCCTCATCTGTTTCATCGGATTCAACTTCTTCTTCCGAAATATCTTGANTTTCTTTTGGGTCGGTTGGTCGTTTCCATTCCGGAAGGAGATAAGAAAGTGAGATGCCGACAGCTAAATTGGCCAGAAGCGCAAATAGTCCGATCCATTGGAAGCTGATCGGATCAGTACAAGCTTCATATGGTACTCCGGTCAGATCATCGATTTTCGTTTCCAGTACTGAATTAAATGTCGCTGGATCGAAGCCGTGATTCACGTAGAGGTAGTAAACGATCTGTCCACAGAATGCGACAACAAGTGCCACGATTGTTCCCACGATAGTGCCAACCCAAACAGCGATTGGATGTACGCGTTTGGCAAATACGGCATAGTAAAACAGCGCAAAGATCGGTGTAGTGAGCAGGTTTACGGATTTCTGAGTTACCGCCATGATGTTGCCTTCTATGAAGCCAGTCAAAATGCTGCCAAAGACAACGGTAACACCAATCACCACCGCCAAACATCGTGCTGTTATCAAGTACTGGCGTTCTGAGAGCGCGGACTTCCGTTTGCGTTCCACGAAGTCACACATCACGACTGCTGTGATCGAATTCACTCCCGAATCCAAACTCGACATTGCGGCAGCAAACATTGCCGCGATAACCAGTCCAGCCAGNCCCATGGGCAATTCATGTGAAATGAAACGTGGAAACCACTGGTCGGCACCAATGAGGTTTCGGCGCGTTTGCTTAAGGGTGTTTTCATTCCAGCCCAATGCACTTTTAAGTTCACCGTCGTTTGGGAACTTGTCGTGTTCAGATTGAAAGCTTTCATTGAATGACTCATAAGCTGTAATGTTGGATTTTTGAACAGATGGCAGATTTTCACGTTCGGCTTTGAAATGAGCCATTAATGCGACGCCTACAACAGCAAGGGTTGTGCCTACAAATACCGCAAAGCCTAATTGAGTGAGTAAAGCGGTACGCGCCGATTTGGTATCCTTTGTTGCCATGAATCGCTGNACAGTAGTCTGATCTCCACCAAGTGTCGCCACGTACCAAATAAAGGTCATGATGATGGAACCGACCCATGTTACACGCGTGTCCAACCCATCTGGGAATACAGGTTGTGCTTTCCATTCCTTGGGCCATTCGGTGGGCATCCAGGAAAATCCCCCGAAGTTGATAGTGACTACGANCAGAACAGTGATTGCACCTCCGTACANCAAGATCGTCTGAGCAAGATCGGTAATGACAACCGCCTGTAATCCACCAAGAGATGTGTAGATAATCGCAACCAANCCAATGACTGCCACAATATACGGACTCCAAAACGGATCCACCTCCAGCATCGTTACCATCGCATCACCGGCAAACTTCAGCAGTACGCTCATCCACAGTAGTCGTAATCCAAGGAACAAACAGGCACCCAGAATTCTGAATGATGCACCGAGTCGATATTCCAGTAACTCATACGCACTGGTTACGCGGTATTTCATGTACACCGGTAGCATGAGAAATCCCACGACGAGAAATGTCAGCGGATGGGCAATCATTCCAACGAAGTAGACAGGCCCTTTTCCGGCAGCTTCACCCGGCATGCCTAAATACGAAATCGTGCTGAGCAACGTTGCAAAGAGTGACACACCGATAAGCAGCGGATTCATATTTCCGCCGCCTGTAAAGTACTCGTCTCGAGTCTTTTGTCGTTTGGCATAATACGCACCAAGACCGATCGTGCCAGCGACATACAATGCGATTATCAACCAGTCGAACGCGACGATACCTCCCTGGCTAACCAATTCGGTAGCTTCCGGCGATTCAGCGTTCGATTCTGGTGCTCCTTCGGCAATTTCTGAGAATAATAGAAACGCCGCTGTCAGGCACAACAACATTCTCCGTCGCGATAAGAAATCGATCATGAAGCAGTTTTTCAGAAATGGATTGTTGTAGTTACCTGAGTTTTGTCGGTATTTGTCCCGTCAGTCTAACAAATCTGTATCACCACGTGACATTAAACAATTCAGTGGCATTCTTCCAGAAGATTGCATCAATTTCAGGCTGGCCGAATCCAGCTATCTCCGCCGCGTGTTTCATGCACAATAGTTGCTCATACACCGAAAGGATTGGACGAGCGTCACAGTGTGGAAATCGCATCCCTGCTTCGGCGGCGTCTAGATATTGCCAGGCTCGCCCGAGCGCTACATATTTGCCCCGGAAGTATGTGGCATCGACTCCGTCACTCCCATAAAGGATGCGATCAAGAGATTCTTGCTGAAACAATGTCAGAATCGGTCTTAGATCGTCCACAGCAGATAGGTCGTAGTAAATATTGGGCATGTCACGTAGCTGGGAAACAGCCTGGCGAATTGGCCAGTAGGTAAAGCTCCGTGCGCAATGGGCTAGAATCCACTTCACATTTGGATAGCGAGAAGTTGTGTATTCTCGTAAGTCAGCCAAGTTTGTTGGGTCGGCACAGGCCAGTTCTTTTGAGAGATGCATGGTGACCCATAAACCGTAATGGTCTGCAACTTCGAGTTGTTCGTGCGTAAGGAACTGTTCGATGGAGCATTCTTTTGCATCGCCGTTTAAAGCAAAGATGCGATATGGCTTGAGCCCGACCACTCCGGCTTGTTCCACATCTCTACTGATCTCATCCGGTGTGCATGCGGGCGTAACCAGCCTGTTGAGACGGCTGTTAGCATCTTGTTGAATCTCGCTAATCAGCCAAGCGTTGTGGGCAGCGACATCAATTCCAATTAACGGTGAACCAAGTGCGAGAAAGTGAGTGCGACGTCCGGGGTAAAGTGTTTCTGCCCACTGTTGGATGTCGGCAAGCCCTTGGTCTGACCAGACTGCATTTCCCGGAGGATAATGTGCGCTATTAAATAGGTGGATGTGAGCATCAAAAACGCGATCCGGTACAAAGTCGGACAGTTCTTCGTCCCATATGACCTGATCGTGTTCGTTGTATTGACTGACATCCATTGCAATGAATTCCTACTTATAGATGGATTGATCCACATCGAGCCCTAGGCTCTCATGTTGTGCCTGAACAGAGTCCACATACCTTGAAAAGGCATCATCGTCCCGTTGAGCACTCGCACCTTCTATGACCAATGCGAATCCTCGACGAGTGCGGTCAGAAGGGTTCGGATCTGCTCGATGAATTGTGTTGCCGTGGTGAATAACGCAGTCGCCCGGTTCCAAGTGAACAGGTGTTTCTATTGCCATTTCTTTGTCGCCGAAATCAACGATTCCCTGAGAGAACCCAACAATGGACGTTGCCCCGTGATCGCGTATTCCATGCTTATGAGATCCAGGCACATAGTGCAGACAACCGTTTGTGGTATCCACAACATCTAATGCAATCCACACGGTCACTACGCTCGGTGGTGATAAGCAAAAGTAGAAGTTGTCTTGATGTGGTGGCGTCGGATGGGTGGAGCCTGATGGCTTGCAGAACCATTCAACCCCTCGGGTCTGAACNTCTTCACCCAGTAACTGGTTGCAGACGGATAGTGCATCAGAGTCGTTCGCATACCGTTCAAAATATGGATCATTTTCAGCGATGCGTTGAAGTTGCTTGAGCGTGCTAGCGTCGCTCTTATCTATATAAAAAGCATCAGAATCAGGCAGTGATGGAACCACTTCTGTGATATAGCGATCCATTGCAGTTTTGGTTTCCGAGAGCTTCTCTGGATTAAAGAAGGACCGAATGATGACGAACCCATTATCGGCAAAGGACTGTAAGGCTTCTTGCGAGAGATTGAACACGATCAGATTCTCCCAATCTCAATCTGATTTAACTTGGCTATTTGCTTGTGAGACAACGTCTACACCTGTAAGGTCAGCCCATCCTTGCAGAATTTGCTTGCTAACCGGGCCGACCGTTCCATTACCGACAGAAAGGCCGTTGAATTTTGTAGCTGGCATTAAGCAGTATGGGGTACTCGTGAAGAAAATTTCGTCCGCCGTATAGAGGTCGTATGGTAGTAATCGCGTTTCCATGGTGGAGATGCCCAGTGATTGTGCAATTTCCAGCGTTGTTTCCCGCGTGATACCTGCAAGTCCGTTTTCGCTTGTTGGGGTCTTCAGGACACCATCACTTACGACGAATATATTCCCGCCCTTGTTCTCCGAAACGTAACCATCGGTGTCTAGAATGACGCTTTGTGCGTCCGGATCGACAAGCTTTGCTTCCTGTTCAGCCATCGTGTAGAACATGCGACTTCGATTCTTGATTCTTGCATCAAGTGATTGTGCTGAGGGTTGCCGACTGAACGGCGTAACAGCATGACAACCTTCGCTGTAGTATTTTTGCCACCCACGCAAATCCATTGGTGCGTTGTAGATCATGATGGTTGCATGATTTTGCTGTTCCGGACTTGGCCCCATCTTTAAGAGGCCGGATGAGACGTTATGCACGATCCAGAGGTCGTCATTTGGCCCAATTGCTTCTAGGTTCATCTCCAATAACTCTGTCGTGCGGTTAAGCATTTCCTCGGGAGAGATACCTGGCTCAATACGCGTTACTTTCATCGACTGGTAAAGCCGTGCAATATGCGCTTCGAGTTTAAATGGTTTGTGCAGAAATGTCCGAGCAGAGTCGGTTACGGTGAATCCGAGTGAAACAGCCGCATCAAAGATGGAGATCTTTGCTTCGCTTTCCGGTACAAGCTCACCATTTAGGTGTACAAGTAGTTCCGTCATGATTTGTCTTGGTTCGACTAGTTGGATACGCAGATAAGTTTACTGCGGGTTCGAATAAAAATGCTGCCGTCCGCGATAGCCGGAGTTGCTAGAATTGCATCACCCATGTCATTTTTTGCCAGCAGTTCATACTTGTCACTGTCTTTTAAGACCACAACAACGCCATTTTCACCAGCAATGTAGATCTTTCCGTCACCGACGATTGGTGACGCAAAATATTCGCAGGAGTTCTGGATTCTTGCCTGTCTGCCAATTGGTTTCCCTCTGCGTGTTTCAAATGCTGTACGGATTCCGCCGCCTTTTATTAATAACATGCGACCATTTGAAACAAGTGGTGACACAATGTGGTCAGTGTATTTTGTTGGATGCTTCCAAAGTAAATGAGATTCGGTCACATCGCCTGAGCCACCAGCCTGAACCGCTAGCACATATTCATCTGCGGCTTCTTTCGCGTCAAAGCGTGCTCCTGCAAAGTTATCGGGATGTAGAAAAGCCTTGTCTAACTCTTCTCCTTCAAGGAATCCATCCTTATTAAGGTCTCCGCGGTCAAAGGTCTTCTTGAAAAATGCATCCGGCACTTTTCCCGTCGGAACGATCGCGTGCATTTCATCTTTGCTCAATTTGCCATCGCTGTTGCCGGTTTCTGCACGGTCGGCAGATGCCAGCCACTGATTAGCAATACCACCACTTTGCAGCGATATGTAGATTTTGTCGCCGTCTACTGCCGGAGTTGTTTTAATGTTGCGAAGTAGCACACGAGCGAACCAGTTGCGATTACCTGTTTCCAAATCGTATCCGATCAGCATGCCGGTTCCCGCGACAACTAGTTCATCTCCTTTGTCGGTGCTGCAGATCACAGGGTGAGAGTAATTAACGGCTTGGTCGCTGCGGTCGTCCTGCCAGAGTACCTTGCCGGTTGCCTTATCCAGAGCAACGATGGACGGGTTTAGATCATCGTCCTGCAGGAATATTACTTTGTCCTTGTACAGTGTTGGGGACATGGCGGGACCCCACCTGAATACAAAGAATGGTTTAGGTAGCTCGTGGTGCCATTCGTCGGCACCTGTTTCTGCATTTACTGCAACTAAGCCGAGTGTGCTGAAATAAAAGTACACGCGAGATTCATCCGCCGCAGGTGTCGTAGCACACTGGCTGTTTGTTTTATGGACCGGGGTCAAGTTTGGTGTTTCCCATGAGCGGGTCCATAGCGGCTTACCTGTTTTTGCATCGAACGCATGTAGGCCAACGTGCTCATCGTCAATCATCGATGGAACGAAAACACGACCGGCGGCGACAATCGGGCAGCCTATGCCATCACCGAGATTCGCTGACCACAGAACGTTTTCTGTGTCGGTAAAGGTTGTTGGCAGTGCGGCAGAGTCCAGAGAGATTCCTGTGCAGTTTGGTCCACGGAACTGAGGCCAGTCTGCACTGCGTGCTTGTGCGGTGGTCAGAAGAATGGTGAGGATAGATACTAAGGCGGTCAAACGCATAAAAAGTCTCCGAGCGGTCTGTTGCGTAGTGAAGGCATGATGTCCCCGCTACGTCTGATTGATTCTGATAATCCGATTATGCAACAGGACGGCGCGAATTGCGAATGATTATCGGCCGCGACCATGCTCAAAGGCTCTGTGAAGCCAAAATCCAAATAGGAAAATGGCCACGATTACGAACACACACATGATTCCCAACGCCTCGTCCTGAACGGAACCTCCATAACCGCGTTGTGCGATCAGATGCAGTTGGACAAGGTGAACGGTCATGTTCGTTACGAGTGTCAGATAGAGGTATTTCGATGGGAGTCTCTACAATTTAATCGAATTTCACTGCTGGCGGTAACGACTCATGTCCAAACCAGCGGGACTTAGTCGAGTGGTGGCATCGGGCAGCCGAGCAGTTCAGCCGTTGCTCGCAGTAACTCACCCTCGCTAATAGTGATCTCACCGTCAGATAATGCACAGCAGACGGCGGCATTGATAAGCATTTGCTTGTCCGCAGGACGCAGCATGGCTAGGGGTTCTATTGTGCCATTTAAAGTCATGGCCGTCGATTCTTCTCGGCTTAGTAGAGATAGCCAATGCCAACCCGTTTGAGTTCGAGCATCCTCAAATGCCTTCTCGGCCTCAACCGGATCATCGTGCCCGGCATGACAAAGGACCGACAGCAACTTCGATGCCGGCACATGCTGTGAAGCAATGGTTGCCTTTGCGGCCTTCAGGCTACGTTGAGCATTAGTTGAGATATCCAATGTGCGTTTGGTTAATCGGTACAACACCCATTCAAACATGGATATGTGACGATCGGCCTTCACCAGTTCATTTATCGTGTTTAAGAATTTAATACCCTGAGACTGTGACATGTCCGCGAGTGCGTGTCGAGCTATCTCAAACAGCGGTAAAACTTGTCTGCGGTCAAGAGACGCAATGGCACCACCATACTGTGTCGATAATTGCACAAATTCACTCGATCCATACCCATTGATAATCTCCAGCTGTTTGGCTCTGGCAGCGTCATCATGGTCGTCTAGTAGGAATGCAAATATTAGAGCCCGGGATGTGTATACGTCGTGAGCTGCACCCAGCAGTGACTCGGGAATCTGGTTTAGCAAATCGGCAGCATAGGCAACTGCATGCGGCGAGATTTCGCCGACATTATTGATCACCTGTTCAACATTTTCCACGCGGATGGTTGCCGGGGCTGCTTCGGCAGATGGAGTCATTGCACTGGTAAATCCCATGGCCATGTCGGCGCCACCACCGGTAACGGCAACGGATGATGATTTACTTGGTACCCAACCTGCTTGGATACGCTGGATGCGTTTCTCAAGAGGCGGATGGCTGGCAAAAATCGAACGGATCCCTTCGCTGAAAAACATGTGGCTGGCATCACGTGCGTTTGCTGATGCAAGCTTGGGATCGTTAGCAAACCCGCCAATTTTCTTGAGCGCACCGGCGATGCCGGTTTTGGAACGAGTGTACTGAACAGCGGAGGCATCGGCGAGAAACTCCCTCTGACGACTTACCATCGCCTTGATAATGCTGCTAAACAGNACACCGAGCCATCCACCGATGAANAACANTAGGCCGATAGCGCCTATGGCAGCACCGGCNCTCGCATCATCCTTGCTGCCTCTTCCNGCACACCGAAACAAGATTTCACCGACATAAGCAAGCGTTGTNATNCCAGCAATAACTCCAATCAGCTTAAGATTTAACCGCATNTCGCCGTGAATNATGTGTGAATACTCATGAGCAANGACACCTTGCAACTCATCACGACTGAGTTGTTCCAGGCAACCNCGTGTTACAGCAATCACGGCATCATCCAATTGCAGCCCTGCAGCAAAGGCATTGATAGAACTTTCGCCTTCGAGCAAATACACNCCGGGCATCGGGCACCCGGANGCAATGGACATCTCTTCAACAACGTTGATCAGCATCCTCTCTTGCGGGNCGCGAGTGGCGGTACTGACAAGTCGTCCACCCAATGATTCTGCAACGTGAGNACCACCNTTGTTTAGCCAGGCGAATTTCACCATCGTGCCAACGCCAGCGATCAGCAAAATGATCCCGCTTACGCCAAGAAATANAGCGGTTCCATCTCCGCCNTTTTGGCTGACAATGATTGCCGGAANCACACCGATTAAGGTGATCATCAAAATTAGTGCGATCGTGTAAAAAAGAACGATCTTCTTTGAGTTGCTTTTAGCTCGGTCTTGATGTTCAAAGAAATTCATTTCATATCGCGTTTACGAGTCCATGTTTATTGATGGCGCTTGCCGAGCTGCATCATCCTGAAGTTCCCACATCGCAGCGTCATTGNGATGGCCAAGTTTAGCGGCAATAAGNACGGCAGGAAATTTGCGTTTGTCTGTGTTNTAGAGNGTCGCGCTGTCGTTGTAGTGCTGACGAGCAAATGCAATTCGGTTTTCNGTCGTTGTGAGCTCTTCCTGTAATTTCATGACGTTTTGGTTCGCTTTCAAATCTGGGTAGTCNTCCTTNATCATCATAAGTCTTGAAAGAAAACCGGTCAGTGCATTTTCAGATCCGATGACTGCTTTCATAGCAGAGAGGTCGCCGAGATTGCCAGTAGCATTCTTAAGGCTCATTTGACACTCGTTACGCGCAGCAATTACAGCGTCTAGGGTGTTCTTCTCGTGCGACATATATGCTTTGACTGAATCCACAAGGCCAGGGATTAAATCATGGCGTCGTTGCAATTGAACGCCTATTTGTGATACAGCATTCTTATATCGCTGTTGCAGAGTAANAAGACGATTATAAACGGACCATATGAAGAGTCCGACGGCAAACAATAGAAGAACGAGGACGCCCACTACAACAAGTACGATCACGGTTGTACTGGCGACTAAAAACGGCATGCTAATTCCTNATTACAACAGAAATGTTGCCCGTGATTGTATCAATTTCCCTCATAAAGTNTCTTAATTATACAGGTGCGAAATCAGNCTTCATTAGGGCGCCCGCACTAATGCTACCATTCGGATTATCAAGGTAGAGCCCAACCGGTATCATTGAATTAATGAGAACACCCACCAGCCTGTTTCCTGATGCTATGCGTTGCACTGTCTTCTTAATTGTTGCATTAGCCAATTTTGCNCCGCCACTTGCTGTCGCGCAGGATTCCCAGGAATTCACGCGTGAGCAGATCGATTTTTTTGAGGTGAAAATACGTCCCGTTCTCGCTGCGAAGTGCATGGAATGCCACGGCCCTGATGCTCAGGAAAGCGGGCTTCGAGTCGANACCAGAGAGTTTCTACTGAAAGGTAGTGAAAAGTACCCTGTNGTGGTAAATGGTGATCCGGCGGCAAGCGTCCTGATGACGGCAATTAAGCAAGAGACAGATCTACAAATGCCGCCTGATGAGAAGTTGACGNAGCAACAAATCAGCGACTTTCAAAGGTGGATCAAGATGGGNATGCCATGGCCTGATGATCAGGCGCTCTCAAAGTTAGATGNTTATGCATCCATCTTTGCAAATCACTGGTCGTTGCAACCGGTCAAAGTTGCACCCTTACCGAGTGTCTCTGACTTGGNATGGCCCAGAAACAACATAGACTTTTACATCTTGAACAAGTTGGATTCAGCTGATCTACGACCATCGGCGGAGGCAAGTCGGCGAGAGTTGATACGTCGTGTGATGTTTGATGTGACAGGATTGGCACCAACCGCATCTGAGGTGGCAGCGTTTGAAGGTGACACTCGCCCCGATGCCTATGAGCGAATGGTTGATAAGGCACTTGCCAAGCCACAGCATGGCGAACGGTGGGCTCGATATTGGATGGACGTTGCCCGATATAGCGACACGCTCGGCTATAACTTCACACGTGGCAGGCGGTTTCCATATTCCTATACATTTCGAGATTATGTAATAAGGGCATTCAATAGCGATAAGCCCTACAACCAATTCGTAGTGGAACAGCTCGCAGCAGATCTGCTTGAGCTAAATGACGATCGTGATCTCGCAGCGATGGGATTCCTAACCGTTGGCCGGCGTTACCGCAATCAACAACTGGATGTGGATGACCGAATCGACACAATGACTCGGGGCTTCCTTGGCCTAACGGTTGCCTGTGCACGTTGCCATGACCANAAATATGATGCCATTCCGACGAAGGACTATTACTCACTCTACGGTGTGTTTGCCAGTTCTCGTGTGCCGGCAGATCAGGACTTGCCGCTGATTGGTACTCCCGAAACGACACCCTATTACCGCGAATTCAAGTCCAAGTTGGACGATCTGGAAGNAAAGCTTGCCGCCTATGACAAAATGCGGGCCGAAAAATTCACCTATGACTTTCGACGTCAAATAGTTGATTACATCGTGCGAGCTTTAGCAGCTATTAACGATGAGCAGGCGTCAGAGCTGGATTTTCTGGTGGTGCAATCTCAGTTTATTCGTAATGGGCTTGTCACGAAGTGGCGCCAGTTCCTTGCGGAAAAGGTCGCCGACGGTGATCCCGTACTCGGCGTGATGAAACAACTTGTTTTGCTGCCGGATGACCAGTTCACCGATCAGCATGAGTCTATCTATCAAAAGTTGGAGGAAACCAAAGCTGGAATTGAAAGCGGAATGGTGAATCCTCTGTTGCGTGATCGTTTGCTTACATCAAAACCCGATAATAAGGTCGAGTTGGCTAGATTGTTCGGAGAATTACTGCAGCAAGTATTCTTGAAGTCCACANAAGATGACGCAGAACTGACCGCAGCGGAATTGCAGTTGTTGGAACTCGTTTCTAACGATGGAACACCAACGCACGTGACTGTGGATAACGTCACGACATTCTATAACCGTGACGACAACAACAAACGACGAAAATTCACTCAGCCAATCGACGAACATAAGTCATTTGCACGTGGGAATCCGCCGCGCGCAATGGTGCTTGCAGAAAACCCAAATCCATACGACCCTCGCGTATTTATTAGGGGGCAAGCGGCACGTAAAGGTGATCATGTGCCGCGACAATTTCTCTATGCAGTAAGCGGTAAGACGCGTGAGCCGTTTGCTCACGGAAGTGGTCGATTGGAAATGGCACAGGAAATTGTCGATCCGAAAAATACACTGACGGCACGTGTGTTTGTGAATCGGGTGTGGATGCATCACTTTGGAAGACCCCTGGTAAATACTCCCAGTGACTTTGGCGTGAGATCTGACCAACCAGTGCAACTGGATGTCCTCGACTACTTAGCCGACNGTTTTATGGACAGTGGGTGGTCAATCAAGTCTTTGCATCGAGAGATTCTGCTGTCCAATACGTANAGGCAGCAATCAACGACGCATGAGCAAGGGGATGCTATTGATATAGAGAATGGATTGTATTGGCGNGCAAACAGTCGTCGCCTTGAATATGAGGCGCTGCGTGATGCGCTCATTCAGGCACTCGGNGAATTAGATCTAACCATTGGGGGCCCNTCGGAAGATCTNACTAATTCATCGACCATCCGCCGTCGTGCCTTATACACTTTTGTCGACCGACAAGACCTTCCCGGTCTGTTGCGNGTGTTTGATTTTCCAAATCCTGATGCCCATAATGCCCGGCGGCCAAGCACAACCGTTCCACAGCAGGCACTATTCCTGATGAATTCATCGGTTGTCATTAATCGAGTTCGCAATTGGGTTGCCAGCATCCAAGTNCAGCAACTAAACGCAGAACAACGGATACAGTATTTTTATCAACGATTCTTTCAGCGTGCTCCTAACGAAACTGAGNTGCAAATAGGGATGGACTTCGTAAGNCATCCTGANTCGGCTAGTAAGGAGAATAGCNTGGACGTCTGGGGACAGTATGCTCAATTACTGCTGCTAACNAACGAATTCAGTTTTATTGACTANCTTGAATCGATGCATATCAAAGAATTACAAATCACTAATCCAGCCGAAGCAACAGGACTTTCTCGTCGTGACTTGTTATTGAAAAGCGGCGGTGGGATGGGTGTGCTCGGGCTAGCGGGGCTCTTCTCNTCTTCCTTGCGATTAAGNGCCCAGGACGAACAAAAGCAAGCAACTCAAAGTGCACTTGCACCCAAGCAGCCTCATTTTGCANCNAAAGCGAAGCACGTCATCCATATTTTCTGNAACGGCGGGGCTTCGCAGGTTGATACTTTCGATCCGAAACCCAAGTTGNATGAATATAGCGGCATGAAATTGCCGTTTGATAATCTAAAGACGGAGAGAAAAACGGGTACATGTTTCGCCTCGCCGTTCAAATTCAAGCAGTACGGGGAAAGTGGGATTCCCGTTAGCGAGCTGTTTCAAAAGACAGCGAAGCACATTGATGATATGTGTGTCGTACGTTCTATGCATGCGGATGTGCCTAATCACGAGCCAAGCTTGCTGTTGATGAATTGNGGTGAGTCGATATTGCCACGGCCAAGCGTTGGTTCATGGCTGACATATGGGCTCGGNACGGAAAACCAAAACCTACCCGGTTTTGTTGTAATGAGTCCCGGTGGGTTTCCCATTAAGGGAGCACAAAACTGGCAATCGGCGTTTCTGCCTGGCATATATCAGGGGACATTTCTCGATACGAAAGACAAAGAAGTAGATAAGCTGATTGAGAATATCCGCAATACAGATGTATCGAGAGAGTCGCAGAGGCGACAGTTAAACGCTCTGGCAAAGCTAAACCAGTTGCATCGTCAACGTAGAGGCAACGACGCGAGGCTGGAATCTCGAATGGAGAATTTCGAGCTTGCTTTTCGCATGCAATTGGAAGCCAGTGATGTNTTTGATACGTCGGATGAACCTCAACATGTGCTTGATGCCTACGGAGAGTCAAAGCAGTCATGGCAAATGCTGATTGCACGACGGTTGGTTCAGCGTGGAGTGCGATACGTGCAGCTTTGGCACGGTGCTGGACAGCCTTGGGATAACCACGACGATATTGCGACCCAGCATAAGCGACTNGCCGGTCAACAGGATCAGGGAATCGCAGCGTTAATTGATGACCTTAAACGACTGGGGTTATTCGAAGAAACGCTGATCGTTTGGGGAGGCGAATTTGGTCGAACGCCAGTGGTCGAGCTGCCTCAGGCCGGCGCTAATCAAGGNAAGGTAAATGGCCGTGATCATAATCACTGGGGATTCACCATGTGGTTGGCTGGTGGAGGCATCAAAGGGGGACAGATCTACGGCCAAACCGATGATTTTGGATTTAAAGCNGTTGAAGATCCGGTACATGTGCATGATTTGCANGCCACGATGCTCCACCTACTCGGTTTCGACCACGAACAACTTACCTACCGGTATGCCGGAAGAGACTACCGACTCACTGACGTGCATGGCCGANTAATAGAACAGTTAATTGCCTGATGTGCTGACTTTCGAATAGTAAANCTATTCGTCTAGGAATCCATAGCCATAGGCATGACGGTCTGAAATGGGGACATTGAAGATCCAGTCAGCAGANTCATAGAGAATGATCTCATCGATTTCGTCTCTCGCGAGTAAGTCTCTGATGATCTTTTCGCGTCGCATACGGGTTCGTTCACGCTCAGTGCCCTTGGCNCGTAAAGTCTCTTGGGCTTCATAGAAGAAACTCTTTGGACCGCTGTATCCAGCCCCGAGATTTCCGTCAAGAAACTCAATATAGCGATCGACAAATGCGTTAAGAGGTCCGTCNTCAGGTGCATATCGGATGCCAAGGAATACTGGTTCGATGCTTAGTCCGCTCAAGTCAACCATTGCCATGCCTTCGCCGATGGAAGGGATGTGATTTAGTGACCCTCTGACATGGCGGAAGTAGTTTCCGTAAACCCCACCGTCCGGCTTNGGCATGCTGGTTATTTCTTTATCGGACTCGTTGGTGACATCCTCACTTTCAGGAATGACTGCCCGAATCCTCGTATCAGGAAACTCAGCCTCAAACTGTCGCAGCAGTTTCTCAACGCCGCTTGCAATGGCCTTGTTACGCTGGTACCGCCAAATGTATGGACTATCTTCCTTCTGGCATGGTTTCATCCATTCACCAGATTGGAATTGTGTGATCAACTCTGCTTCCGAATTCTGGATCGCCTTTGTCGTGCTTGATGACAATGGCGCGTAGGCGCGGTCACGCCCATAGTGGTAATAGTTCTTCCCGTTGAGTCGATAATGCGCCATCGGTCGTACGCCGTCGACACCATCGCCAGTGGAACCACCAAGTTGTGTGTGGGAGCGGGTGTTAATGAATAATTCGTCAAAAGCATCGTAACGCATGATCGTCTTCATTTCGCGAATCACAAAATCGCGGGCGGACGCTTGGTTGAAGTCGATCATCTCCATGGAGTGAGAAGGCAATAAATCGATAACCAAAGTGCCGGTGGCTAACTTAAACTCTGTCAGCTTTTTCTGGCGAAAGTAGTCGATGCTCGCCTCGATAGCCTGAAAATCTGTGTGAAACATGGCGTCGTTTGGGATGCCTGCTACCTTAGTCTTCATGGCACCAGGGTCATCACCGTTGATGGCGTAATAGATGTTATTACGACCTAGGATGTTTCCAGCTTTGGCATATATGCGGACATCGGGAACGGTTGGTAGTGCTATTGAGATTTCACTAGATTTGCGTTGCCGTAGGAAAATATAACGAGCGTCTGCGGGAAGCTTCATGGCACTGGCAACGAGCTTATTCCCTAAGACTTTAAAACTCGCGTCGTTAAGTACGCGCTGCTGGGCGTGTACGGATTCTACAATTTCCCTGAAACGGCACAGTTTGAACGTGTTGTCTGCATTTTGCACGAGCACAAATGATGTTTCGTCCATTGGCGGGATTGAAGAGACTACTAGCTCTAAATCAGATTTGTTTTCTTCGAGACGTTCAGCAATGGCGTTTAGATTTGAAATCCCGCCAAACTCAATTCGATCAACGAGTGCTTCGTCCGCACGACCGGCATTTTTGAGAATCTCACGATAGTGAGCAAAGCAAACTGACTCGACGTTGTAATTAAGTGCTGGTGAACCGCCCGGTAGGAATCCCCATAGGTATTTACCTTTATGATCAAACGTCGGGATTTCGTAGTACTTGGTCAGAGCTGCTTCGAATGGACGGTAACTAGCTGTTAGCTTGATGCCGTGTTCTTTAGCACTGGCGGTAAAAAATCGGTCAAAGTCGGTAGTTAATCGCAGCCTCATTAGCATCAAAAGCCACTGGTAGCTCTCGAGCTTGGAAGAGGCGTGGAGTATGTCAGAGAGCTCATCACAATTAAAAATTGCATGGGATTGAGCCTTGAAACGATTCCAGTCTTCCGGTTTATAGTTGTCCGCATCATTGATTAAGGGAAATACGCTTTGCCACACAATGAGACGCGTAATGCCTTGAGCTTGCAAGCGTCTGAAATAACTATCAAACACTGGTTTGGAAACCTGATTAAATCGTCCGGTCGATGCGTTCCAGTTCATTCGAATCAGGTCATCCACCAGATCAGATACATATGAAATTGGACGTTGTGGAGGTGCTGGCTGAATTCGTAGCGTTTGTGATTCAACGATATTGTCACCATCACGCAACTCGATAAGAAAATCCAGAGTTTCATCACAATCCTCCGGAGCTTCAAGCGTGAATTCACCAGAACGTGAAATGGAGATCGTGAGTGCCGTATCTATTCGATTGCCGTCGCGCTTTACTTGCATATGGATGGCAATGTCATCGGGGATTTTTTTGGTGCATATATTCCACTGACGTACGCCGCCAGGGACGTAGCTAAAGGGTACGGGAGTATTGCCCGTTGAGAGAATATCGGCTTTGGCAGGAGTGCAAAAAAGAACCAGTAACAGACAACTGATTCCGACCGCTTGAGGCAGATGCATAATTCGTGGCATGTACTCGAGACCTTTCCAATTTAATAATTCAGCACCATTTTATTGGAAACCTACCGTAACAGCACCAATGTTGGAAAACGACGCTGTAATGGAATCACCGGAATCCACCCGAATCAACTCTGTTGCTGAACCGGGAATCACGATATCCCCTCTCTTAAGATGCATTCCATTGACATGGAGGTGCGAAATCAACCAATGTAGGCTTTTCAGTGGTCCACCCATAATGTCTGTGGCGCAGCCTTCGGCAATTCGGTTGTCGTGGTTTAACACATGGATTTGTTCATTCTCCCAATCGACATCTCTGGGGTCAGTGTGATCTGTGCTAATTATGACGCTCGCATGTAGACCATTGGAAGCAATGAGTTCCTGAATCGTAGGTACGCCATTCCAGAACTTATAGTGATGCATCTCTATGCCAGCCGCCACATGATCAATGGCATCGACTAGCTCGTCATCTGTTTCCGGTGGTGTGGAGATAGTTTGCCCTATTGTCACGACGAATTCCGGTTCGATGGCTGGTTGCTGAAATTCATCGATGGCAAGATTGCATGGTCCATTCCTGACGAACGGGTTCATAACATGCCCATAAATTGGTTCGTCTAATCCGAATTGGCTCTGGATTGCGTTACTTGTACATCCAACTTTGTAGCCGGCAATGGACTCGCCACGTGCAATTCGCTGCCCAATGACATCTGCCTGAATTGCATATGCCTGATCGATGGAAAGCGTGTCGACAGCAGGAAATGCCGCACCATCATAGCTACGGTCAAAAATGGATAGAAACGTCTCGACGATGTTTTGCATTATGTTTTGCGTCTTTGTGTGACCGAGTTATTGTGGCCATTTCCATATGATAAAGGCCAACTACTCTCGATTAGTTGTTGCGTTATCAAGAGTGATCCGCTTGATTTGGCCTCGCTCGCCGGCAACAGCGATCCCGTCAAGTGTCGGATGGCACGCAATGCAGAATGCCCAACCGTTAATCGCTTCATGGGTTGCAAGTACTTCTAGCTCCAATGTGTCGATGAGATGAACTTTCCCATCTTTGCAACTAGCGGCGATTGTTTTTGAGTCAATCCAATCGATGTCTAGTGGAGTCGTCTCCAGTCGAATAAATCGAACCAGCCTGCCAATGGTAGGTTGCCAGATTCGGATTGTGCGGTCGTCACTGGCCGATGCCATCAATGGTAGCCCATCCATACTCGGTGCAACGGCTACAGCTTGTACTGGATGTGTGTGATTGCTTGATGTGCGTTGTAACGCTCCGGAGTTTGTATCCCACACGCGAATGCTCTGATCCAGACTGCCGGATACCAATGTGCTTCTATTGTTAATCAGGCACAAGTCAATCACGCCTCGCGAATGGCCCTGAAGCAACTGTTTTGATTCGCCGTTCTGCAAATCTATGACGCGGATATCGTGGTCCAGACTGGCTGTTATGACNGTGTTGTTGTCGCGCCATGCGAGCGACATAATCTGGTCACTGTGGGCCGTGATGGTTTTGGTTTTGGTGAGTGTTGGCCAACTGAATATTTCAATCGTGCCGGATTCCGATGGGATACCTCCTCCAACCGCCAGATACGATTGAGTCGGTGAAAATCGCAGGCACGTCGGATGTGGCGATTCTGTATTGATGCGCTTGATGAGGGATAAGTCAGGCCAACGGTATATTGCCAATCCTTCATTGGAAGANGCAATCAGTTGTTTGCCATCTGGGGAAAACACTATATCTGAAATATGAGAATCGGCTGCACTGGCAGTGCTTGTAGTGGTGGTAGCAACCAGCAGTACACATATCACCCANCGCACGAACGTACTGTCTTTTCTGGAATTCAGCATTAGCTTATTAAGGCGTCAATTACATGTGCGGTATCAGGNGCGACNCGTACTGGACGGCCATCGTTGGTGTGTAATTCGTGTGANGGGTTGACCCCCAACAGAGAGTAAATCGTCGTTGCGAGATCAGCAGGGGTCATAGCATCCTCTGCGGGATACTCTGCCAGTGTGTCACTGCTGCCATGGATATACCCTCGCTTGATTCCGCCTCCAGCTAGTGCAACGCTAAAAACATTTGGCCAATGGTCTCGCCCGCCATTTACATTGATTTTCGGAGTACGCCCAAATTCTCCCATGGCAATAACAAGCGTTGAGTCCAACATGCCTCGCTCATCAAGATCAGTAACAAGTGCTGAAAATGCGCGGTCAAACGCCAGTGCTTTCGCATTTTGATCGCCCGGGAATCTCTCCTTGAGCTGAACAATGTTCTGGTGAGTATCCCAACCGGAGTTATTCACTGTGACAAAAGGCACCCCGTTTTCCACGAGACGCCTGGCAAGNAGACAGCTTTGTCCAATTGCATCACCCATGCCATATCGTTGTCGNGTTTCGATGGATTCTGNTGATAATTCAAATGCGGCTTTGGCATCTTTTGAGGCAATTAGATTGAATGCCCGTTCGAGCTCGCTGTTCTTGGATTCGGTNGANGCAGCATCCTGCTCTCTTTCAAACTGATCAAATGCGTTTAGCATCTGTTTCCGGCGNCCAAGGCGNGCCAGATCCAATCCCTGATAAAAATCCAGATCTCTTACCTTAAACTCGGGCCTGCGGGGATCTCCNCCAACACCAAATGGTTTTGTTCTACTCGGCAAATAGCCGTTTCCGCTGACNCCGCCGACGAAGTTTGGAACAGCGATGTGCTGCGGCAACACNCCCTCAGGTGGTCGGACAGCTGCTAGCGTAGAACCGAAAGCAGGGTATTCNAGCACCGGTGTCGGTTTGTATCCGGTCATCATATAGTGNGTCCCGAAGTTGTGTTCTCCAAGTGGAGANGTGACAGAACGCACGATAGAAATGCGATCCATAATCTTCGCGGTNGCAGGTAGGGTTTCGCAAAGTCGCACTCCCGGTAGNGTGGTGGCGATGGAGGCCATTGGCCCTCGAACTTCTACGGGTGCGTTGGGCTTAGGATCAAAAGTCTCGATGTGACTCGGACCACCAGCGAGCCATATCAGGATACATGATCTCGCTCTCCCAGCTTCAAATTGCTGGTTATTTGTTTGAGCAGTCATTTTTGCCGTTGGACCTACACCCAATGCAGTCAGGCCGCCGACTCTGATGAAGTCGCGTCGCGCCATGGCGGTACAGTTAGGAGATTGATTCATAATGCAGCTCCAAGGAATTGCCTTGCCTTTTAATGTTTTGTTCCGAATTCTTTGGAAGAGAGCAAACTCCACACAAAGTCCTGTAAGAAATGTTCCGTATCGACTTTTGTGTCTAAATCGACCGTCAGCTTTTTCCAGTACGAACGTTCAATGTCATTCATAGATCGTGAGAGGCCGACTTGATAAAAAGTTTCGATGATTTCCAATGCTGGCTTGCCTGCACGCATGTATTGTGTCAGGCGACTATTTGGTGCAGAAATCCTGCCGTTGATCATGGCACCGTTGAATTGGTGTAGCTTCTGACTAAGACCATCAATTGCGTCGGCGGTGGATTCACAGGAATCACTGCGGTCACAACGTCCCAGGACCTGTAAGGTTCTCGAGGGAACTGCCGGATCGAGCAAACTAATGGCACGTGTACCGACAGGTTGCTCACCATATTGTTCATGGATGCCNGTTACGTCGGCGATCGCATCTGCGAGTACCTCCGCTTCCAGAGGCATCTTAATTGCATGGGAGTAATACTTGTCATCAAACTTGTTAGCTTCAATCGCGTCAGCGCTTCGCGCATAGGCCGCGCTTTCTGTAATGCGCCTGATGGTGTGTTTGATGCTAAATCCTGAATCGACAAAATCCTTCGCGAGTAAGTCTAGAAGTACAGGATGGGTGGCGGGATTGGTTGAGCGAAAGTCATCGACAGGCTCAACGAGTCCTTTACCCATTAACTGTTTCCAAATCCGATTTACGATGGCTTTGGAAAAGTAGGGATTGTTAGGGTCTGTAAGCCACTGCGCGAACTGCATGCGAGCATTCGAATCCGAATCGTCCACGAACTGTGCTCCAGGTACCTTCGGCTGTGCAGGCTCCAGATACTTTGGGTGAATAACCCTCCCATTCGGTTTCGTTTGCACAATGACCCCCTGCTCCACCTTTGCGAAAATAGCAGCAAGTCCGTGATAGTCATCCTGAGTCCACCGATCCAAGGGGTGGTTGTGACAATTGGCGCATCGTAATCGACTACCCATAAAGATCTCACTTGCCAATTCTGCCTGATCTCTGGCAGTTCTAGTTGTCCGCCAGAAGTTTGCGGGGCCATTAGAATGGGCATCACCCTCGGCGACCAAAAGTGAACGTGAGATTTCATCGTAACCAGCATCATTTCGCAATTGTTCTGAGATCCATTCGTTGTAAACGCTGGCACCTTCTTGATCATGTTGTTGCGTTCGCAAGCGAAGTAGCTTTGCCAACTTAAAAGTCCAATACTCGACGTATCCATCTGACTCTAGCAGCGACTGAATTAGCAACGCTCGTTTATCAGTGGCGTCATCGGCGACGAATTGAGAAAGTGATTCAGCAGTTGGGAGGCGACCGGTCAAGTCGAGTGTTGCTCGCCGTAAGTACAACTCGTCACTAATTTGCGGAGAAGCTTGTAGTCGCAATTGCTTGAGCCGCGATTGTATTTGCTCATCGATAAAGTTGCTGCTTATAGATTTCGATCGACGCAGTCGTGCGTCAGTAAGCGGGACAATTACTTCGATCGGATGAACCTCAGTTAAGTACCGAGCGATCACGATGTGCCGTCCGCGGCGTTTTGCCTGAATCGTGGCTGATTCGTTGTGTATGTCTACTCCTGTATTATCTTCGGCAATTAACACGGTTGAGGAGGTGACGTCGCGTTTGCTTCCATCGGAGTACGTTGCAGTTACCTTAACTGCTGTCGTGTCTCCCACAGTTTTGGCGTGGTAGGTCGTTGGTGTAACGAGGATACCGGTGAACTGACGTGAAGTAGTGTGAAGTGCCCCGTTCCGGATCCATTGGGCGATTAAGGACACCGGATCACTATCAATGTCAAATCGGGTGCCACCACCATGGGCGACCTGTTCCGTGGGCTTTAGCAGGAGAAGGCTTTCTTCAGGTGTTGCAATGTTTATGCGTCGTCCGCGAAGATGTCTCACCACGGAGTCGTAATCGGAATCCGGGTCACTGCCAAAGAGAGAGAGCTTGAAATCTCCGCGTCCGACGGCCGCTCCGTGACATGCTCCTGCATTGCAGCCGAATCGCGTAAATAGCGGCACGATATCGTTGTGAAACTCGATGTCGCGTTGGGCGATGGCAGTCGCTGAGCTCAGCAGCAGGCATAAGGTTGCCAACTTCAAAACTCTCGAATTTGACAACAGGTTTCGCATTGTGACGTTCTGGAATTCAGTAGTGTGGCCAGGCAAGTCAGCCATGGTAGCAGATGAACTATCCCAATGGCCAAGCTTCTATTTTCTTTGAATATCGATGGTGTGACACGGCAAATGCCTAAGTTAGTTACCATCTTTCTTTACATAGAAAATGAAGTCGTTACTAAACAGGCCAAGCGGATTCTGCACTTGTAATAGGTGCATACCATCATCTGGAAGTGTGTCTATTTCAATACTCGCAACACTGTTATCAAGCGTAACCGTGCCAGCAACCCGGCGACCGTCTACAAATACACGTGCATCTTCGCCGAAGTGTCGACCGGAAACCCGCATCGTATTCTTCTCGTTACTTAACGTAGGAAACACTTGTTTGCCACGTTGTTTTTCGATTGGGCCAAGCGTCCATATAGCAGGCTGCGGGTGATTAAAGTCCACGCTACTCCCCATATGAGCGGTAAATGTTCCGATAAAGTCACCCGTTTGTGCNAATTCNGTCAATTGGTCACGCGTATAGNTCTGGCGCTTGTTATGTTCCGAAATGTAGTTGCCCTGATCTACAGACGGATCGAACGTCAACGATACCGATATTGATTTCTTGCCATCTAGAAGGACACCGTTGACAAGCAGCAATACGGCTTCTTCGCGTCCGGCGACTTCAAGTGCATCGAGCAATTCAGTCGTTGACGGTTGGTCGACGGTGTCGGCACTGAGAGTAACTTGACGGCCAAATGCGCCAGCGAATCCAGTACTGCCTTCGACGACCATTTCCCATACGGGATCAAAACGCGGACGACCTCCCCATGAGAANTGCCAGATACTGCGTTCNGGTGCNCCCTGCTCGGCGACTCGTCTGAAGAAATCGAAGTCGATGATGTTCAAGCGTCCCTGTGGCAGGATAAGCCAACGATCATATGCGCCGCGCCATGTTGGCGCATCCATTCCGGTACCCGGTGTGTTTGTGCTAACCAGGAATGGCATTCGGTGGCANTTACCACACACGTTTGGNCGNGGCTTACCATCCAAGTCGCCCTTTACATGGAATAACTCAAAACCTTCAAGTGCACGAGATGTAACTTCATTGGTATACGAACGACGCTGCGCCGGTGGATACGAAACACTTAGTAGAAACTGTGCCATCGCATCNCGNTCAGCGGCATTCAGTTCACCAACTTTCCCTTCGTCGTTCACCGCCTCNGCGGCCTGACCGAGAAGCATCATCGTGTTGGCCAGGCCACCGTCGATTAAGTGACGCGTGCTCGTCTCTGGTTTGCTGACATCGCTGTTCGGTTTGTCACTACCATGAATGTTTGCACTGTTGTTTCCACCATAAGGGTCTCCGGGTATACCGTCCCAGTGATATGGCTCGGTATCACGTAGACCGCGAATTGGCATAGTNGAGCGTGGCATGATCTGGTTGCCACCAGTCACAATTGGAGTNTTCAGCACCCAAAGCAACTGGTCAGTGTGGCCGTCCGGATGGCAACTTGCACAAGAAAACGTGCCAGTAGTGGATGCGGCAGCAGTGTTAAATGCGATGCGGCCTTGCTTTACGGTTGGATCNGTCGGATCTTCAAGTGCTACTGACGCCGTGACACTGAGATTCGTAGGGTCCGCAAGATCTACTCGTGATACGGTATTGGCTACAGCGTTCAACACCCACGCGTGGCTGGCCTTTCCATCTTTACCAGATACCAAAGCAAGTCCACGTGGTACAGCGTCAACATCTACTCTCCCAAGTATCTCGCCGGAGGCTGCATTGACGGTGAATACCTTATCAGATCCTGCAGCCGTGGCGACAATTGTACTGTCGTCNTCACTCACTTGAATGGCAAACGGAGTAGCAAGTGCCATGTCTTTTTCGGGTTGCTTGGGTGGCAACGGCTCGAGATTAATAAAGTGTGGTNCGTCGGCCTTGTTGTCATTGAAACGGACTGCTGTGATTTGATTTAGGAAAGCTCTGTTTTCCAATTCCTTTAGCCCGTGTTTTTTTGTGCCAGCTCGACCATTAGCATCGTTCCTCGCATCAGCCTGTGCGACATATACCGTTCCGCGTGAATCAACAGCTAATCCATACAAGAGCGTGCCTAAAGTATCGACCACTTCAATCAAGTCGTCTGTCTTAGTGTCATACACATAGAGATCACGATCAGGTACCCGCGGGTGTTTGATGATGTCAACGACATGACCGAGTGAGAGCACGTTATTAACGCGAATGGAATGCTGGTACGCATCAAAGGTCTTTAAATCACCATCGAGAGGTTGCCCGCCACCGGATAGTTGCGTTTTGTTGTTTGATTCGAAAGGAACAACATACAGTTTATTATTCCGGACGGTAATTGCCCGTGGATCCTGAGCGGTTATGCTCAGCATCTTATTTACTTTTCGTGACGCAACATCAATGACGGCAATCTTGTTTTCTGACGACAACGCGATATAGGCCTTCGTGTTATTGGCAAATGCAATGCCTACCGGTTCGTCAAAACGTGTTTGTTTTGTGTTGGGGGTAATTCGTTGAATGGTGGCGATCACATGCAGATACGAATCACTTTCGGGGTCAGAATCTATCACACTAACCGAATCGGAAATGTGATTTGATACCCAAACTTCGAGTCCGTCGGGCCTTACTGCTAGGCTGACTGGATCTATTCCAACAGGNACACGAGCAATGATCTTTGATGAATTAGCGTCAATTACATCAACGGTGTCAGCAGGTGTATTAACGACAAAGACCTGTTCGTTACTTACCGCGATTGGACGGGCATGAGGGCTCATGAACGCGGTGTGTTGTACCTTGGATTCTGGCGGGTNGTTGGCCACGGCTTTGACGTGCGTAGCCTTTATAAACGGTTTTGCCGTCGAATTAGTGTCGCTAGATTCCGGCAGTGGTGTGGAAAACCAAGTTGCAGCCAGAAGCAATACAGGTGCTAGAAGAATTAGAATACGGTGATTTAAG
Source organism: Rhodopirellula sp. (assembly GCA_002714565.1). Taxonomy (GTDB): domain Bacteria; phylum Planctomycetota; class Planctomycetia; order Pirellulales; family Pirellulaceae; genus UBA11883. The sequence continues at coordinate 29,626 of PAXU01000090.1, forward strand.
AGATTCGCCATCTATCAGTTGTCTCGTTGACTAAGAAAGAATTGTTACCCGACCGTGCGTTAGCGTAATTGTCGCATAAACGCCCAAACATATATATAAGGATAAAACGCTTATATTCCGTCTAGAGTTTTGGGAATTATCGNAATGAGCATAGAATAATCTGCGCCCAATCGCTGTGAATCTCACGCAGACTCGGGCTTAGAGGCCAGCCAGTTGCGAATCGGCATCCTCATCAAGCGTTTGGCTCGGATTGAGTATCACCTTTTCATTTTCAGTGAGGCCCGATTCGATTACGAATACTTCGCCGTTTGCATCGCCCAGTTTCAAATTACGTCGTTGAGGTCCGTTACTAGACTGCACCCAACAATAATATCCCTTGTCGTCACGCTCTACAGCGGACACGGGAATCGTCAGCACATCTTCATAATGATCAAGCACGATTTCCACTTCGGCGGTCATGCCAGGTTGGAGTCCATCCGGCGATGGAAGTGCAATAATCGTGTCNTAGCGAACCATGTTCCCATTCCAAACGTGTGCAGGTTCAGCAACTACCGCAACCGACTTAATCGTGCCATCAATCGTCTGATTGTTAATCTTGATACGAACCCCCATGCCAGTGGATACTCGATCAATAACGGATTCATGTATCCCGACCTTTACCTGCATTTGTGAAAGATCTGGCATCAATAACATGACCTGTTCCTTCGTGACTACACTTCCTTCTGTAATATCGGGTGTGTTTTTCCAACTTCGGGAATTCGGGTAAATAACCAGACCGTCACGGGGTGCTTTTACGACACAGAAGGTGAACTCATCCTTGGCTTGTTGGATGCGAATNTCATCCATACGGAGAACTTCGAGATCCTTTTCCATCATTGCCTTAGCGACATTTACCTCACCGTTTAGATCTGCCAGGCGTGTCTCCCGCCTTACACCTTCATAAGACTTGATTTCGAGTTCCTTAAGCACGACGGCATTCTCTGTGCGTTTTACGTTGAAGGCCAAATCCTCGACATTGATCAAACTGGAGTATCCGCGTTTGAACCTGATTTGTTCAAACGCCAATGCATCGCGGTCAGAGTTTAGCCGTGTCTGCAATCGTGCTAGCTCTTTCCTTTTTTCATAAAGGCCAACTACATAGTCGCCTTCAANGAATTCCTTTACAGACAATTCGGCGATTTTCGATCGCACGGTGGTTCCGACNGAAGCATCATGCGATAGATGCATGTACTTCGTTCGCGATCGTATGAATTCCTCGATATCTTTATTCTCAAGTCGCAGTAATTCGTCGCCTTTTTTTACGATCGTACCACTTTCGATTACCCAATTAATCGTGCTTGATCCACGAACAAGGTTCTTGATTTCCGTATTATTTGCACTTTCGAGGCTGCCTTGCTCGGTAATGGTTACTCGGATATCCTGTCGGCCAATTGAGTGAATCGGAGAATCTGCAATCAACTCCTGTGCCTCTGGTAGGTGAGTTGTTGGGTTGGTAATGACCAGCTCACCTTCGCTCACTCCGCTTTCAACTATGACGAAGTCATCATTGCTATCACCGATTTCCAAACTNCGTTTTTCATAAGCATCTTTGGTCTTTACCCAGCAATACAAACCGCTGTTTGAATCGACAATTGCATTGACGGGGATGTAGACGACATTTTCGTAGTTTGCTAGTTCTACCTCGACTTCTGCGGACATCCCGGGCTTCAGACCTTCTGTTTTAGGGAATTTGATTACAGCATCGTATTTCACGACGTGTCCATTCCACCAACCACCGGGATTTGCTACCGGTGCTATAGAGTCAATCGTGCTTTCAATCTGTTGGGTTGGCAGTGTCACACTGACCGGATGGCCCGCCTTGACACGTTCCACGACAGACTGGTGAATTCCAACGGTAAGTTGCATTTTTGCCAGATCCGGCATTAGCAATAACGTCTGGTCCTTACGTACGCTCGCCCCCTCGGTCACGTCCGGGGTTTCTTTCCAGCCAGCGGTTGATGGGTAGATTATCAAACCGTCTCGATCAGCCTTGATTACGCAATTCTCCAATTCTTCTGACGCGACATCGCGTCTGAATTCGTCCAATTCCAATCCGGCTTGTCTGCCGAGCAAGCGGCGACCGGTTGCCGTTAGCGACCCGTTCATACGAACCAATTGCATTTCTTTTGTTATTCGCTCGAAAACGTCCAGCTTGGTTGTTGCGACCTCTAGATCTAATTGAGCCTGCTGGACTGTCAACGCTTCGGCTTCCAATGCGAGTTTAGAAATAGACCCTCGCTTAAATAGACCTTGCCGTTTTTTATATTGTTTCTTAGCCCTTTCAAGATTCGTCTCAGCTAGCGTTAGCTCCTTCATTAGATTGGATTGTTGTAACTTGTAGGGGCCTTCTTCGTATTCGTCAAACGTGATTTGTGCCTTAGCCGCTTCGGCTTTGGTATCAGCGAGAATAGCGGTTGCTTCGCCCACATTTGTTTTTTGAAGGCTCAATGTTTCCTCGATCACACGAGTGTCTAGCCGAACAAGCTCATCGCCTTTTTTGACGATTGTGCCACTTGGTATGACCCAATTCACGGTGTTGTAACCGCGCACCTTACACTTGATTTCCTTGTTGTTGGAACTTTCAAGAGTGCCAGTCTCTTTAATGGAAACGACCAGATCACCGCGACTTGCTGGGAATGTGACTAATTCACTTTCAGTGTTAGCTGTGGTTGAATTTATTAAAGAAAGACCACCGAATCCGAGGCCACCGATAACCAAAAGCGCTATCACTAGACGCGGCCATATCACGGAACGATCTTCACTCGTAAGTTGTGCTTTGCTTGATGCCATTTGATGATTGCTTAGTCGTGAAACCAATGCATGAAAAAAATATTTCGCTGACTTTCTAATCGAAGGCTGTTATTAATAATTAATCGGCGAAAATACCCGTTTAGCACAAGAGCAGTTGGTGCGAACGCCTTGTGTTGATCGAGAATTCGCTACTTTTTTGCAATACGGTATAGATGCTTGTCGCTTCGAAGGAACAATGCGCCACTTGCCACTGCCGGTGAGGCCAGGAATAGCCCTTCAAGTTGATTTGTAGCGTCTACTACATAGTCACGCCCTGCCCGTACAATTGTCGCTTTGCCGTCCTGATTTACAAAGTAAATGTGATTTCCAACTTGAATCGGTGAACATCGGAAGCGTCCACCAAGTCGCTCTCGCCAAATTACTTCGCCTGTTTTTGCATCAAGACATTGGGCAGTACCTCCATCATCGACAACGTATATCTCGCTTTTGTATAGGAGCGGTGACGGGACGTGACCGATTCCATTGGGATTCTCCCAAACGACGTCGGATTCTTTTACTTCACCATTGGCGTCAGACTTAATTGCGTAGATGCAAAAGTGGTCCTGTGCAACGGAACCGATGACGTAAAAGAGGCCGTGACCGAACGACGGCCGACCAACCTGAGAGAATCCGACATAGTTGTGCCACCAGATCTCCTTGCCTGTTTCAAAGTCGTAAGCTGCCACATGTTCAGCGCCTGATGCGATGACTTGTGTTGATCCGTTTACATCCACGACTAACGCTGTGGAGTATGCCATTCTGAAAAATCCGCTCTTGTCTTTGATGCGTTCAAGATGCTGGCGAGGTGATTTCCAAAGTGTCTTGCCTGTCATCTTGTCCAAGGCTGTTACGTATTGCTCGTCCGTGCCATCGCAAATGAGAATGAGCTTGTCCTTGTGTAGTACAGGTGAGCTGGCAGCACCTTGAGGTAAGTCAAAGGGCATGTCGGTACGCTTCCAAAGCACATTACCTTTTAGATCCAGGCATGCGGTACCACGTGGTCCGAAGTGAACGTATGCTCGCTCCCTATCGAGCACCGGTGTCGGTGATGCATAACCGTTTTGAACATGCTTCGGACCAACACTTGTTGTCGTTAACACTTCGACATCAAAAAGCAGTTGGCCAGACTTCTCATCTAGGCACAACGCGTGGAGCGATTTGCCACCGTCGTGAGAACTCGTCAGCCATACTTGACCGTTGGAGATCACAGGTGATGACCAACCTTCACCTGGAATGGCAGATTTCCAGGCAATTGACTCGTTCTCACTCCAGTTCATCGGAACGTTTTGATCATCGGAGTGTCCCTGACCGTCTGGGCCGCGGAATTGTGGCCACTGCGCCTGAGCGACCGGCGCTGTGAATGAAAGGACTAAAGCGATACTGACAATTAGGCGACACATAAATTCAGGACCTTGTAATGTGAGTTTTTTTGAATCTCTCGCTACAACTATTACACACGGTTAGCTGATTACATGCTAGCGCTTAGTTTGTCATCGCCACGTTCGCCATAGACTCTTTGATTAGCCCTGCCCCGAATTCCATCAACTTATGGCTTCAGCCTCATGCACGACGTTTTAAAAATGGCAACTATCTTTTTATAGGCAGAATTAATCGTGACGGCTGTTTTGGCGAGTGATAGACACGTTCGTGTGATATGAGTGTTTCGCCGTTATAGGGACCCTTGCCGGTGTTTGTGTTACGGTCAAACAGTGGGAAATATGCACCACAGATGTCGATGCGCAATTCATGCCCCTTTTGAACGGTGGCAGCTACGGGGCCTAAGTCTACTTCAATCTCATATACCTTATTGGGCTCAAGTGGCTCCAGTTCCAGTTCAGAGTTCCGGAATTGCCCTCGCATTACACCGACGACCAGATTCTGGGCGAATCCATTCGGATGTACATCAATGAGCTTAACGACCCAGTCCGCATCCGGAGTGTCGGCCGACACAAACAGCCGTGCCTTTGCATTTCCAGCAAATGCTATGTCTTCTTCTAGCGATCCGGAGGTAAACACCAACACGTCGTCACGATCCGAAATGGAGGACTGATCAACTGGGCCAAAGGTGACCTGATGAATCTCGCGATTCTCATCAAAGACATTGGCCGGTGCGGGATCAGCGGGGTTACTAACGAATTCATCCGCAGGCTGCGCACTTCTTGGTGCCTTCCGGCTGAGTCGGCCGTCTCCATTCCGTGTGTTGGCATTGCCGTTGGAGTGAAGATAGAAGCTGGTGTGCTTGACACCATTGGGCGGCCAGGAGGTTGCGTCATACCATTGGTTATCACCCATGGAGAAATATCGTACGGGCGAAAAAGCCTTGAGTTTTGCCTTTGACGTGTCTTTTAGGAAACGGTCCAACCAATCAATATTGGCTGCATTACGATCCCAGACCGCCGTCTCTCCGAAATCGTAATCACCGACCTTGGATCGACCGATCGTACCGTGATCCCATGGCCCCAAGATGAGTTGCTGTTTTTTGCGAACGGATAGGGTACTCGCGCGTTCTTGCATTAGCTTGAAGTTGTCAACGGATTCGCGTGAGAAAAAGTCGTAGTAGCCGACCACGTGTTGAATGGCGAGATCTAATTCGCCAACTTCATCTGACAGTTCAAGGCGGTGCCAATATCCATCGGGTCTTGGGTGAGTCAGCATGTTTTCGAACCAGGGTATTGGCCATCCGATTTGATCGTCCACTTCGCTTAGTGGTAATCGCATGAAGACGCTATTCCAGTCGGTTGGTTGTGTGGCGCCCTCAGGTTGGGACATTCTGGCTGCCCAGCTGGTCAGCATGGAAATTCGAATGGACCCGCCTTGATAGAGATTTCTGTAAAAGTCAGTCCAGGTTGCGGTAGGGCAGATCGCAATAAGCCCATCCGGCTTCTCCGCAGCTGCTTGCCATTGTGTTGCGCCGAAATATGATGCACCCCACATCCCAATCCTGCCGTTACACCAATCCTGCCGGTTTAGCCATTCAATCGTGTCATAACCATCTTGCCCTTCGTTGTTGTACGGGATAAACACCCCTTCGGATTCAAGTCTGCCACGGCAATCTTGAATGACGGCCGCATACCCTGCGTCGACGAATTGCTCAGCAACGCTTGCAACGCGTGATTTGTCATAAGGTGTGCGTACGAGTACGACCGGGCCGGTAGTCCAATCCGCCGACCGGTAAACGTCGGTGGAGAGTGAGACTCCGTCACGCATTTGGACCAGAAGAGTATCAGGTTTTATTTCTGCTGTTGCTAGGGTCGGTAAAAGCAACAGGACTACACAAAGAAAGAATGGTGTTCGACTCGTACATCGTAACATGGTAGGTGTCCTCCGGTGGTTATCAGTGGAATCACAATTATAGACGGTTCAATGGGATCTAGGCATACGCTGAGCTGACTCACTCTTGACCGCCCTTTGGACAATCGAGCGTTTGAATTCGTTAGGATGAGGGCACGCTGAACATGTGTTGAATAAAGCAACTGAGGAACAGTCTTATGAGTGACCGCCTGGTTTATCTAAACGGTAAGTTTGTAGCTGAGCGTGATGCGAACGTATCTATATTTGATTCAGCTCTTATGTTTGGCGACATGGCATTTGAGATGACAAGGACATTTAATCATCAGCCGTTCAAGCTTCGTGAACATCTCGAGCGACTTTACAACTCACTCCGACTGTTGGAGATCGATTGCGGTATTTCAATTGACGAAATGGAACAACTGACACTTGATGTGCTGGCAAGGAACACACCGACCGAGCCAGAGGACGTCGATTGGCAGATTATGCACGATGTTTCCCGGGGACCGCTTTCGGTGTACGGATCCGTTTTTCCGGAAGGCATTCAACCCACTGTTGTAATTAACTGCTGGCCGATGATTACACATACCGGTGGGTTTGCGGAAAAATATGAAACGGGTGTCGACCTGATGATTCCGGCTCAACAGACGATTCCAGCTCACATCGTCGACCTAAAGGCCAAAGTCCGAAGTCGCATGCACTATCGTCTAGCAGAGTTTCAGGGTAACCGTAGCGGTAACCGGTGGCCCATTATGCTGGACACGGATGGGTTTCTTGCGGAAGGGCCCGGTTGGAATATCTTTCTCGTGAAGGACGGGATTCTATATACACCGGAGGGTCGTAATGTCCTGCTTGGAGTTAGCCGCGCAACAGTCATCGAGTTGGCAATGAATCTTGGGATTGAAGTTCGCGAAGTTAATCTCGGTCGCTACGAAGCGCTCATGGCTGATGAGATGTTTACCACGTCTACTCCATATTGCATGGTCCATGTCAGGTCATTTGAAGGACAAGACGTAGGTGATGGTACTGCAGGACCGATTTTCACTCAGATTATTAACGCCTGGAAGGAAAGTGTCGGCGTAGATTTTGTGGCACAGGCTCAAACATATGCTGAACGACTACCTCAATGGAATCAACAACAGTAGGGCGCGGGCATTTTGACTTCTAATCAAACAAGCAACCACTGCCGCAAACCGGGCATCGTCTTTAGAATTCGAATCTTCTTTCGCCTACTGTTTTCTATTCGACGACACGACTTTCGAGCTGCCCGCACCTTTATGAGGATGCACTTTCCAAAGGATAAAGGTGTCAAGCGAGTGCTGATGTTTGTCTTGTGGGCTCTTAAACAAATGTGGTACACGATCCCACAAGCTATGCAGGAAACTCAGTTTGCTAAACGTGTGTCGAAGATCCCGGTGTGGTTAAAAGACGGTAATCCGTTTGCAAATCATCCATGGGAAGAGGATCCATCGGCAGGCTTGCCAGAGGAGACGGACTGTGTGCTTATTGGTTGTGGGCTAGCCGGTTGTGCCTTCGCGTATCACTGGGCAAAAAACAGTGATACCGGAAAACATCTAGTGACGTTGGATATGGGTGATGCAGCATCAGGGTCAGCCGGTCGAAACGAAGGTCTGGTCGTGATGGGACGGTATTATCACATGGTCGTTCAGACCGTACTTCCTTATTTGCAGTCAATCAACGAGCACATCGGCGGCCACTCTGATNACGACCTTCAAGAGTTGGCAGAACAGTTCGCTGCGAAGTACGCGGCCTCGTGTTATCGCAATGGTGACATGATCGAACGAACGATTCGGAAGGANGGATTCGACTGCGACTATGCAAGGGAAGGTTGGGTTCAGGCGAGAGACGCCGACCAGCAAGAGTCACTGNTTGAATCCGTTGATATGGGGGTGAAGGCTGGATTTAGCGACTGGNCGAGTATTGGTCCCGACAAAGTTCGCGAAGTATCCGGTATGACCGTGCGGCACAACGCGGGATTCTCAGTTGCCGCAGCCTCGTTTCACCCAGCTAAGTGGTGTTGGTCATTGCTCCAAACGGCATTGGACTCAACATCAGTGTCTCACTTTTCACAAACCAAGGTGCTTGAAGTTTCGGATGAGGACTCCGGCTATCTGGTAAGAACAAATCGTGGGAGTATTAGATGTCGTGCTGTTGTGCTCTGCACGGAGTCATACACACCACTGCTGATGCCGGAGTTTCACGACCTGATGCGGCCAACGCAAACGCAGGCCGCTAGCGGCCCGGGTGGTCCATCTGAAATGAAACCACACGTTGGTATCTCGGGAACGCGCGCCTTTTTTGGAAGGCATGGCGAGGAGACGATGATCGGCTCGGACGCCACCCGCGTGCCGGATAAGCAAGCCGGTAAGATCCAGCCTTCACGATTTCTTACTCATTACTTGTGTACCGAGCTAAATGAAGTCTTTACGCCGGCAAAGTACAAGATCACCAACGAGTGGTCAGGAACAGTGACTTACACGCCGGATGAGTTTCCAGTGGTCGGCTCGATAGATGGCCATAATAAATTCATCATCGGTGGGATGGCGGGCTCCGGAACGGCAGTCTCATTTAACGGGGCTCGGTGCATTGCGAATAGAATCCTTGGGAAGACGGATGAGCAGGATGACTATCCTGAAGCCTACTTCAGCCCGAGACGATTATTAGATCCGTCAGGTCATCACTGGCCGGAAATCGAACGGTAACGTGCATAATGTTAGCTTTGCATGTTAAAGTCCGGCCACTTCATTGATTTGGTCTATCCGCTTAGCTCCAACGACGACTGAAGTAATGCCGGGCTGTGTCAATAACCACTCGATGGCATAGCGAGCTGGCGATAATCCTCTTTCAACGGCCTCTTCCACAAAGGCGTCTAGCCTGGTGTGCATTTCATTGTCTGGATCGTCTAGCCATTTTGATTCCGCTGCACGGCTGTCGGCAGGCAGTGCTGATCCGCGTTGGTATTTGCCGGTGAGCAAGCCGCCTTGGAGTGGCTGGTATGGTGTGACAGCGATCTGATTAGATGCGCAAAGGGCAACACTGTCAGTTAATTGATCGCGTTTGAGCCAGCTTAACGGTGGTTGGCTAATTACTGGACGAGGCCAACCTTGGCTATCACAAATAGAAAGCATGGTTTCTATTTCAGACGCTGGATAATTTGAAAATCCCCAATGACGTATTTTCCCTAATTCGATCAGCTTGACCATCGCTGCGATGGAATCATGTAGCGGTGTGTCAGGGTCCGGCCTGTGTAGTTCATAAAATTCGACAAAATCTGTTTGCAAGCGTCTTAGGCTTTCATCGATCTGGTTGTATATATGTGCGGGCGATAGTCCTTTGCCTTGATATGCTTCATTCCCAACGGAGTTTCCCACTTTCGTTGTAATGACAGCATGATCCCGACGACCGACTAATGCCTTACCAAGAATTGATTCTCCAACGCCGCCGGGTGATCCGGGAAAGCGGTCGTATCCTTCATACATGTCTGCTGTGTCGATGAAGTTAATGCCATGATCCAAGCTCCAGTGAATCATGTTGATCGCATCCTGCTCATTTACAGGATTGCCAAACGTCATTGTTCCCAGGCAAATACTGGAAACGCCGATGTCCGTGTTGGGTATTTTTGTGAGCATTTGGGAGGTTCTATCTTTAGCCTTACACAGTGGGTTTACACAGATGTATTCCCAATGAGGTATCGATGACGTGTAACATGGTACTTAAGTAATCCATAGTTCCATTTATACACATCTTGGCGGGCATGCTACATCTCATGAAATCACTATTTAGCACCGTTGTCCTCATTCTGTTTTTGGTCACCGGTACAGTATTCGCTGGTCCACCTCGTTACAAGGTAATCTTCAATTGTGATGGCTATGCTTCGTTTATTAACGCTGAAGGCGATCAGGATCGTTGGTTACTCAATGTCTTTGGGCCACTTGAAGGTAGCCAGGTAGGAGCATTGTTTTGGTGTGACGGTGCCGGTGGGAATACTGCTAACTACAAAAGTGAGATTCTTGAAGTTACCGGCACGTCAAACAATAACGTGAATCCCCATCTGAAACAGATGTTGGAAAAAGGGCAGGATCCACCTGCAATTGTTGTGCGTGAAGCGCACGCGCGGGGACTGGATGTTTTCTTCTCATTTCGTTTTAACGATATTCACGACCGGTTTATTCCGGAGGAAATGCCAACATTCAAACAGAATAACCCGGATTGGCTGATCGGTGAGCTGGACTATGACGGCTTGAAGAGTGGCAGGACTTCGCTGAATTTTGCGGTTGATGCCGTGCGTGATTTGAAGTTCCGGATTGCCGAGGAGTTAATGACCAAACACGATTTCGATGGGCTCGAAATCGACTTTATGCGATCCGCGCCTTATTTCAAACCGGACGAAGTAGATTCCAATGCCCATCTGTTAACCGAGTTACTTGCTCGTATGCGAAAGATGCTCGATGGTCTTGAAGCCCAAAGGGGGCGGGATTTATATTTGGCCGTTCGAGTGGATGAGACACTGGTTGCCTGTAAGAAAAACGGTCTGGATGTGCCCGCCTGGGTGGAACAGGACCTAGTTGACTTTATTGCTCTTGGAAGCGGAGTTATCGACATCGATGTCGAGGACTTCAAGAAAGTTGCCAAAGGCAAAAAGACACTCGTGTATCCATGTGTTTATGGATGGCCGTCAAAATACATGCCTATCCCGAAACAACTCGCTCGCGGTATGGCGCTGAACTATCACAGTCAGGGTGCTGATGGCATCTATACTTTTAACTGGTTTCCGCACACTGGGAAAAATACGGAAGCTCACGGTCCTTATCTAAAGGAATTGTTACAACAAGTCGGAGAGGTGTCGGATATCGTCCGTCGTGACGATTCCATCATGTTCGTGGCTGATCGCGGAGTCAGAGATTTTTCTTATCTATATAACTGGTCAAAGGCGGTACTTCCTTCGGTGGTCAGGAGTGGCAGAACACTAGATGTTCCGGTGAGAGTCACTCTTACCAAGGCCATCACCAGGAAATTCTCAAATGTGGAGGTTCGCGTGCACTCACCTGCCCTGGCCACATCCGAAACGCTCACCCTCTCTGTCGGTAATTCAACGGTTAAACTCGTAAGTGATGGGGAGTGGTTTAAAGGAACACTTGACACCGGTGATCTGTCTCATGGTGTAAACACAGTGAAGATTTCTTATAAACAAGCCACTGCTGACAGTCCGAGAGACTTGTCTGTCAATGCAGTGGAATTTGAGTTGACCATGCCGTAATCGTGCCGATTACTGGCTGTATTGATATGAAATAGTAATTACCATCCGTTTGGTATACTTGGCATATGCGAAATCCATTTCAACTATTGCTCCGAGTCATGATGACGCTTCCCTTGTTGTGGTTGCCGGGGTTGGTGCGCGGTGATTCCACTGGAGAAGTGGAGTTCTTTGAAAAGAAAATCCGCCCCGTGCTGGTAAGGGAATGTTACGAGTGCCATAGTGCGGCGAAAGAAGAGCCTGGCGGTGGACTACGATTGGACTTTCGAGACGGTGCAAGGAAAGGTGGTGAATCCGGTCCGGCAGTAGTACCTGGTGATGTTTCGGCCAGCCTATTGATTTCTGCAATGAGACATGAGTCGTTTGAAATGCCACCGAAGAAGAAGTTGGATCAGTTGATAATCGACGACTTTGTGCGCTGGATCGCTGACGGTGCCGTAGACCCGAGGGATAATCCACCCGAGGAAGTGGATCTGGCAAGCANTATATGGGAAGAGACGTTCAACGAACGTAAGCAGTGGTGGAGTTTNCAACCAGTGCAGTCGATCGATGTACCACGCACGCGTCATGCGAAAACCNGCGTGAACGACATTGACCGNTTNATNGTCGCCCAACTCAGAAAAAACCGTCTATTGCCCTCGCCACGGGCAACGAAAGAGGTGCTGATACGCCGCTTGGCTTATACGCTAACTGGCTTGCCGCCGACGACTGAGCAAGTCGACAGATTTCTCAACGACAGGTCTGCAGAAGCATGGGAAACGGNGATTGAGCAATTCCTCGGTGATGAGCACTTTGGTGAGCGATTTGCCAGACACTGGATGGACGTTATTCGTTATACGGACACATACGGATATGAGTGGGATATACCGGCTTCATCGGCATGGCGATATCGAGATTACCTGATTCGTGCATTTAACGACGATATACCGTTTGACCAAATGGTTCGCGAACAAATCGCCGGTGATTTGCTCAAGGAACCTCGGGTCAATCAGCAATTCATGGTGAATGAATCGGCGATTGGTCCGATGTTCTACCAACTTGGTGAACACCGACATGGTGACAGTTCCGAGTTTGAAGGTATCCATCAGGAGATGCTTGATAACAAGATCGATGCATTTTCCAAAGCATTTCAGGGTATTACGATTGCCTGTGCTCGGTGCCACGATCACAAGCTTGATCCAATTGCCCAGTCGGAATACTACGCACTGGCCGGTGTGTTTATGAGTTCCCGGTGGGTCAGAAATACTGTGGACTTGCCNGGTGTAAACGACAATCCCATTGCAGNAATTGAGCGANTGAAACCGTTGCTNAAAAAACGCATGGCAGCAGTATGGTTACAGGATATTCAGGATAATATCACNGTCGAGTCTTTNGGAATGCTGCCTGAAAGCCCACTTCCAATCGGCGATATTAACTACCCGTGGCAAAAACTGTACAAGTTAGAAGATGCAGAAATCCCAGCTGCCTGGCAGGCACTTAAAGAGTCAATGACCACTGCCGACAAAGAGGCACGTGAATTCAACGCTGCAAACTACAAAGTACTTTTTGATTTCAGTAATGGGATTCCAGAGGGATGGGACGCCGATGGCGATGGGTTAGCCAAGGTCGTACCCCGTGGGGATTTTCAGATACTGCCAACCGGCCCTCAATTCGTCGAGTCGCTGTACTTGCCCGGTATCGCAACCGCGTCGATATCCTCGCGTTTAAACGGGGCACTTCGCTCACCCTTTTTAAGTACGATCGAAACCGTACATGTAAGCGTCTTATCGGCAGGCAGGGATCAATCGGCCTTCAGGCGAGTAATCGACAATGCATTCCTAACCGAGAAACAAACGTACTTTGATAATCCGCGTTATCAATGGAAAGTGATGTCTACCAGTAAAGGAATGGAGCATCGTCGCATTTTTTACGAGTTGGCGACCAAGACCAGTAATCCTAATTTTCCACCGCGGGTGGGGCTAGGAAAGAAACTTACGGATCAGGAAATGCAGAGTCCGCGAAGCTGGTTTGCTGTAAATAAGATCGTTGGTCAAGTGGGCCCGAGTCCTCCCAAAAAAGAGCTCAGTGCGTTCTTGCCTTTGTTTGATCAGAGCGTGCCTCAGAACAAGGCAGAAGCTGCCCAACATGTGCGAGATTGGTTATCTGGCGTNATTCTACGTTGGCGTGATGAAGAATCTACTGACGACGAAATTCAACTACTTAACAACTTGCTAGTCACCGCGTGGATATCAAAGAACTCGGATCATCCGGAGTTCAAAGAGTTAGTTGCCAATTACCGAGCACTTGAGTCGAAGATTCAAACACCAAAGACCGTCAATACGCTTGAAGATTTCGATGACGGTGTGAATTACCGTTTGAATATTCGCGGTAGTTACTACGAGTTGGGTGATGCAGTACCGCGGGGCTATCTGAGAGTCCTGGCTGGCGACAGTGAACCTCATGCATTCGATGTGAATCAAAGTGGCAGGCTGGAGTTGGCGGAATTGGTTGCCAATCCGGAAAACCCGCTAACTGCGAGGGTGTATGTGAATCGCATTTGGCATTGGTTGTTTGGAGCGGGGATTGTGGACACACCGAGTAATTTTGGAAAGCTCGGCGGTGCACCAAGTCATCCGGAATTGTTGGATTGGCTTGCAACGCAATTTGTTGAGAACGGCTGGTCAACAAAACACCTCATGCGAGAAATCTTGATGTCGCATACCTGGCGGCAAAGTGGCGTGGTTTCCAGTCGGGCGTTAGATACAGATCCAACCAACAGGCTTTTACATCATTTTCCGACACAGCGGTTAAGCGCTGAGTGTATNGGTGATGCGATGCTGGCTGTTTCAGGCAGTTTAGACGACAAATTGTTCGGACAGCCGATCAATCCGTACCGCACTGCTGAAAACGATATGAAATACCTGTTTAGCGGACCAGTGGATAACAACGGCCGCCGTATGATCTACACGAAGGTTACCATCATGGAGCCAGCTAAATTCCTCAGTACGTTTAATCAGCCGGACCCGAAGATACCGACCGGAAGACGTGATCTCACAAACACGCCCATTCAGGCACTTGCATTGCTGAATGATCCATTTGTAGTAGAGATGGCGAATAACTGGAGCACGGAAGTAACGGAAGACGGGAATTCGCAGCCAGAGGATAGACTTTACCACATGTTGCGGGAAGCATACTCTCGCGATATTTCGCTTGAAGAAGTATCAAAGTGGAAATCAGCTGTCGAGGATCTCGCTCGACTTCACGAGATTCCTCCGACTAAAATAATGGAAAGCCAAAAGCTATGGGCAGACGTTGCTCATGCGATCTTTAACAGCAAAGAGTTCATCTACGTCCGATAATGGCCAATCAGCGTATGTATATAAATAGAAGGCAATATTTAAACCAGTCATCACTTGGTTTTGGCATGATGGCACTGACGTCATTGCTAAACCAGGACGCAGGTGCTGCAAAGCCAAATGCTGCGGGCCAGATAGCTCATCATGCTGCCAAGGCCAAGCACGTCATCCTGTGTTTTATGGATGGTGGGCCAAGCCATGTCGACACGTTTGATCCCAAGCCGGAACTCGCTCGGCAGGAAGGGAAGGCAATTGGAACGGAAAACGTATCCGTATTGTCACAAAGTGTAGCCAGTCGAGTTTGGCTAGGTGCACGNTGGAAATTTAGAAACCGCGGTGAAAGTGGTCTGCCGGTAAGCGATTTGCTGCCAAATATNGCCAGACACGCAGACGATATCTGCGTAGTGAGATCTATGGTTGGTAAGCAACCGTTACACGGTCAGCAGGCATTGCTAATGCACACGGGCCGTGAAACCGGTCGTGCCCCAAGCTGGGGGTCGTGGGTGTCGTACGGTCTCGGAACGGAAAATGAGAATCTGCCTGGGTATGTTCTGCTNAATAATGACTGGATACCTAACGGTGGCTATGAGAACTTTGCCAGCGCATTTCTGCCTGCAAACAACGCAGCCATGATGATACGTGCAAAGGGCAAGCCGGTGGATAACATTGTGCCGGCTGATGAGCGGGCNATCCAGCGACGTAAATTGGATCTGCTCAAACAGCAAGATGCGGCCTTTGCCAGTAATACTGCATCCGATATTGAGATCAATGCGGCCATTCGAAATTACGAAAAAGCATTCTTGATGCAATCATCCGTACCGGCCATTGCAGATGTGTCGGATGAGCCTGAATACATCCGAACAATGTACGGTGTGGACAGTAAGCACGAATTGCAGTCGTACTACTCGTTGCAGTGCCTGAGAGCCAGGCGATTAGTGGAACGGGGAGTACGGTTCGTTGAAATCACTTGTCCACTTACGCACTACAACAACTCGCCGTGGGATCAACACGCCAATCTCGTTAAGTATCACAATGAGAACGCCTTGATTACAGATCAGGCTGTTGCCGCGTTAATTCAAGATTTGAAACAACGCGGATTGTTGGATGAAACCATCGTGATCTGGGNGGGCGAAATGGGACGCACTCCACATACACCGCGTATCACGGAAACTGTTGGACGGGATCACCATGTCAATGGATATTCCATATTTATGGCCGGCGGTGGTTTTAAAGGTGGAACTGCATACGGTGGAACCGATGAATTTGGTAATAAATCCGTCGAGAATCCACTCCTAGTACAGGATATCCATGCAACAGTGTTTCATCAGTTGGGTATCGACCATGAACGGCTTACTTANAAATTCGGTGGACGAAATGTCAGTCTGACAGATGTCCACGGTAACGTCGTGCAGGATCTACTGGCNTAACATACAATTCTTGAACTGCTGACAAAGAGAGCAGACAGTATTACTCCCGATTGGAGACGAGGTCAGAAAAATGACACAGCGAAGAATCAACAGACGACGATTTGTGAAGAACACCGGAGCGATTGCCGGAGGCGTTTGGTTAGGCACTTCACCTGTGACCAAAGCAGCCGGTCCAAATGACAAGTTAAACGTTGCTTGCATTGGAGTTGGAGGTCGCGGTTCTGCAAATGTCGGTGGCGTGTCAGGCGAGAACATTGTCGCGATGTGTGATGTTGATGAGAATAAGGCCGGATCGCGTTTCCAACAATTTGATAAGGCACGTAAATTCCAGGATTATCGAGTCATGCTCGATAAGTTGGGTAAAGAGATTGATGCCGTAGTCATTAGTACTCCTGATCACACCCACTTCCATCCCGCCAGACAAGCAATGTTGATGGGAAAGCACGTCTACTGTGAGAAGCCGCTTGCACACACAGCCTGGGAATGCCGTCAGTTGACTTTGATCGCCGAGAAAATGGGCGTCGCTACTCAATTGGGAAACCAACGTCACGCAAACGCAGGAATGGCCCGTGCAGTCGAAGCGGTTCAATCCGGAATGGTAGGTAAAATCACAGAAGTTTATACGGCCGTTGGTGGTTCACGCGGTATGCCAGCCGTACCAAAAACGTTTCCAGCTGTCCCAAGCCATCTGAATTGGGAGNTATGGCAAGGGCCTGTTGCGCTACGAAAATACTCGCCAGAGTACTGTCCATATAAGTGGCGATTTTGGTGGGATTACGGTACCGGCGAGACTGGTAACTGGGGTTGTCATATTCTTGACATCCCTTATTGGGCACTGGGCCTCAAGTATCCCCGTCGTGTCGACTTAGATGTCGTACCCAAGCCTGAAGAGATTGATCCGCAGCGTACTCCGAAGTCTATGAAGACTCGATTGGAATTCGCAGCTGAAAATGGACACGACGCCGTTACTCTGCACTGGTGGCACGGGTCACTTGATGCCGTTTTCGCTAAGCACAAAGCTCAAAAGCATGGCAATACCTTGTTTGTAGGTGAAAAAGGCACGATCTCCGCTGGGTTTGATGGCTATAAGGCTGTGCTAAACGACGGAAGTACTCCTGAGGCTCCCAAGGCATCAATTCCAAAGTCTCCGGGATTCTACAAAGAGTGGATAAACGCATGCAAAGGTGGACCAAAAGCCACTTGTGACTTTGTCGATTACACGGGCCCGCTAGCGGAGTCCGTTCTACTGGCAAATGCGGCGTTTCGCGCTGGTGGTGGTTTTGACTGGGATGCTGAATCATTTAAGGCGAGTGGAAACGATAACATCGAGCAGTATCTCTCNCCAAACTTCCGCAAGGGATGGCAAGTCGATTCAGTTTCGTAATCGTTTTGTCTTGCATCGAAATCAAGTGGTAAAGCCAGCGCGGCGCACTAACCGTTGCGCAAAGGTCTATAATCGTGCTATGACTTGCTGAACTTCTCTTAAGGACTATCCAAATGTCTCAACGTTTTATCGTTTACTGCATTNCTTTGTTGGCATTGACTTTCCTTGTAAGTGACACGAGCGTCGCTGAAAGAAACCGTGAAAAAGGCTTTGTCACTGTTTTTGATGGCAAAACGCTAAAGGGCTGGGAAGCGACGCCAAAAGGTACGGAAGCTGCATGGACCGTCAGCAACGGAGCCATCGTCGGTACAGGAGATAAAGGTCGTGGATACTTAACCTATTCGGTCAACAAAGAGGTTGCCGACCTAGAAATGAAATTCAGCTACCGATTCCCTGGAAACGGGAATAGTGGTGTGAGCATCCGCGCTGTTCATGATGAAACTGGCAAGCGTGACTTCAAGAGTTACCATGCAGATATCGGTCATAAAGGAATCGGAAAAAATGTCATGGGTGCCTGGGACTTTCATACACCAGGACGCCGTGAGCATCGCTGCTTTCGTGGTGATCGTCTGGTGATCGCTGAAAATGATGAACCAACGATCACGCCAATTGACGGGGCTTTGTCTTTTGAGGACATTCGCAAAGGCGAATGGAACGACGTGCACATCATCGCGATTGGAAACAATTTCAAGTTGTTCATCAACGGAAAACTATCGTCGGAATTTACTGAGCATCTGCCTGTGGAGAAGCGGTTGGATAAAGGTATGATTCAATTGCAATTACACGACCCGGGCATGGTAGTCGAATTCAAGAACATCCGACTAAAGGTTCTGAAGTAAAACAGGTGTAGCTAGTGACTTACGTTAATTCACTTAACACGCGTTGNGCTTCGTCGCCCTGCTCTGTTCCGGCGGCACGCTTGGCAAATCGGCGAAGGTGATGAACGGCTTCGTCGTTTCCACTTCTTGCCAGCTCACATGCTTCGTGAAACCCACGATCGGAGAATGAGTTGTCCTTGGGAATGATCTCCATTCCTATGTCCTTCCAGTAGTATTGGAATTTCGTTGATGTCCAATCNGNGTACGTCTCTTTCCAGTTGAAAGGGCTGAAGCTCGCAAGGTGTGGTTCGGTCATGTGTTCAGCGATCGGGTCGTCAATAGCCTGATACCGGTTGTCCAGTGAAACTCGCAGCTTATCTTCGGTCACGTTTGGTAAGGCCATGTGAATGGTTAAGGCTGGGAAGATAAGTGTGTCGCCGATCTGGTAGTTTGTTGTGTGCCACTGTAAGCCGAGTGGTTCGTAGTCTTGAGCGTTAATCATCAGACTACCTGCACCCAGTGAAAAATGATGATCCATAACATGTCCGACCTTGTGCGAACCACGCAAGACTGCCAGTCCGCCGAGTTCAATTGGGCAGTCACCGACCGGTGCCCAGCAGGTCAGATTGTCATATGTGCCCTGGAAGTGCACGAAGTCCTGATGAATCGGGGTTGTATGCGCCGTGTATTTCGGGAACCACAATCGCGCAACCTTTTGAGGTTGAGGGGTCATGTCCCGTCCAGTGATGTCGGAGACAGTGTTAATCATGATGTCACGGTGCGCTGACTCGTGAAATAGCTGGTTTCGGTAAACCTCGTGATACACGTCGGTGTACTCCAAATCCCCTTCCGTACATTGCACACCGGGTTCGGCGATACCATCTACAGGATCGGTGCCCTGCTTGATCCAACCGCCGTCCTGCATCGTCGAGAGCATTTGACGACGCAGCTCCCAAAGCATATCGGGNTCCTGCAATTGACGGAAAAACAGNTATCCATCTTCTGCGATTCTCTCTTGAAGCGCTGCTGGATTGCCGTGAATATCATTGGATTCACGTAGTTCTTGTAACTCGGTTACTTCTGGAATCATTTATTCACGGTCTCGTTGATCAATGTTGAGAGAATATAGGCGTTTATTATAGCTATGCGTGTCCCATAGGTCAGTTGCCGTTAGACGACGAAGAAATGCGATGCGGGCATGGAATATCTTGGAACACGTTGTCGCAAAACAATAAATGACTTAGGACTAGTGTCGTTATCCGTTTATAATAAACACACTCACCTACTCCTTCCTCAACAACCTTCGAAAGGCCCATCGCCATGTTGCGAATGCTAGGATCCGAACGTCGAAACTGTGATGGAATATCGCGACGCGAGACGTTACAGGCCGGTGGATTAGCGACGCTTGGCAGCCTGTTTGGTATGCCGTCAAGCATGCTTAACGCCTCGGTAAACACAGATTCCGGTGGCAAAGCCAAGAGCGTAATAGTGCTTTACCTGCTTGGCGGTGCTCCGACTCAGGATATGTGGGANATGAAGCCCGATGCGCCTGGCGGGGTCGGCGGCGAGTTTAAACCTGTTGCAAGCAATGTGCCGGGTATGGACGTATGTGAGTTGTTGCCCAACCACACGAATTGGATGGACAAGTGTGCTGTTGTTAGAACAGTAAACCACAAGGCGGGCTGCCACAATCCTATGCCAAGCCTTACAGGGTATCCTGAGCCATTGCCGTCGATTGGCGTGGTGCAGGATAATCTTCCACCAAGCATGGGATCGGTTTGCGAGTACATGAATCAGGAGTCGGATTTCCCGGCTTATGTGCATATGCCATGTATGCTCGGCTGGGGACAACATATTCGACGAGCTGGCCCTTACGCAGGATTCCTTGGTCGACAGTATGACCCACTGTTTACCGAATGTTACCCAACAAGCGAAAAGCCCTCTCCCGATACCTATCAGCCTCAAATCGTACACGGTGAACCTAAACTGCCGGTTGCGAAGCTNCCAAAGGGAGTAACTCTGGATCGCCTAAAGGCACGACGCCGATTGACNGATCAGTTTGACGATGCGNTGCGNGATTTGGAACGTGGTGGTGAATTTGAACGAGCTCAAAAGGGCGCACTCGCGCTTCTCACATCAAATGAAATTCGCGAGGCCTTTGATTTGGAAAAGGTCGCAAAAGCTAAGCGTGAACTTTACGGAGATACTTTGTTTGGTAATAGCGCTCTAATTGGCAGAAATCTCGTTGAAAAGGGAACCAAGTTCGTCAACGTTACCTGGGATGCATTTTGGACACGTCCCGCAAAACTAGATGGTGCCATCTGGGATACGCATTCACGCAATTTTGGCATTCTCAAAGAAGTGCTGCTTCCGGTCTACGATCACACATTTAACGGATTAATGACTGATTTGAGTGAATCAGGATTGCTCGATGAGACTCTCGTTGTCGTGATGAGTGATATGGGGCGAACACCAAAGATCAATAAGAACGCCGGTCGTGATCATTGGACATTCTGTTATTCAGTTTTGTTTGCAGGTGCTGGAATCCAAGGCGGTACTCTATACGGTAAGTCGGATAGTCAGGCGGCGTACGTTAAGGACAAACCGGTGTCACCTGCAGATATTTGTGCCACCATCTATAAATGCCTGGGAATCGATCCAGAGATGCAAATACCGGACTCGAACGGCCAGCCTGTAAAGGTAGCACTTGATGGCCGACCTATTGAGGAGATTCTCGCTTGATCTGGAAACAGCGTCCAATTGGTGTGCGACTACTTAGTCCAATCATAGTGTTAGCATCTCTTACCTGCGTGCTCGCGTTAGATACGTACGCTGCGGATCGCAATGCGCGCATACCACGACGAACTCAGATTGTTGTGACTCCGGACAGTATTGATCTACATAGTGTGCGCGACACACGACAGTTGCTTGTTACCGGCATCTTGACGGACGGCAGTGAAATCGACCTCACACANCTAGCCGAGTACTCGAGTAACACTAGTGCATGCGATGTTACAGAAACTGGTTTAGTGCAGGTTCGTGGACAGGGTTCCGGAGCGTTAATGGTAAGAATTGGTCATCGACGAATGGCCATTGACGTGAATGTCGAATTAGCCGAAGTCGAGCAACCGGTCAGCTTCAAACACGAAATCGTTCCGTTATTAAGCCTCAACGGATGCAGCGATATTCGCTGTCATGGTGCACCTAGTGGAAAAGGTGGATTTCGACTTAGCCTCTGGGGNTCAGATGAGTCTTTTGATTACGAACAACTAGTGCGTGATGCCTTCGGACGCAGAACCAATGCCGTGGACCCGGATAACAGCCTCGTGTTGCAAAAGCCATTGGCTCGTGTATCCCANATTGGTGGCCAGCGTTTTTCAGAAGAAAGCCTGACGGCAACGTTGTTGCGAACATGGCAGGAACAAGGGCTTGTTAATGATGTTGATGCTACGTCG
This sequence comes from Rhodopirellula sp., assembly GCA_002714565.1. GTDB lineage: Bacteria > Planctomycetota > Planctomycetia > Pirellulales > Pirellulaceae > UBA11883. The sequence goes on from PAXU01000090.1 coordinate 51,437, forward strand.
GTAAAGAGTCTCTCGGTNACCCCNGGTGAGCGTGTCTTGCATGCCCCGGCTACAACNCAGCAACTCGTCGTNTCCGCCGAATTTGAAGATGGCACTTCCGTTGATGTCACNCAACTGGTGGCTTTTTCAAGTAGCGATTTGGCATTGGCAACGGTCGANGCTGGTGGCAAGGTTACATTTNCCCAACAAGGGGAAGTGGCAATTCTGTGCAGNTATATGGGGAAAATGGTATCTGCTCGCATGATGCATATTGCCGAGCCGTCCCGTGACTATGAATGGACGAATCCAGAACCAAGTAATTTTGTAGATGAACATGTGTATACGAAATTGGAGCAATTGCACATAACACCATCTGTTGTTTGTACCGACGCAGAATTTGTCAGGCGAGTCTATTTGGATTTGTGTGGCGTTCTTCCTACACCGGAAGAAATGACTCGATTTGTTGGTTCTGATATTCCGAATAAACGGGCCGAATTGATTGATGCGCTGATGCAGCGGGAGGANTTTTCTGACCTGTGGACAAAGAAGTGGATGGATGTGTTTCGTGTTAGCCGTGATTCGATCCAACTGCAAGGAGCCCAGACGTTTCAAGCGTGGTTGCGGGAACAAGTTTCGGCTGACCGCCCGTTCTCGGAGGTGGTGACTGAGATGCTAACCGCCACGGGTGAGTCCTATTCTATCGGTGCGTCGAATTATTATTGTGCTGCACCAATGGAGAGGAAAGTTACTGACGCCGACTATCTCCAGAAGGATCTCGCTGAATCCACCGCTCAGTTGTTTATGGGAATTCGGTTGCAATGTGCTCAGTGCCATAATCATCCCTATGAACGTTGGACGCAGGATGACTACCTCGGACTGGCCGCCTTCTTCTCTCAAATCACAAGATCACGACTNGGNAAAGCAGGTCCTGATGGCCGACCAGAGCGTCGACAGATTGCNGTTGCANTGGACANGTCGATAACGAGTTTGCCNGGTGCTGAGCATAAACAGGTAAAGCCACATTTTCCGGGTGAATTGCCACTNACGATCGAAGANGGGAGTGATTATCGAAAAGTGTTGTCGGACTGGCTGGTTACTTCTGACAATCCATTTTTTGCAAAGTCTGTTGNGAACAGGATTTGGTTTCACCTCAACGGTCGCGGGATTGTAGAGCCGGTTGATGATTTTCGTGATTCCAATCCATCGGCAAATGATCCGCTGTTAAGTGCGCTTGCCATACACTTTGCGNAAAATGACTTCCGNCTGCGGCCACTGATTCGCGCTATTGTTCTCTCTAAGACTTATCAAGCTTCATCTTTGGGCAATGTCTTTAATTCATCTGACAACAAATACTTCTCACACCAAACGGCGCGGCCACTTCCAGCCGAAGTATTGCTCGATGCAATTTGCGAGGTGACAGGTGTACCAGAGCAGTATGAAGTCATGGAAGACTANACGATTGGGATTCCCAAAGAGAAGATTAAGTTGCCCCTGGGTACCAGGGCTGTGCAATTACCAGTGACGGATGTGGTTACGCTTATNAACACGTCAAGCAGCTATGTTCGTTACGAACTGCATCCGTTCCTGCGTACGTTTGGCCAACCAGTCCGTCGACAAACCTGTGAATGCGATAGGTCGCCCGGCTTTAGCCGCAAGCAAGCACTTGAACTGACTGTCGGCGAAATGGTCTCAGGAAAAGTTGCCGACCCGTCTAGTCGAATTCAATCACTGATCGAAAATGGNGCTTCAGATCAGGAAATATTGGTTGAGTTTTATACCCGCGCCTTGAGTCGTATGCCTAATGCTGGTGCTTCTGAAAAGCTACTCGACTATATTTCCAGCAGCGATGATCGCCAAAAGGCCTGGGAAGATATTCTTTGGACCATTTTGAATTCCAAGGAATTCATCTATCAACATTAGACATACGGATTGCGCGTCGTCTGCAACCGTACTCTTGAGGAAAGCCGAGTTTATGTTTCTGCGAATTCTTTTTGTGCTTTCATTCCTTTTGTACGGGAATAGTATCCTAGCTCAGCGCATTGTCCCTACGGATCCAGCAAACGTGAAAATCCGTGGGGAATTGGCATCCCGAATGAAGCTTGCCGTTGAATATTTGGATCTCGCAACCCGTCAACAGTTGTGGAGTGGATTCGAAGCGGAGCTTACAGATGATCACTCATTTGGGCTTTGGGCAGCAGATTGGCCTGGAAGAACACTGGAGGCATATGCACGTGTGTCACTAATGCTTGGAGAGGATATATCCCGACGCTTTGATGAGGTTGGATTTGGACTGTTAGCCAACCAACGTCGAGATGGTTCCTTTAAGAATGGTAAACCTGTTGACCCAACACGTACTGGACATGCCTATTCCAATGGCTATTGGTTCGGAAATGCTCGAGGTATGTTGGGATTGATATGGGCGCACCAATATCAGCCGGATGGTTCCGGGTACCTGGATGCCGCAACGAAACTTGGAGACCATTTCATTGCAAATTACTTTGTGGAAGGTCAGTTAGGTGCTCCTAGTTCATTCTGGTGGGTTGGCACTGAAGCGATGGTTGAGTTGTATAAGGTGTCAGGTGAGCGCAAGTATCTCGACTTTGCACTGCGAATCGCTGAGTCCGTTCCAGATGTAAATGCGATCAGTCAACATACACATTCTTATCTTTTGGCCATCCGCGGTATCGTAAATATCTGCGACGAATTAAAGGCTTTAGGTGATGATGAAAAGACGACAGCGTTGATGCAGAAGGCACTTGATCAACATGAATATTTCAAAAAACATGTGATGTGGCCCGGCGGTGGAATTGTCGAACATCTTGGGCAACGCGAAGGGTTTAGTCTGAATTATTGGTTCGATGAAGGTTGTAGCGTCTTTGATTGGTGGGGATTAAATGTCGATTTATGGCGCGTGATAGGCGACACAGAATACCTCGATTTGGCGGAACGCGTCGCACGTAATCATTTGTTATTCAACCAGGATGCGTCTGGTGGTTTTTGTGGTGACCGAGGAGTGGACTTTGTGAGAGAGGGATCGCCATGGCCGTTTTGTTGTGCCATGCACGGTACACGAACGTTGGCAGAAATTCCTCAATACGCCGTAACAACGGATAAAAAATCCATCTTTGTCAGCTTTTTTTATCCTTCAACAACGGAGTTGGAAGTTTCAGGTACACCTGTTCAGCTTGACCTTGAGACTACTTATCCCAAGTCGGGGAGGATGAAGTTAACAATGTCTGTAGGAGAAAGTGTTGAAGCAGATGTTAATATTCGCATCCCAAAATGGAGTCGTGTGTTGAGTCTGTCGGTGGATGGTGAGCCCGTCGAGGTGCAGATTAAAGACGGTTGGTGTGTGATAGAAAGAGTTTGGTCCGATCGGTCGACGATAGATATTCAACTAAACTTGCCAATCCGCACGGAAATACGAAATCAATTTATCGGAGACACAAAAGATACTGATCCAAAAAAAGTGAGTTTGTGGCACGGACCTCGACAACTGGTATACAACCAGTCACTCAATTCAATATTTCATAAAGGCATCAAATCCGAACCATCGCTAAGGCACGTTTATCAAACCTATAAGGAAATGAAGTTGGATAAATCTGTAAACGATACCCCGTTGAAGATTGGCGAAAGAGAATACAAAAAAGGTGTTGGCACGCATTCGGTAAGTGAAATCACATATTGGTTAAATGGAGAGTTTTCTGAATTCAGATCTGATATCGGCATTGATGCTACGGCCGAAGGTGAAGGTGCCGTTCGGTTTAAAGTGTGTGTTGATGGGATGGTTGCACACGGTGATGTCGTAAAAGCGAGTATTGGTGAGGAGAATGCCAATCAGGTTCAGTCACTATATGGTTTTGAGGTATCAGCGATGACAGGTGCTGACAAACCAAGGTCTATTCGAGTCGCACTGAATAGTGCCCGAGTACTCACACTGGTGGTAGACGAGGCAGTCAATGGACTTGCCAGAGACTTTGCAAATTGGGGGAATGCCAGACTGGGATATTCACAACTGGTTTTTTGAGGCAAGCCAAGGAGCAGGAGCATTAGAGAAACATCAAGAGGTAACTAGACTGCTTCATGAGCGTGGCGGTATTGTGGTTGGTGGAACGGATTGTGGAGCAATCCCGTTCCCACCACCTGGTTTTTCGCTACTTCGCGAGATTGAACTTTTATCTGATTCGATGGGAGCTATTGGAGCGCTTAAATCAGTGACATCTACTGCGGCTCGGTATCTCAGATCCGAGGATGAGATTGGAATTATAAAAGAAGGAAACCGAGCAGACTTTTTGATTGTTGATGGCGACCCCACAAATGATGTTACAGATCTTCGGAAATTGGAAGATACTTATGTGGGTGGGGTTCGACATACGCAATCGAAGTTACGCGCGCTACTTTGAATACGAATTGAGAAAATTTCAGCTCCCCTTAAGAAGGCGGCGAGCAATCACCCACCTGTGAACCTCTGTTGGCCCTTCGTAAATACGTGCTGCTCTGACTTGTTGTGCAAAAAGCTGTAAAGGCATCTCCTTCGCTATACCCATTGCTCCAAAGGATTGCATCGCGTGATCAACAATTTCTGTGGCCATTTCGGTAGCAAAGACCTTGATCATGGAGGCTTCGGTTCTTACATCGTCTCCGGCGTCAACTTTTCGAGCGGCATCGTGTACCATCAAGCGGGTTGCATGAATCTTTGTGGCGGCATCAGCGATCCACCATTGAATAGCCTGGCGATCAGCAAGTTTTTCGCCGAAAGTGATCCGATCTTTTACGTGTGCGAGCATCATATCAAGCGATCGGCGAGCGATTCCAACACAAG
>PAXU01000091.1 GCA_002714565.1 Rhodopirellula sp.
CAAGTTGAACTCAACGACATTCCAAATAACGGTAAGATCGGACTGGCCACGAGCAACGCAAAGGCGATTTTTGATGACTTCTCTATCACTGAAGTCTTGCCGTCACCGGATGCGGTCGATGATTCAGCCTTCACACTCGTAGGGCAGGCAGTCACCGTTGCAGTTCTCGGTAATGACATTCCGGTTGATGGCACTACTGTCAGCGTGACATCAGCTGAGGGTGGCGAAGGTACGCTTGCATTAGTGGATTCTGATCAGGATGGAAAGAACGACTCCGTCCAGTACACTCCTGCGGTGGATTATCGAGGGATTGATGAATTCACCTACACAGTGACCGATAGCAATGAGCAAACCGATTCTGCATCNGTAGTCGTAACTGTGGCAACCGACTTGCCATTGGATGAAGACTTTAATGATGGAGAAGCTCAGGATTTTGTTGTATCGACTGGTGTTTTCGAAATAATCAACGACCAGTTTGTCTCTACCGAGAAACAAGGGTTTTCAATTGCAACGGCCAATATCGGAGTTGCCCTACCTGAGAATCTGGAGATTCAAGCCACCATGCGAGGCGAAAATGCTGGCGGTTACTGGAAAAACGGCCAGCTTATCTTCGATTATGTGGATGACGATAATTTCAAATACGTCGCGCTCAGATTTGGCGAGAACCGAGTAGCCATCGGTGAAATGGTTGATGGTTCTGNGCAGGATAAGATCACGCCTCAGAAATCCCTCAGCTATAACACCGACTACCGCGTTGTTGCATTAATTGAAGGCCAAAAGGCGACGTTAGTCATCGATGGTGATGTGATCGGATCTGCCAGTTTTGGTGAAGATTTAAACGATGGCAGAGTGGGGTTGTTCTCTAACCGCGCCAAGACTCGATATGAAGATGTAATTGTTAAGGAGCACATTCCTAGTCCAACCGCAATTGACGATGCTGCGAATATCNTNGTCGATGGAACAATCACNATCGATGTTCTTGCTAATGATNTCGCCGTTAATGGAACAACACTTNCCGTTGANAGTGCCAGNGGTGGCGAAGGTACATTGACGCTCGTTGATACNGATGACGATCAAGTTGCAGATTCCATCAAGTATGATGCGAAGTCTGGTTTTCGCGGTGTCGACACGTTCTCATATACCGTGATTGATACAAATGACCAAACTGCAACTGCGGATGTAAGAGTTACCATTGCAGGCCAATTGCCGATCTTCGAGGACTTCAACGACGGCAAAGCGGATGACTTNAGTGTCAGTTCCGGAGAGTGGGAACTGGTCAATAGTCGTTTCANATCTNNGNCAANNCGAGAAGGGTATTCCATATCGACTGCAAACGTTGGACAGGACTTACCAGAGAATCTATTTATCGAAGCGACNTTGAATTCAGAACGTCAGTCAGGTTACTGGACGAATGGTTTCATTGTTGTTGACTATCAGGATGAAGAGAATTTCAAGTTTGCCGGAATGTACTTCGGCGGTAATCGTGTTTCCATTGGCCAAGTGGTCAACGGTTCTTCGCAGGAACTGGTTCGGGAGACGATGCATCTGAATACCGGTCAGGATTACAAGCTANGTGCGTTGGTTGAAGACAATAAGCTGACGGTCACTCTCGACGATGTAGACATCATGTCACGTAGCTTTGATGACTCTCTNAATGGTGGCAAAGTTGGCCTGTTTGCTAACCGCGCACGAACGCACTTTGATGATGTGACGATCAAGGAAGCTATCCCGAGCCCGACGGCAGTGGATGATGAAGTGTTCACGTCGGTAGATCAGGCTGTAANNATCAATGTGCTGGCAAANGATATCGCAATTGATGGAACAACCATTGAAGTTTCAGCAGCTTCAGGTGGTGATGGCACCATTACCTTGATCGATGCAGATCAGGACGGCGATGCGGAAGCAATTCAATACACTCCATCAAATGGNTTCAGAGGCTTGGATACGTTTACCTACACNGTAAAAGACAGTAACGATCAGGTAGACATTGGTGAGGTGAAGGTTACTGTTGCNGCTGAACTACCCATTGAAGAAGACTTTAATGACGGGCAGGCGCAAGACTTCGTCGTGCGAAACGGTAACTGGAGTATTGCGAATAATCGTTACATCGCAAATTCGCCAAGCGAGTCAAATATTGCCACNGTCACGATCGGTCAGGATTTACCNGAGAATCTGGAAATCCATTCAACCGTGCGTGCTGAAAATGTTGGTGGATATGCCAAGAATGCTTTCACAATTTTTAACTACCAAGATGTTGAAAACTACAACTACGCTGGTATGTGGGTCGGTGGTAATCGTTTTGCGATCGGCGAAGTCGTCGAAGGGCGAAAGCATGATCTTGTAACCGAATCTTTTGATTTAGAACATAATCATGACTACGACATGAAGGTGCTCCTTGAAGATAACAAAGCCACACTCGTGGTCGATGGTGAAACCGTCCTTAATTACGGTTTTGAAACCTCGCAAAATGCCGGAAAAGTTGGGTTGGCGGCACATAACGCCAAAACTCAATTTGATGACATTACTATAAAAGAAACGATCCCGGGTCCGGAAGCTGTCAATGATGCGTCACAGACCCTCGTCGGTTCAACGGTCAGGCTTAATCTGATCGCTAATGACGTTGTGATTGACGGCCGAACCAACGAGCTTAAATCGGTGTCAGGTTATACAGGCACTGTCACTCTTATCGACGCCGATCAGGATGGCAAGGACGACTCGATTGACTATACACCATCTAATAACTTTCGCGGTGCAGATGTATTTGAGTATGTAGTGGAAGATTCAGCTGGCCAGTCAGACACCGGTAGTGTCAGTATCACCGTGGCTGCTGCGATGCCAATTTCTGAAGATTTTGATGAGGGATCTGCGCAAGATCTTGCCCCAACACTTGGTGACTGGACGTTTGGTGAAGGCAAATACCACCTCAAACCAGCGATGGGCAATCCTGGTGTGTCTGTAGTAAACATCGGCCACGCTTTGCCAAGCGATTTTAAGGTTGTCTCGTCGATGAATGCAAAATCCGGCGGTGGATATTGGAGTAATGCATTTCATATCTTTGACTATCAGGGCCCTGAAGATTTCAAACTTGCTGGCTTCCTCACCGGCGGAAATAAATGGGTAATCGGTAGCTTTGATGGTGCCTTGCAACAACTAACAACAGCTGCTGAATCGATAAGNGCAGGACAAGATTATGTTTTGGAAACCAGAATCGAAGGTAAAACGGTTACCTTGATCGTTGATGGCGAAGCCAAGCTTTCGCATACATACGAAAGAACCATCAATGACGGTAAAGTGGGGCTTGGATCAATAAATGCACGCGTGACCTTTGACGATTTACTGGTCAAGGAGCTGACTCCAGGGCCTGAAGCGACTGATGATTCAGCCAACACACTCGTTGGTCAAACTGTTCGNATCAACTTNTTGGCGAATGATGTTGAAATCGATGGCAGAACGAATTCGGTTGCTTCCGTTTCCGGAGCAAGCGGCACCGTCACTCTCGTTGATACGGATGACGATCAAATCAACGATGCTATCGACTACACGCCGTCGAACGACTTCCGTGGAATAGATACGTTTGAATATGTAGTGAATGACACTGCAGGGCAAACAGATACCGGTGAGGTTAGTGTAACAGTGGCTGCGGGAATGCCAATTTCAGAAGACTTCGAAGACGGAGAAGCTCAGGATTTCTCGCCGCGTGATGGTGAATGGACGATCGGAAACGGCAGGTACCATCTCACACCTGAAAAAGGCCATGCGGCCGCATCAACGATCAACCTGGGCGAAGACCTGCCTAGCGAGTTTAAGCTTGAGGCTGTCCTCAATGCAGTACCTGGCGGAAGTGGATACTGGACAAATGCATTTCAGATATTTGATTATCAGGGACCGGAGAATTTCAAGGTCGCCGGTGGTTTGGTTGGATCAGGGAGATGGGTCGTCGGTACCTATGATGGTGGATTAAATGTACTGGCATCTACCAATGAGTCGATTCAGCGGAATCACGACTATGAAACCTCGACGATATTTGAAGGCAAGAAAGTCACATTCAAAGTCGACGGTGACACGAAAGTAACCTATACGTTTGATGCTGATATTAATAACGGAAGTGTGGGGCTCGGTTCGATAAATGGTCGCGCGTCATTTGATGACGTGTTGCTTAAAGCACTTATACCTGGTCCGGAAGCCAATCCCGATGTTACCCAAACCCTCGTTAATCAATCCGTGCGAATCGATGTGCTGGCCAATGATGTTGAAGTAAATGGCCGAACAAATGAGATTATTTCTGTGTCCGGAACTGATGCCACAATAACGCTCGTTGATACAGATTCTGACGGTGTTGATGACGCAATTGACTACACACCGGTAACCGACTTCAGCGGAGTCGATTCGTTCCAATACATCGTAAAGGACGATGCAGATCAGCAGGCCACCGGTACGGTGACAGTAACTGTCGCAGCAGGNATTCCTTTTGCAGATGATTTTGACGATGGTGAGGCTCAGGATTTTACCGCCGTTTCAGGTGCATGGGCGGTCGAGAATGCTCAGTACCACACCACGCCTGAAAAAGGTTCAAATGCGATCTCCGTTATCAATCTTGGTGAAGCGCTACCTGAGAACGTCGAATTTGGCGCAACGATCAATTCATTGAANTCGGGTGGTTATTGGACGAACTCGATGGTCGTATTTGACTACCACAATGAAAATGACTTNAAATTTGCAGGTACTTTTGTCGGAAACAAAATCTGGACAATCGGCGAATATAAAAATGGCGGCTTTAGCCGCTTGGTAGAGACACGAGCTTCGATCGCGGCCAATACCGACTACGCATTGACCTTGTTACTGGATGAGAATAATCTGGCGACACTCAAGATTGGTGGTGAGCAGATGGCTACTTATCAATTTGGTGACGATATCACCGAAGGTAAGCTAGGTCTCGGTACGTTTAATGCCAAAGCACGATATGACGACGTGTATTTGAAAGAAATTGATGATGCAATGGGAGAACTATAAGTTAACTTCTCTGAAATGTTAACTTATTGCTAGTCTTCAATCTCGTGAACGAACACCATGTCATGGCCAAGTGGTCCGAATGTGCTACTTGTTACAAAGACGATGCTGTCACCACGTATAAGTAGCCCCTGTTGCTTGCCCCATTGTTCAACGGCATTACGCAATTCCTGTCCATCTCCGATGGGCATGCCGCCCAGAGGGATAATCCCCCAATAGAGACAGAGCTGTCGCAACGTCTTCTCATCACGGCTGACGCCAACGGTGGGTATAAAGTCTTTTTGATTTGCCTTTATACGCGCTGTGTTTCCGGTCCGCGTGGCCACAACTACCAACTTTGCTCCAAGCTGTTCAGCGACACGGGCTGCACCGTACACAATTGCGGATGTGACTGGTTGGACACCCTCTTCCAATAATGCTTTGGTAATGGGCTTGCGATCGTGCAATGTCGCCTCTGTATTTAGCATGATCCGATTCATCATGCGCACGGTCTCGACCGGGTATGTCCCGATTGCTGTCTCACCGGAAAGCATACATGCATCGGCTCCATCGAGAATGGCGTTTGCAACATCGGTTACTTCCGCTCGAGTTGGCCGAGTGGAGTGTTGCATGCTGTCGAGCATTTGTGTCGCGACGATGACTGGTCGCGAGTAATCGTGGCACTTCTGGATGATTCGCTTTTGTGCGATGGGGGTTTCTGCAACATCGATCTCGACGCCCAGATCGCCTCTAGCAACCATGACGGCATCGGATGCAAGCACGATTTCGTCAAGACGCTGCATTGCCTCACGTTTTTCAACTTTTGCAATGACCATTGCTTGACTGCCTTGCTCTTCGAGCAACGCTTTTAACTCAAGAAGCTCCAGCGGGGCACGTACAAAACTAAGGCTAATAAAATCGGCGTCTACACTCGTCGCCCAGACAGCGTTATCCCTGTCCTGAACTGTAAGTGCAGGGACGCTTAGGTTCACGCCGGGAAGGTTTACTCCCTGTCTACTACGGAGGATCCCACCTTCCACAACACGACAGGTCACCGTTGTTTCCGACTCTTCAATGACTTTCATTTCTACGGTGCCATCTGCGAGCATTACCGAATCATCGACGCTGAGCTCTTCAATTAAGGGAGCGTAATTCGTTGTCAATTCCGTGGCGCAAGTAGCTTCGTCAGCCGTCGTAAATGTGTAATGAGTCCCCACGACACAATCAATTGGATCGGCGAATAATTCTCCAAGCCTGATTTTTGGACCCGCCAGATCGATTAATATGCCAACTGGGATATCAAGTGATTTGCTTAAACTGCGAATCGAATCGACGATTGTCTGGTGCTGTTCCCGAGTACCATGTGCCATGTTGACACGGAACACGTCCACTCCAGCGAGCAACAGCTCCTGAAGTTTGTCCACGGAAGCAGGACCAACGGTTGCCACGATTTTTGTTCGTGCACGCTTACTCGGTACGGGGTTCGACGTTTTCGCTAAGTTCACGTACGATTAACTCCAGTAGATTATTCAGACGGAAAGCCCTATATATACATCCAAGTACGACTGATGGAACCCCAAAGCACGCCAAATCAAGGAACCTCAAAACGGCGCGGGCTGTATATTCTCGGGATCATCACTATTCTAGCGAGTTGGGCCATTTACTTCATTCGTAGTGGAGTCTCTGATGTTGACCTAACATTGCTAAACGATGCCAGAACAGAGTGGATGAAATGTGGGATCGACAGTTATGAGATCGAAGTACTCGTTACGACATTCCAAAAGGATCGCTACGTCGTCTCGGTACAGAATAGTGAGGTAGTGGCTGTGGAACTCAACGGTACTTCGCTGAAACGACTTCATGCCTTCGAGACTTGGTCGGTCAATGGTATGTTCGAGACAATTGCACGTGATCTGGAACACATCGAAAATCTGAAAGCCGGGAACACCGGCCCGGAAACTTGTGAGATCCTGATTAAAGGTGCCTTTGATCCGCGATACCACTTTCCACAGAAGTACTTGCGTTTCGAAATTGGTGGTATGAATCAAACTCCCGATGTTAGCTGGGAAGTCAGTCGCTTTAAACCGTTGTAAGCCGCTCTTAGCGAATTTACGTGAATCCGCCGGTGGGTGAGCATAGAGCCAACGCACTTGCCAAACTACACTAGAAACTATTAACCAAAGAACATTGTTGTTGGACTGTGGAAGCAGTCCACTTCCCTCAGTTGACTTCCACTTTTGGCGTCCGATCACCCTATACGAGCTACATGTCAGAATTCTCATGACGTACTGGAACAATAAAGTAGTGGTGATCACTGGCAGCTCTTCGGGAGTTGGGAAAGAAATCGCAAAAGGATTTCTTAGGGCCGGTGCCACGGTCGTGATCTCCGGTCGGGATGAAGGTCGATTAGACGCAGCAAAGGAAGATCTAGAGAGTGACTCGCTGTTTACTGTTCGTTGCGATGTGACCGACGATGCATCGGTAGAACAACTTGTCCAGACAGTGATTTCTGAGCACGGACAAATCAACGTTTGGATTAACAATGCTGGTAAGAGTGACCGCGGTACAGCTAAGGAGTTGACAGTAGAGCAGTGTCAGGATGCGATCGATATGAACTTCCTGTCAACAGTCCGTTGCACCAATCAAGTTATGCCTTACTTGATAGAGTCCCAAGGTCACCTGNTTAACATGGGATCTCTCGCTGCAAAATCCGCAGGTCCATTCATCGGTGCCTATGCAATTGGCAAGCATCCACTCACCGCATACACNCAACAACTTCGTCCAGAGCTGAAAACCGATGGCGTCCATGTTATGTTCGTTTGTCCCGGACCGATTGCCCGCGATGACCCCTCGCCTCGATATCAAGTGAACAACGATATGCCAGNGTCTGCTGCCAAGCCAGGNGCGGGAATCCGGCTTAACCTGATTGATCCGGCCAAGCTGACAAAGAAGATCATCAAGGGTTGCGAAACGAGAAAACCGGAGATCATTATTCCGCGCAAAGCGAGATTATATTTTGCTCTCTTTCAATTGTTCCCAAGATTTGCAGACTGGTACATCGCCAAAAAAATGAAATCCAAATCCAAAACAAACTAACTCTTAGATAGGTATATCCANATATATGAATAGCATCCGAAAACTNCTCGTTGTGATTCTGGCATNCATTAGCATGACGAGCTTTGCCGTAGCAAAGCAGCAACCTAACNTTGTTGTGATTTTTGCAGATGATCTTGGGTATGGAGATTTGGGGTGTTTTGGACACCCGACCATCGCAACTCCGGAGCTTGATCGTATGGCTCAGGAAGGCATGAAACTAACGCAGTTTTATTCTGCTGCACCAGTATGTACGCCTAGCCGTGCAGCTCTCATGACGGGTCGACTGCCAATGAGAAANGGGATGTGTAGTAACAAGCGGCGGGTACTATTCCCGGATTCGGCCTTGGGTATTCCAGAAGCGGAGCTCACGATTGCAGAGCAACTCAAATCAGCTGGGTATGCAACTGCGTGTATTGGTAAATGGCATCTAGGNCACTTGCCCCCCTATCTTCCGACGAGCAATGGTTTTGATTCGTACTTTGGGATTCCTTATTCCAATGACATGGATCGANTTGCAGGTACTCCGAAAGGCCGGGAAGCATTCTGGAATCCAAAAGTCGAGTACTGGAATGTCCCGCTTATGCGAAATGAAGAAATTGTCGAGCGACCCGCTGATCAAACGACGATTACCCGACGTTATACGGAAGAAGCAGTAAGTTTCATTCGCGAAAANAANGNTCAACCNTTTTTCNTGTACATGCCGCANAGCCTTCCNCACGTNCCNTTGTTTCGAGGAAAGAAGTTCGCGGGAAANAGTCGCCGCGGGTTGTATGGTGACGTGATTGAGGAAATNGANTGGAGTGTTGGGCAGGTCTTAGAGACACTGCGTAAACACAATCTTGATGATAATACTCTGGTAATCTTCACCTCTGACAACGGACCNTGGTTGATATTTAACGATCACGGCGGGTCAGCNGGNTTGTTGCGGGATGGTAAAGGGAGTACGTGGGAAGGTGGNATGCGTGAGCCAACTGTTGCATGGTGGCCTGGTACGATTCCAGCNGGNTCTGTTTCNGCTGAAATNAGCAGCACNATGGATATNTNNGCAACAGCACACGACATAGCGGGGATCGATTTACCCAATGACCGTGAATTGGATTCAATCAACCTGATGCCGATTCTCACNGGAGGTAAAGGCGACCGTGAGACGTATTTCTATTACCGCGGTTACCGGTTAATGGCCATTCGGCACGGTAGCTGGAAAATGCACTTCATGACGCAAAATGCCTACGGGCAACCGCAGCCGGTCACTCACGAAGTACCACTGCTTTTTAATCTGGATGTCGATCCGTCTGAATCTCAAAACCTGGCTGAAAAGCATCCAGAAATTATCGAGAAGTTGACAGCGATCGCAAAAGAACATNCGGATTCAGCTGAGCCGGCACCNTCACAGCTTGAAACTCGNATTATGGCGAATTGAATCGCCGNCGCGTCTACAAACAATGCAAAGTGTTACCGGTGGTTGCGACTGCTGATAATTTGTGACACATTGACAAAGTGATGCCAGATAGTGATTTGGCGAGAACAATATTCGAGTCATATGACAGAGAAACTGAGAGTAACGCATGTCCGCATTCCCAGAAGTAAACAAGATTCAATACGAAGGTCCTGATTCAAAAAACCCTCTCGCATTTCGTTGGTACAACGAGGANGAAGTGATCGAGGGTAAGACGATGAAGGAACATCTTCGATTCAGTGTTGTGTACTGGCATACTTTTCGTGGTAACGGGCTCGACCCGTTTGGTAGCCCGACCATGGTGCGTCCCTGGGAAGACGGAACTGATTCTGTCGAGAATGCATGTAACCGAGCTAGGGTCGCCTTCGAGTTCATGGAAAAACTCGGCGCTCCGTTTTATGCATTTCANGATCGCGACGTAGCACCAGAAGGTGAATCACTCGCCCAGTCACATGCGAATCTTGATGCCGTTGTTGCAGTACTCAAAGAAGAACAGCAACGAACCGGAATTAAGCTCCTTTGGGGTACAGCAAACCTCTTCAGTAACCCACGGTTCATGCACGGTGCGAGCACCAGTTGTAATGCAGATGCATTTGCATATGCGGCAGCCCAAGTCAAAAAAGCGATGGAAGTAACACACGAACTAGGCGGCGAGAGTTACGTGTTCTGGGGTGGTCGGGAAGGCTATCAAACACTTTACAACACAGATATTAAGCGTGAACTGGANCACATGGGACAGTTCATGCATATGGCNATCGATCACTCAAATAAGATTGGTTTTACCGGCCAGTTTCTGATTGAACCAAAGCCGAAAGAACCCACAAAGCACCAATACGACTCGGATGTTGCTGCGTGTATCAACTTCCTTCGTAACTATGACCTCACGGAGCGTTTCCGGTTAAACATTGAAACGAACCATGCAACGCTTGCCGGTCATACGATGATGCATGAACTGGACTACGCTGGTGCACAAGGAATGCTCGGATCAATTGATGCCAACACGGGTGACTTGATGCTTGGTTGGGATACGGATCAATTCCCAACCGATATTTANTTGACTGCCCAAGTGATGCTNATGCTGTTGAAATACGGTGGACTGAATCAGGGNGGTGTGAATTTTGACGCCAAGGTTCGNCGCGAGAGTTTTGAGCCAATCGACTTGTTCTATGCTCATGTCGGTGGTATGGACGCATTTGCTCGAGGTCTTAAGATTGCTGCTGCTATTCGCGAGGAAGGCGAATTATGTCAGTTTGTAAAAGATCGTTACAGCAGTTGGGACTCCGGAGTCGGTGCTGAAATTGAGTCGGGCAATGCCTCGTTTGAATCTCTTGAGGCATACATGCTGGAGAAGGGCGAGATCACAGAAAATGTGAGCGGTCGTCAGGAAATGCTTGAAAACCTGATCAACCGTTACATCTAACCGATGAATCGCTTTAGGTACGTCTCGGTTTGACTTTGGGCCGTGCTATTAGCAGAGCAATTCAGCTAGCTCCACCGCGCGATGTTCTTGTGAGGAAATATAGCACGCTTCAACTAGCGCCATGGTCTTTAGGTTGTCGTGCGCAGAGATTTCTGGTTCCGTGTTGGACTCCAATGCAACAAGTAGCTGAGCCATCGTTCCGACAAAGGCATCGGGAAACCACACTTCGTCCCATCGAGGCCTGATCCACACGTCACCGAGCTGAGTGTTGGTGTAATCCAGAGTACTTGGCGTTCGCTCTGGATAATTAGGCCATCCAATCGTCCCCCGCGCCATCCCGGTTGTACCTTCGATTCTCCAGTTAATACCGATATCCGCAGCAGAACCTTCATTGCTGGGGCCGGCCCATACGTCATCCCACGCAGAAGCTCGTACGCCATTTTCAAACTCAAGAATATACAGGCAGATTCCATCCTGGTGTTCAAAGGATTCTGCCGTGCGAGGGTCTTCACGTGTACTGCAAAAGACTCGAATTGGATCCCCCAACCAGTATCGAAGTGTATCGAGATGATGTATCGACATGATGCGCAACGTGACCCAGCCTTGGCGCTGTTGCCATGGCATCCAATGTGGAATTGCACGCATATCTATCGTTGCCAGGACGGGATCCCCAATCAATTCCTGCTGTAATAGGTCTTTGCAAGCGCGAACGGAATGATCGAAGCGCATGTTCTGATTAACGCTGAGAACAATTCCTGCTGATTCACATCTGTTGACGATCTCTTTGGCCTGTTGGTAGTTCACTCCTAATGGCTTTTGAGCCAGAATTCCGCGGATCTTGTCTTTGCGCTTAATGACTTCATCGATCACACTCAGCTGAACGTCGGGTGGGACTGCAATATCCACAACTTCGATTTCAGCGGTGTCCAGCATCTCGCGATAGTTGTCAAATGCGATCAGTCCATGTCTTTCTGCAACGGATTGTGCATTGGCCGGTGTCCGCGATGCGATGGCAACGGGATTCAACCCACCGTCAAGATAAGCGGGAATATGGCAGTCAGCCATGATGAAGCCCGAACCGATACAGCCGATAGGTGTCGACTTGTTATTAGGCATTTCGCATAGGTGATTGAGCGTCATATCGTTACCCACGAAGATTAATCGCCTGCATCAGCTTATCTGTTTCTACATATGCTTCTTCAACCCACTCGACAATTTTGTCAGGTTCCGGAGAGTATTCCAATTCGATGGAGATTGTGCCATCCATATCTAAATCCTTGATGCCTTGAAGATACGGGTTAAAGTCAACAACGCCGCGCCCAGGTGGTAAGTCACCGTGAACCTTGCCATCGCAATCTGAGATATGCACATGAATTGCTTTGTCTTTAAAACGTGCCATTTCATGCGGTCCTACGCCTGCCAGTAACAAGTGTGAAACGTCGATATTGGCCTTAACGGCATCGTGATCACAATCGTCGATAAAGCGGACCATTGAATCGACGTCGTTCAGCAGTGAAAGTGGAAATGGTTCCAACTCCAGTGCAATTTGAATATCAAGGTTTGCAGCATAGTCCCCGAGGATCTTGCAATTCTCAACGGCGGTTTTCCATTGTTCTTCAGGTGGAATTACCTCCTGATTCCAAATGTACTCACCGATGACCAATAATAAGTTCTCCCCTTCGAATCGGTACACCAAATCCAGGAATTGCTTGCATCTCTCCAAATGGAATTGTTGTACAGCAGGATTAAAATCGATAAGTCCTACGGCGACACAACACACGCTAACGATTGGTAAATCCAATCGATCGCACTCATCCTTAATTAGTTTCTGTTCTTTTACATCGTCGATCATCGGGTCAAGGAAGATATCGATGCAGTCAAAGCCAATTTCCTTGGTCTTTTGCAATCCAAATGTAGTGGGCTGATTTGCTTGAACCCACGCTGAGTTGATTAATCCGAGTCGCATAATGATTGCCTTTGTCGTGATGGTCGATCAGTGACGTCAGTAATTTGTTAGTTGGACAGTTGTGGTTGGAATCCAAGAGTACGAGTGAGAAACGCAAAGATATCAGCTGCAGCATCGATGCGTTTGCTCGTTGCTGTGCCCGCTCCATGACCGGCATTCGTTTCGATTCGAATTAACACAGGATTTTTACCTTTGTGCGCGTGCTGAAGCGCAGCTGCGAACTTGAAACTGTGCCCCGGTACGACGCGATCATCGTGGTCCGAAGTAGTGACCAGTGTACTTGGGTAACGAGTACCTCGAGTCAGGTTGTGAAGTGGGGAGTACTTGTACAGGAATTTAAAATGCTCTTGGTCATCGGAGGATCCGAATTCAGAAACCCACGCCCAGCCGATCGTAAACTTGTGATAACGCAGCATATCCATGACACCCACGGCAGGTAACGTAGCGCCAAACAACTCTGGCCGCTGACACATTACTGCACCGACTAATAGTCCGCCGTTGCTTCCGCCCTTGATTGCAAGGCGTTCTGTACAAGTGTACTTTTCGCTTATCAAGTACTCTGCCGCTGAAATGAAGTCGTCGAACGAATTCTGCCGCTGGACTAACTTACCGGCTTCATGCCAGTCTTTGCCGTATTCGCCTCCACCACGGATGTTTGCAACAGCATAAACACCTCCCATTTCCATCCAGACCATATTTGTTACGGAAAAACCGGGAGTCAATGAAATATCAAAACCACCGTATCCGTAGAGGATGGTGGGATTGCTGCCATCGAGTGTCATTCCTTTCTTGTGAGAAATGAACATGGACACTTCTGTGCCATCTTTGCTCTTGTACAGCACTTGTTTCGTTTCAAAGTTGTCGGAGTTAATGTCGACATCCGCTTTCTTGTACACACTCGATTCGTTCGACTCGATATCGTATTGGTAAATAGTGTATGGCTGCGTGTAATTGGAGAAAGAGAAGAAACAGGTTTGCTGATCGCGCCGTCCGCCGAATCCGCCCGCAGATCCGATTCCTGGAAGCTCGATCGTGCCGAGCGATTCTCCCGAGATTGAATAGCGTTCAATGCGGCTGTGAGCCTTATGCAAATAGCTAACGATAAAGGTATCGCCAAACAGACTAATGTCTTCTAGCGTGTCACTTGACTCAGGAATGATCTCCTGCCATTGGTCTTTGTTTGGATTCTCGATGTCAATCGAGATGACGCGACGCTTCTTTGCATTGTCATCCGTCATAAAGTAGAAGCTTGTCGCATCATGACCAACAAAGCTGTATTCGAAGTCGAATTTGTTTATGAGTTCGACGACGTCTGCATCCGAGTCTGTGAGAGATTTGTAAAACAACTGATTCTTGTTTCCAGAACCTTTCCAGACAGAGATGATCAGGTAATCACCGCTTTCAGTTACATAGCCACTGAATCCCCATTCCTTCTCATCCTGCCGTTCGTAAATCAGCTGGTCATCAGATTGATCGTCTCCCAGATGGTGAAAGTAGAGCTTTTGGAAGTAGTTAGAACCAGTGAATTCTTCATCCGTGCGTGGCTCATCGTAACGCGAGTAAAAGAAACCGCTGTTATCGGGACTCCATGAAACTCCAGAGAACTTAACCCACTTGAGGTGGTCATCTGCAACTTCTCCTGATTCGATATCGCGAACATGCCACTCTCGCCAATCCGAACCATCTCGCTGTAACCCGTACGCTAGTAATTTGCCATTGGGACTGACACTCCAGGATGCAAGTGCAACCGTTCCCTCGTCTGATAGTTCATTCGGGTCGATGAGGACTCGTCGTTCACCGCTGAGGCTATTAGCCCAATACAGAACGCTTTGGTTTTGAAGTCCGTCATTGTGCTTGTAGAACACCCGGTCGCCGCGAATTACAGGCATTCCAAATCGCTCATAATTC